>NZ_SMKO01000229.1 GCF_004348685.1 Nonomuraea deserti | reverse complement strand
GCCGTCACCCGGTGGGGCGGGCGTGGGTTACGGCGAGGGCCACCGCCGGCCGGTAGGCGGCCACTTGCTCCGGGGTCCATGTCTCAGGCCCGTTCAGCGCCTCGTGGGTGACGATCCGGTAGATGAGCGCGCGTACCAGCATCTGCCCCCATTCGGGCAGGTGGGCCCACCGTTCGGCCAGCGCGGGCGACGCGCCGTACCAGCACAGCGCGTCCACGACCGCGACCGCCGCCGCCCAGGACGGCGGGCGCCAGTACACCGGCCAGTCGATGATCGCCGGGGGCAGGCCGGGGGCGAACAGCACGTTGCCGGGCAGATCCCCGTGAACCGCTTGCGACGGGAGATCCACCGGCCGCCGGGCCCTTACGAGCGGCTCCAGCAGCCCGGCCGCTCCGGACAGGCCGGACCTTCCGGACAGGCCGGCCGCGCCGGCCAGCCCGGCTCCTCGGGGCGGGTCGGCCGCTCCGGACGGGTCGTGGGGTTCCTCCCACGCCACGCGGTCCCCGTAGGACCAGGGGTCGTCACGGACGTCCAGGTACGCGGGCCGGGACAGGTGGGCGATCGCCTCATGGAAGGCGGCCCCGGTCCTGAGCACGTCGTCCTGCCTGCCCACGTCGGGCTCGCCCGGGACCAGCCGGGCCGCTTCCCATCCGTGCGCCGCCCACGCACCGTCCCGCGCCCGCACGGGACGAGCCACGCGGAACGCGGGCGACTCAGGCAATGCGGACAGCGTCTCGGCCCGCCACAAGGTCTCCGGCAGGAACTCCACCTGCTTCACGACCAGGTCGCCGACCCGCCAGGCCCCTCCCATCCAGACCGGCCGCCCCTCGGCCCCGTACGCGCCGAGAACCTCCTCAGGAGGACCGTCCGGCGTCACCCCACCCGGAACGGAGCCGCTCACGGGGCCGTGGCCCAGGTGTGCACGGCGGCCTTGAGCTCGGCTTTCACCTCGTCGGGGGCGAACGACGCGTCGATCGACGCGCGTGCCAGCTCGGCCAGATCGTCGTCGGTGCAGCCGAAGACGTCGCGCAGCCTGGCGTACTCGTCCGCCAGCGCCGTCTCCCCGTCGGTGTTGATCGTGACGGTCAGCCCCGCCGCCCGCAGCCGCGGCAGCGGGTGCTCGGCCAGCGACGGGACGAGCCCGAGCAGGACGTTGGACGTGGGGCAGACCTCCAGCGGGATCCCGCGCCCGCGCACCTCCGCCACCAGGCTCTCGTCGTCGAGGATCCGGATGCCGTGCCCGAGGCGCTCGGCGTGCCCCAGGTCGAGGGCCTCGCGGATGCTGGCCGCGCCGGCCGCCTCGCCCGCGTGGTGGACGAGATGGAGCCCCGCGTCCCTGGCCGCGTCGAGCACCTCGGCGAACGGAGCCAGCGGGTGGCTCTCGTCGCCCGCCAGCCCGATGCCGATCACGTTGTCGTAGCGGGTGGCCAGTTTGTACGTGCGCCACAGCCGCTCGACCGGCCGCCGCCTGGAGTGGTCGAGCAGCACCCGGCACTCGATGCCGTAGCGGGCCCTGCCCTCCTCCAGCCCGTCGAGCACGGCCTCCAGCGGCATCTCCGGCTGCCCCACCCGCTCCCCGTGGGAGGCGGCGGTGAAGGTCACCTCGGCGTAGCGGGTGCCCTGCGCGGCTTCGTCCGCGCAGAACTCCACCGCGACGCGCCGGAAGTGCTCGGCCGTGCGCAGCAGCCCGCGCACCCGCGCCCGCTGGTCGGCGAACTCCCTGAAGTCGCGGAACACGCCGTCGTGCGCGGGCGTGCCGCCCAGGTCGCGCACGGTCTCAGGGCGTACGGTGCTCTCCAGGTGAACGTGCAGGTGGGCTTTGGGCAGTGACCGAACGTCTTTCACGCGCCACAGGTTAGGCCAGGCCTCCGCCCGCACGCAGTTCGTTTTCCGCCGGACTGCTAGGGGGCGTCGACCCGCCGGGTGACGCGGATCTTCGACTGCTTGTGCGGCAGGCGTTCCCAGTCGTCCATGAACCTGGCCTGCAGCCCGTGCTTGGAGGCCAGCGCGATCAGGGTCTCGGTGCGGTAGTAGAAGTCCTCCCGCAGCACCTGGTGCTCCTTGCCCTCGGTCCGGTCGAAGGTGAAGTCGAACCATCCGCCGGGTTTCATGACGCGGCCGACGTGGGCGAAGCACTCCTCGATCACGTCGAGCGGCGAGTGGGAGAAGACGCTGTGCGCGTGGACGACGTCGAAGTGCTCGTCGGGCAGGAAGGCGAAGCGCAGGTCGCGTACGGGTGTCAGGTGCGGGAGCTTGTCGCCCAGCCCGTGTTCGACGAGGGTGTCCTGGGCCGCCATGAGGATGTCGGGCGAGATGTCGATGCCGTAGTAGTTGCCGGTGTGCAGGTAATCGATGAACAGGTGACCGGCCCGCAGGTTGCCGCAGCCGATCTCCAGCATCCGGCATTCCGGCTTCAGCCCGTGCTCGACGAGGTAGTCGAACTGCATACGGCCCAGCGCCAGCCACCGGCGGTGCGTGTGGGAGCCGACCGCGCCCTCGGGGTCTCGCGCGGTGTCGGACTTCATGACGGCACGGTAGTAGGCGACGTGGTCGCGTGTATGCAGCCTGAACCAGGTGTCGCGGGCGAGCCGCCTCAGGTGGGGCAGGATCTTGCGCGGGTTCTTGAACGCGTACGTCACTTGGTGGACGAGGCTCGAACGGGAGCGTTTCACGCCTGGGAATCTAGGTCACTCACAGCAACTTCCAAGGGGCTGTGGCGACAGTCTTGAGTTCCCGTTTGCGCAGCCTTTCTCTCCGGAACCTCGCGCGCCAGGTGAACGGTCAGCTCAGGTAGTCGCGCAGCGCCAGCGAGCGGGACGGATGGCGCAGCTTGGACATCGTCTTGGCCTCGATCTGCCGGATCCGCTCCCTGGTGACGCCGTAGACGCGGCCGATCTCGTCGAGCGTGCGCGGCTTGCCGTCGGCCAGGCCGTAGCGCATGCTGATCACGCCGGCCTCGCGCTCGGAGAGCTGGTCGAGCAGGGCGTGCAGCTGCTGCTGGAGCAGGGTGAACGACACCGCGTCGGCCGGGGAGACCGCCTCGGTGTCCTCGATGAGGTCGCCGAACTCGCTGTCGCCCTCCTCGCCGAGCGGCGTGTGCAGCGAGATGGGCTCGCGGCCGTAGCCCTGCACCTCGATGACGCGGCTCACCTCGAGCTCGCTCTCCTTGGCGATCTCCTCCGGGGTGGGCTCGCGGCCGAGGTCGCTCTGCAGGCGCCGCTGCACGCGTGCCACCTTGTTGATCAGCTCCACCATGTGCACGGGGATGCGGATCGTACGGGCCTGGTCGGCCATGGCGCGGGTGATCGCCTGCTTGATCCACCACGTGGCGTAGGTGGAGAACTTGTAGCCGAGCCGGTAGTCGAACTTCTCGATCGTCCGGATCAGGCCGAGGTTGCCCTCCTGGATCAGGTCGAGGAAGAGCATGCCGCGACCGGTGTAGCGCTTGGCGATGGACACGACCAGCCGCAGGTTGGCCTCCAGCATGCGCTGCTTGGCCCGCGTGCCGTCGGCGGCGATCCATTCCAGGTCGGCGCGGAGCTCGGCGGGAAGGTCGGGCTCGGTATCGAGCCGCTCTCTGGCGAACAGCCCGGCCTCGATGCGTTTGGCCAGCTCGATCTCCTGCTCGGCGGTGAGCAGCGGCACCCGCCCGATCTCTTTCAGGTAGGTCTTGACCGAGTCGGCGCCGACGGCGGCGCCACTGTCGGCGACGCCTTCGTCCAGCTCGAGAACCTCTGCTGCTTGGGACAAAACACTCTCCTCGCTCGCGTTGGGCAGGGTGGACGGCAAACCCAAACTTAGGTCGCGCCTAACATTAGGTGCACATTTCTCTTGAGTCAACCTAAATCTAGGACGGACCTAAAAATCTGTGGGAGACTGCGGCTATGAGCATCGACACCTTGGGTTTGAGGGAACAGAAGAAGCGCGAAACCAGGCAGGCCATCTCTGACCACGCTACCCAACTGTTCCTGCAACGTGGCTTCGACCGCACGACGATCGCCGACATCGCCGGCGCCGCCAGGGTGGCCAAGATGACCGTCACCAATTACTTCCCCCGTAAAGAGGATCTAGCCCTGGACCACCACGAGGCGTTCGTGGCGGGCCTGGCGGAGGCGGTCGCCCGGCGCCCACCAGGGGAGTCGGCGCTGGGCGCGGTACGTCGAGCATATGCGCAGGCGCTGGAACAGCGTGACCCGGTCATCGGCTTCACCGGACGCGACTTCGCCCGGATGATCGCCGACAGCCCGACTCTGGTCGCCCGGCTGCGCGACCTGCACGAGCAGCGCGAGGAGGCCCTCGCCAGGCTGCTCACCACCGAAATCGACAGGACGGGCGAGGCCTCCGACGAGACCGGGAGAACCGGCGAAACGGACCCGACCGACGCGACCGGCCGCAGCAGTGGCACGGGCGGGACGCCTCCCGAGGACAACGTCGGGGGCGAAGCCGGGGGCGGCGTGATCGTCGCACGCGCGGTGGCGGCGCAGCTCGCGGCGGCCGACCGGCTGCTCTTCCGCGAGTTGCAGCGCCGCACCCTGGCCGGACAGGACGACGACGAGATCGCCGGAGCGCTCGCCGAGACCGCGCGGCGCGTCTTCGACCTCCTCGAACCCGCCATCAGCACCTACGCCGTCCGCCGGCCGGCGTAGGCGGCCACCCCCGCAGCAGACGCCGCCGGACGCCCGAGTCGATCCGCCATCGCCACGAGGCCGGCGTGCCGGGCAGCACGTCCCGAGCGGGCCTCGCCCCCGCGATCCTCGACGTCCCCCAGGACCCCGCGACAGGGCGGTATGCCCTCGGAAACGCGAGCCCGGCAGGCCGAGGCAGTCGCCGACCTTCGGCGTCCCCGGCGGCGGCTGGCGATCCACCGCACCGGCACGCGTGAAGGACCGCAGCCTTTCGTCGGTGCCGCTAGGCCACGCCGGAGCCGTGCGGGCGGCGGGCTCTCCCGTCCACGTTGCCGACCAGGGTCCTGAGGATGCCGGGCAGCTCCGCCACGGTCTGGGCGGGCAGGCCGGTCACGGTCTCGTCCGCCAGAGCGCACCACAGCTGCTTGATCTGGCCGACCAGCGCCTTGCCGCTGTCGGTGAGTTCGACGACGCTGGCGCGCCTGTCCGAGGGGGCGGGCGTGCGGCGGACGTGCCCGGCCGCTTCGAGCTTGCGACTCATGAGCGTGACGCTGGGCGGCTCGCAACCGAGCGCCTCGCTGAGCTCCGCCTGGATCATGGGGCCGGTCCTGGCGAGTTCGAGCAGGAGCGCCTCCTGCCCGGGGTGCAGGCCGAGCGGGGCCAGCAGCGCCGCGGCCCTGGCCCGGTGGCGCAGGCTCAACAGGCGGATGGCCTGGTTGAGGGCGTCGGCTTGCTCGAAGTCCATCAGCTCTCCTTGACAGATTGGTTATGCGCATAATAGTTATCCGGATAACTAATGCTACACGACATCGAGGAGCCACACATGACCGTGAAGGTCGCCGTCATCTACTACAGCGCGACAGGCAAGGTGCACACACTCGCGCAGGCCGTCGCCGAAGGCGCCGCCGCTGCCGGAGCCGAGGTACGGCTGCGGCGGGTCGCCGAGCTGGCGCCCGACAGCGCGATCGCCCAGAACCCGCTGTGGCGCCGGCACGCCGACGCCACGGCGTCCATCGCCCAGGCCCGGATGGAGGACCTGGCGTGGGCCGACGCCTTCGCCTTCGGCACGCCGACCCGGTTCGGCACGCCGGCCGCGCAGCTCAAGCAGTTCATCGACCAGGCCGGCGAGCTGTGGCGGGAAGGCAAGCTGGCCGACAAGCCGGTGACGGCCTTCACCTCGGCGTTCAACCGGCACGGCGGCAACGAGGCCACGATCTTGTCGCTGGGCAACGTCTTCTACCACTGGGGAGCGCTGATAGTCCCGCCCGGGTTCACCGATCCCGTCGTGTACGCCGCCGGCGGCAACCCGTACGGCACGTCGCTGGTGAACGGGGACGGCTCCGACGCCGCGGCACTGGAAGCGGCCAGGTACCAGGGACGGAGGCTGGCCCGCGTCACGATGCGGCTGCTGGGGGACGGCCGCGTCACCGACGGCGGCGACGCCCGCGAGACCATCGCCGCGACGACCTCCCAGACCTCGTGAACGGCCAGCCGGCAAGAGAGGGCGTCCTGACCGGCACCACGACTCCGCCGGCCGGGCAGGGCACCGGCCCCGACTGGATGGTCCTGGCGCTGGCGTGCGCGTGCCAGTTCATGGTGATCCTGGACTCGTCCATCGTGAACCTCGCCCTGCCCTCCGTCGGCGGGGAGCTCGGCTTCACGCCCACCGGCCTGGCCTGGGTGGTCAACGGCTACCTGCTGACCTTCGGCGGCTTCATGCTGCTGGGCGGCCGCGCCGCCGACCTGTTCGGGCCGCGCCGGATGCTGGTCGCCGGGCTGCTGGCGTTCTCCGTCTCCAGCCTGGCCGGCGGCCTGGCCACCGCTCCGGAGGTCCTGGTGGCGGCCCGCGTGGCGCAGGGCATCGGGGCCGCCATGATGGCCCCGGCGACCCTGGCCGTGATCAACACCTCCTTCACCGGGCCGGCCGGGCGTGCCAAGGCGTTCGGCGCATGGTCCGCCTCGGGCGGCGTGGGCGGGATGGCCGGCGCGGTCGCCGGCGGCGCCATCACCACCGGCGTGTCGTGGCGGTGGGTCTTCCTCATCAACGTGCCGATCGGCGCCGTGCTGATCGTCGTGGCCATGCTGTCGCTGGCCGGCGCACGAACCGGCCGGCGCGAACCCCTCGACCTGACGGGCGCGGTCACGGGGACGGCGGGCCTGGCCACCCTGATCTACGGGGTCATGCGGAGCGTCGATCACGGCTGGACGTCCGCGCCGGTCCTCGGGCCGGCCGTGGCGGGCGTGCTCCTGCTCGTCGTCTTCACCGTGGTGGAGGCCAAATTCGCCACCCAGCCGATCATGCCCTTGCGGCTGTTCAGGATCCGGGGGGTGGCCGTCGGCAGCGGCATGCTGCTGCTCTTCGGCGGGATCGCCATCGCGATGTGGTACTTCACGTCGCTGTTCCTGCAGAACGTCCTCGGCTTCAGCGCGCTCGAAGCCGGGCTCGGGCAGACACCCGCCGCGGTGGCGTTCATGGTGATCGCACGATGGGCCGCCGCGCTGCTGCCGCGAACCGGTGTACGCGCATTGGTGCTGGCCGGCTCCGCCTGCTTCCTGGCCGGTTTCGGCTGGCTCGCCCAGGCCCACGCCGGCAGCGGCTACGTCACCGGCGTGCTCGGGCCCACGCTGCTCGTCGCGGTCGGCATCGGGCTGACCTTCCCCACCCTCATGGCCGCGGCGACCGCCGACGCTCCCGAGGGCGCGGCCGGGATCGTCGGCGGCCTGGCCCAGACCGCCGGCCAAGTGGGCGGGTCGGCTGGCCTGGCGGTGCTCGCGACGGCCGCCGGCGCCACGGCGGCGACGGAGGCCGCGGGGAGCACCCCGGCCGCCCTCGCCGCCGGCTACGACCTGGTCTTCCTCATGGCGGCCGGGCTCGGCCTGGCCATCGCGCTGGTCAGCCTGCTGCTGCCGCGGCACGGGCGCGCCTGACCGCCGGCGACGCGGGGCCGTTCACGGCTGTGGGCCGCACCCACGCCACGTCGCTGCGCGCCGACCTGGCCGGGCCGCCCACGGCGGCCGGATGCGGACCAGGCGTCCTCCGGCTCATGCCGCCTGCATGCCGCCGTCGACCGAATGGACCGTCCCGGTCACGCAGGAGGCGCGGTCGCTGCGGAGCCGGGCGGCCCGGTCGATCCCGTCGGGCTCGGCCGGGCGACGCGACGGGTCAGCGCGTTGAGCTGGTCGACGATGCCGGGTGACGCCTCGTTGCCGCGGACCAGCACCTGCGCGCCACCGCCGCCCACACGGCCGGACCCCGGCGCCCAGGGGAAGACGCCCTGCGGCTGCTGTCGGTGATCGGCAGGCAGCGCGTGGACGTGCCCGGCTGGGCCGGGCCTGGGCGGCCCCCCGGTCACGAGCCGTGATGGAGATCTGCTAGGTTTTACCCTTCCGGCCGGAGGTTGCTCCCGGCCGGAAGGTGCTTGTATGACCACTTTTCAGGCAACCGTGCGGCCCGTGAGCGCCGCGGACCGCCCCACCGTCGAACGGCTCTGGCTCATGTTCCGCCACGACATGGCGGAGTTCCAGGGCGGGCTGCCCAGCCCCGACGCCACCTACCACAGCGAACGGCTGCGCTCGGCGTTCGAGGACGACGACTGGGCGGCCTACCTCTTCACCAGCGGCGACCGGCCGCTCGGGTTCTCCTTCGTACGGGCGCTGTCCGGCCCCGCACGCGTGCTGAACAGCTTCTTCGTGGTACGCGGCGCGCGCCGGTCCGGGATCGGGATGACCGTCGTGCGGGAGGTGATCTCCCGGCACCCCGGCCCCTGGAAGGTCGCCTTCCAGGACTCCAACACGGCGGCCGTCGCGTTCTGGCGGCGGGTCGCCACCGAGATCGCCGGTGACGCGTGGACGGAGGAGCCGGCGGACGTTCCCCCCGACGTGTGGATCTCCTTCACCGCCCCTGTGCCCAGGTCGCTTGACGACGTTACCCGCGGCTGCCAGACCGAGTGAGCCGGAAAGGACCGACAGGGCTCGTCGGACCCGGTCATCGGTGGCGACCCAGGTGACGAGCTCGGCCGCCTTCTCGATCGCTTCTCGGCTGAAGCAACCGCTCTCCGCCTCCGACCCGGCGATCATCAGCAGGGGCGATCGGTTATCGTCTCCTTCATCTGAATTGTCGGTGAAACGCTAGGCTCAGCCGGTTGTGGCTGGAGTCCGGAGCCAGGTGACGCTTCCCTGCTCGTCGCCGGCGAACGCCATCAGGCGCGCCGCCTCGTCGGCGAGCTCGCCCATCACGTCCTCGGGCAGCGGGTGGAAGGGCTCGATCGTCAGTACGCCGTCCTTGAGGTCCCACATGCCGCCGACCGTTCCCCCGACGAGGAAGGTGGGGTGGACGACGGCGCCCACGCACACGGCCCTCTGCTGCTCGGCGGTCATCATGCGGCGGCGGTCGTCGAAGGCGACGATGAGATTGTCGAACCAGGGCAGGAACCGCACGGGCGCGGGCACGTCCTCCGCGACGAGCGGGGCGTCGGGGAGGTCGTAGAGAACGCGGCCGTCGGTGTCCTGATAGGTGCGCAGCGACGGCATCGCCTCCACGACCTCCTTCAGCCGCGTCAGCCCCGACCACCGCTGCACGTCCCGCACGCTCGCCGGCCCGTACGCCGCCAGGTAGCGCGTCACCAGCCGCTCCACCGGCGGCGCCGTCTCCAGCGGCCGTCCCAGCCACTCCTCGGCCAGCGTGAACGGCGTGGCCCCCCGCTGCCCCCAGATCCCGTTGGGCGGCGTGTGCACGACGGGCACCATCGCCTGCGCCGAGAACCCCAGCGCCGTCGGACCGGCCTCCGGCCACCGCCGCAGCAGCAGGTCGCGGAGCTGGGGGCGGGTGAGCGTGCGCCCGGCCAGGTGCTCGCGGGTGAGCTTCGCCAGCTCCTCGAGATCCACCCCCTGGGTCAAGCGCCCGAAGGACGCCTGCCTGGCCCGCGTGAGGATCACCTGGACGAGGGGCCGGATCCACACGTAGTCGCCGGCCAGGGCCAGATGCTGGGTGCCGCGCAGCAGCGAGCCCCGCACCACCTGCCTGCCGTGCAGGAGGGAGGCCAGATCGTCCTGGGTGAAGGCGGCCAGGCGCGTCCACAACCCGAGGTACGGTGCGTCGATCTCCTGCCCCTGCACCGCGACGAGCCGTTCGATGGCCTCGGCCGGCGACAGGGCGGCCCGGCGGAGGAGCAGCTGGCGGTCGAGCGTGGTGCGGTTGAGCACCCGGCGATTCAGGATCATCCGGCGAGCGTAGGCGTCATCGCGGCACGTCGGCTTCCGCGTTGTGCAGGTCGGCGAGCGCGTCCCGCAGGTAGGCGGCCAGCTCCCAGGCGTCGGGCACCATCGCCCGGTCGGTGATGACGCCGATGTCGAGCGAGCCGTCGTAGGAGAACGCCGTGATGTTGACGCCGCCGCTCACGTCCGAGATCACGGAGACGGGATAGTGGTGCAGCAGCCGCGCCCCGCACACGTACAGGGGGAACTGGGGGCCCGGCACGTTCGAGACGATCAGGTTGATCGGCGGGGCGGCCTGCCCGAGCAGCGCGAACGCCGAGCGCGAGGCCAGTCCCATGAGGGCGGCGGGCATCGACTCGCTGAACTCGCGCAGCCACCGCGCGGACGCCGGCGAGAACCGGTCCTTGAGCCGCCGCATGGCCTGCCGCACGTGCTGCAGCCGGTCGACGGGGTCGGCGACGTGCACGGCCAGCGGGGCCGTCATGATCGTCACCTGGTTGCCCGGCCCCTCGGCCCCGGCGTCCCGCAGCGAGAACGGTACGCCCGCCACCAGCGGCTGGCCCGGGACACCCCCGTGCGCGGCCAGCCACCCGCGCAGAGCTCCCGCGCACACGGCCATGACCACGTCGTTGACGGTGACGCCGAACGCCTTGCGCACCTGCTTGAGCTCGTCCAGCGGCAGCGACACGTACGCGAAGCGCCGGTGCTCCGACACGGGACCGCTGAAGGGCGTCCTGGGGGCGGGCAGCGTCGGCAGGTCGGGAACCTGCGTGGCGCCGGCCAGCCTGCGGGCCAGCCCGGAGACGAACTGGGCGCCGGGGAGCGAGGACACGACGGGGATCTCGTCCAGGTAGGGGACGGCCATGGACGCGAACCGCACGGCGTGTGCGGGGTTGCCGGCCAGCCTGGCCAGGCCGCGCGCCAGCATCTCCGCCTGCCCGGGAGGCGGAGCGTCGCGTTCGGGCTCGGCCTCGGGCGGCGGCGCGGGCCGGGGGCCGGTGTCGAGCAGCGCGGCCAGCACGTCGGCGCCGCCCACCCCGTCCACGGCCGCGTGATGGATCTTCGTGTAGAGGCCCATGCGGCCCCCGGACAGCCCGTGAATGAGGTAGATCTCCCACAGCGGCCGTCGCCGGTCGAGCCGGCGGGCGTGCAGCCGGGAGACCTGCTCGGCGAGCTGCCGCTCGTCGCCGGGCGGCGGCAGGCCGATCTCGCGCACGTGGTAGTCGAGGTCGAGATCGTCCTCCTGCATCCAGTACGGGTGGTCGAGCCCCAGCGGCACCGGGGCCAGCTTACGGCGCAGCGCGGGCACGTACGGGAGCCGCTGTTCGAGGAGGGTCTGCAGGTCGGCGCGGTGGAGGTCACCGTCGAGGATGGCCAGCCCCGCGATGTTGGCGATGTTCGTGGCCGTCTCGAAGTGCAGGAACTGCGCGTCCAGGGCGGTCAGCTGGGGCATCCGTCGACCCTCCGCCCGGACAGGTAGGACACCCACGTCAAGGGCGCGTTCGGCACGTCGTCCAGCTCCTCTCCCCCGAGATCCGGGGACCTCTCCAATCCCTCGCGCTTGAGGCCGCACCGTCGCGGCGGCCAGGTCCGCACGGCGGCACGTTCTTCACGTGACGGGGCAGGAAGGTGCTGGCGCGTCGGCGCGGCACGATTGAGGTCTCCGAGGCTGAGCATCTACATACCATGCCTTTCCCTATCAAAACGGTACGCGCCACCTATCCCGCACTCTCCGACGGCTACGCCTATCTTGACGGAGCCGCCGGCACGCAGATGCCGCAATCGGTGATCGACGCCATCTCCACCGCATACCGGACCGGGATCGGCAACGTCGGCGGCGCCTTCCCCGCCAGCCACCGCTCCGACGCCATCGTCGCCGCCTGCCGCGCCGCCGTCGCCGACCTCGTCGGCGGCCACCCGGACGGCGTCATCCTCGGCCCGAACATGACCACCCTCACCTACCGCCTGGCCAGGGCCATCGCCGGCCCCGGCGACGAGGTCGTGGTCTCCAGGCTCGACCACGACGCCAACGTGCGCCCCTGGACCCAGACCGGCGCCACCGTGCGCTGGGCCGAGGTGGACCCGGTCACCGGGGAACTGCCGGTCGAGCAGTACGAGAGCCTGATCGGCGAGCGCACCAAGGTCGTGGCGGTGACGGCCGCCAGCAACATCCTCGGCACCCGCCCCGACGTGCCCGCGATCGCCGAGCTGGCGCACCGGGCGGGCGCGCTGACGTACGTGGACGGCGTGCACGCCACCCCGCACGGCCCGGTGGACATGCGGGAGCTGGGCGCCGACTTCTACGCCACGAGCGCCTACAAGTGGTCGGGACCGCACATCGGCGCGGTGGTGGCGGACCCGGCGCTGCTGGAGACCATCAGGCCGGACAAGCTGGCCTCCTCGTCCGACACCGTGCCGGAACGGTTCGAGACGGGCACGGCCGCGTTCGCCGACCTGGACGGGGTCACGGCGGCCGTGGACCACCTGGCCTCCATGGTGCCCGGCACGGGCAGCCGCCGCGAGCGCCTGCTCGCCTCGATGGCCGCGGCGGAGGAGCACGAACTGGCCCTGTTCCAGGTGCTGATCGAAGGGCTGGAGACCATGCCGCACGTCACCGTGTACGGCAAGCCCGCCAGGCGCACCGCCACCGCCTACTTCAACGTGTCCGGGCACACCCCGCGCCAGGTGGCCGAGCACCTGGCCAGGCTCGGCGTCAACGTCTGGAACGGCCACAACTACGCCTGGGAGCTGACCGGCGTGCTCGGCATCCGCGAGTCGGGCGGCGCGGTGCGCGCGGGCCTGGTGCACTACAACGACCGTTCGGACGTCGACCGGTTGCTCGAAGGGGTGGCCAGCATGGAATGAACCGGGGTCCACCGGTGCTGACGGAGACGCAGTCTTCCATGAAAAGAGGCGTTTCCCATGTCCCGGCAGGCCGTCGCCGCCCGGCTGATCGTGCAGGCTCTGGAGGCGGAGGGCGTCGAATACGTCTTCGGCATCCCCGGTGAGGAGAACATCCACTTCGTCGACGCGCTCCACGACTCCTCCATCCGTTACGTCCTCGTCCGTCACGAGCAGGGCGCGGCGTTCATGGCGGAGATCTACGGCAGGCTGACCGGCAAGCCCGGCGTGGCGTCGGCCACGCTCGGCCCCGGCGCGATCAACCTGCAGCTCGGCGTGGCCGACGCCACCACCAACAGCACGCCGGTGGTGGCGATCACGGCCCAGGTGGGGCTCGACCGCATCTACAAGGAGTCGCACCAGGTGGTCGACCTGGTCTCGCTGTTCAGGCCGATCACCAAGTGGGCGGAGCTGGTGCCGTCGCCGCAGGCGCTGCCCGAGATGATCCGCAAGGCGTTCAAGACCGCGCAGACCGAGCGGCCCGGCGCCGTCTACCTGGCGATCCCCGAGGACGTCGAGTCGGCGCCGATCCCCGACGGCCTGGCCCCGCTCCCGGTGAACGTCGTACGCCCGCAGGATCCCTCGGCCGCGCAGATCGCCCGCGCCGCCGAGGTGCTCGACGGCGCCCGCAGGCCCATCGTGCTGGCCGGCCACGGCGCGACCAGGGCTGGCGCCTCGCAGGCCCTGGTGCGCTTCTCCGAACGGCTCGGGCTGCCGGTGGCCACCACGTTCAACGGCAAGGGCGTCTTCCCCGACGACCACCGGCACGCGCTGGGGGCGGTGGGGTTCATGCGCCACGACTACGTGAACTTCGGCTTCGACGAGGCCGACGTGCTGATCAGCGTCGGATACGAGCTGCAGGAGTTCGACCCCGTCAAGATCAACCCGCTGCGCGACAAGAAGATCATCCACATTCACCGGTTCCCCGCCGAGGTGGACGACCACTACCCGGTGGCGGTCGGGGTGCACGGCGACGTCTCGCGCTCGCTGGACGCGCTCGGCGACGCCGTGCACCGGCGGTTCGAGATGAACGGCACCGGCGAGAAGATCCGCCGCATGATCGGCGAGGAGCTGGCGCAGGGGCGCGCCGAGGGCGCGTTCCCGCTGTCGCCGCGCCGGATCGTCGCCGACATCCGCGAGGCCATGGGCCGCGACGACATCGTGCTGGCCGACACCGGCGCGGTGAAGATGTGGATGGCCCGCATGTACCCGACCTACGAGCCGAACACGATGCTCGTCTCCAACGGGCTGTCGTCCATGGGTTTCGCGGTGCCGGGCGCGCTGGCCGCCAAGCTGGCCCGTCCCGAGCGCAAGGTGCTGGCGGCGACCGGCGACGGGGCGTTCCTGATGAACTCCCAGGAGCTGGAGACCGCCGTGCGCGAGCGGATCCCCTTCGTGGCGCTGGTGTGGGTGGACGACGCCTACGGGCTGATCGAGTGGAAGATGGACCTCGAGCTGGGGCGCGACTCCCACGTCGCGTTCGGCAACCCCGACTTCGTCACGTACGCCGAGAGCTTCGGGGCCCGCGGCCACCGCGTAACCAGCGCCGGCGAGCTGCTGCCCACGCTGCGCAAGGCGCTGGCCGACGACGTCGTGTCCGTGATCGCGGTGCCGGTCGACTACGCGGCCAACCTGCAACTGACCGACAAACTGGGCGAGCTCACCGGCCCCTTCTGACAGGGCCGCAGGCCCGCCTGGATGGGCACGCGGACGACGGGGCCGTAAGATCGGCCCGGTGAGCCTGCCTGCCGTGCCCGATGTCGCGGCGCTGCCGGTCGAGCCGGCGCGCGACCCGTACCACGTCTATCTCGACTCGCTCACCAGCCCCGAGTCGCGCCGCACCATGCGCGGCTGCCTCGACCGGCTGGCCCGGCTGCTCACCGGCGACGAGAGCGCCACGGGCGCGGGCCAGCCGTGGCACCTGCTGCGTTACGAGCACACCGTCCGCATCCGCACGATGCTCACCGACCAGGGCTGGTCGGCGGCGTACGTCAACAAGCATCTGGTGGCGCTGCGGCGGGTGCTGAAGGAGGCGTGGCGGCTCGGCCAGACCAGCGCCGAAGACTTCGCCCGCGCTTCGGACCTCGCCCCCGTACGCCAGAGCCGGCTGCCCACCGGGCACCACGTTCCGCCCGAGGTGGTCGGGGCGGCCCTGTCGGCCTGCGACGACTCCCCCGCCGGGGTGCGCGACGCGGCGCTGATCGCCGTCCTCTACTCCACCGGCTGCCGGCGGGCCGAGCTCTCCGGTCTGGCGCTGGCCGACTACGACCCCGGCGCCCGCTCCCTGCGGGTGCGCGGCAAGCGCGACAAGGAACGGCTGGTCTACCTGACCACGGAGGCGATCGGGCTGGTCGAGCGGTGGCTGGCGATCCGCGGGACCGGCCCCGGTGCGCTGTTCAGCCCGATCAGCAAGTACGGCACCCTGCGGCGGCGCGACGGCAGGCCGGTGCGGCTGACCGGGCAGGGCATCGCCGACGTCCTGGCCCGCCGGTTCGGGGAGGCGGGCGCGTCCCGGCGCACGGCGCACGATTTCCGCCGGACGTTCATCGGCGAACTGCTGGACGCCGGTGTGGACCTGGCGACGGCACAGGCCCTGGTGGGCCACTCCTCCCCCGCCACGACGGCCCGCTACGACCGCCGCCCGGAGAAGACCCGCCGCGACGCCGTCGACCGCCTCCGCCTG
>NZ_SMKO01000228.1 GCF_004348685.1 Nonomuraea deserti | reverse complement strand
GGCACGCATCAGCCAACGCATCCTCGCCCTCAACGCCGCAATCTGGCACAACTGGAACACCGACGCACCCGTGAAACGGTCCCTGACCGCCTACGACCACTAACCCAAATTCACATCAGCGATCTAGCGGGGCGTCGCCCCCGCCCTCACCTCCCGCCGGCGGTCAGGCCGGCCCCGTCAATGGCCGCCTCATGTCCGGTCGTCGTCCTGGGCAGCTCCGCGCGGCGATCCTCCGTCGCCCGGGACGTCCGGCCGATCGTGGCTCTTCGGCACGCATCGCGTAAACGGTTTTGCCGCAGGTCTCCGGCCGTATGACAATGGCCCTCGGAGAGCGGCGACCATCGGAGATGCGTTGATGTCCTCAGACAAGCGTGGCGGTGCCGACGCGGACGCTGCGGGGGAGCGGCCGACGGCGTTCGGGACGCTGCTGCGGGACTGGCGCAAGCGGGCGCTGCTGACCCAGGAAGAGCTGGCCGCACGGGCGAAGCTCAACGCCCGTACCATCCGCCGGCTGGAGGCCGGAGAGCTGCGACGGCCACGCGGCACTTCGGTGCGGTTGCTGGCCGAGGCGCTGCGTCTGGACGACGCGGAGCTGGCAATGCTGATCCACGCCGCGAGAAGTGCTCCGGAGAGTCCGGGTCCGGCGCGGGCGCCGCTGCGGCACCTGCCCGCCGACGTGGTGGCGTTCGTCGGGCGCGAGCGGGAGCTCGCCGCTCTCGACGACACCGGCGACCTGGGCACGGCGGGCACGGTGGTGATCACCGCCATCGACGGCATGGCGGGCGTGGGCAAGACGGCGCTGGCCGTACACGCCGCGCACCGGTTCGCCCCCCGGTTTCCCGACGGCGACCTGTTCATCGACTTGCACGGATACACGCACGGCATGGTCCCGGTGGGTCCGGCCGAGGCGCTGGCCAGGGTCCTCGCGGTGCTGGGCGTGCCGGGCGAGTCCATCCCCCAGCACGCCGACGACCGGGCGGCCCTGTACCGGAGCCTGCTGGCGGACCGGAAAATGCTGATCGTGCTGGACAACGCCGCCGACGAGGCGCAGGTACGGCCGCTGCTGCCCGGTTCGGGTGGTTCCCTGGTTCTGATCACCAGCCGGCGGCGGCTGGTCGGCCTGGACGACGCGCGTACGGTGCCGGTCGGCGTGTTGCCGCCGGCCGAGGCGGTCGCGCTGTTGACGCGTACCGCCGGCCACGAGCGAGTCGCGGGCGAGCCGCCAGAGGCGCTGGCGGAGCTGGCCCGGCGGTGCGGGCGGTTGCCCCTGGCGATCCGGCTGGCCGCAGCCCGGCTCAAGGCGCATCCCACGTGGAGCGTGGGGCATCTGCTGGCACGGTTGGAGGAGCATCACCGCCGGCTGAGCGAGCTGCACGCCGGGGAGCGCAGTGTCACCGCGGCGCTCGATCTCTCCTACCGAGGGCTGGCGGTCGCCGACCAGCGCGCGTACCGGCTGCTGGGGTTGCACGCCGGTACCGACATCGCCCCGGACGCGGCGGCCGCGCTGCTGGCCACCTCCGTGGGCCAGGCGGCCGGCCTGCTGGACCGGCTGCTTGAGGGAAACCTGCTGCAGGAGCCGGTGCCCGGCCGGTACCGCTTCCACGACCTCATCCGCGCTCATGCCGCCGCGCTGGCCGGTCAGGAACCGGAGGCGGAACGGCGTGCCGCGGTCAACCGCCTACTCGACCACTACAGCCGGGCCGCCACAGCGGCCATGGACCGCCTCTACCCCTACGAGGCCGACATGAGGCCGCGCCTTCCGCCGGGCGACGGGCCCCTGACCGCGATGGACGACGCTGAGGAATGGCTGGAGGCGGAGCTGCCCAACCTGCTGGCCCTCGCCCAGCACGCGGCCGAGCACGGCTATCTGCGCCACATCCGGCACCTGTCGGCCACCCTGCATCGGTGCCTGCGCATCCGCGGCCGCAATCCGGAAGCCGAAACCCTCAGCACACGTGCGCTGGCAGCCGCCCGCACCGCCGCCGACCGCACGGGAGAGATGGAGGCTCTCATCGCGCTCGGTGAGATCCGTCACCGGCAGAGCCGCTATGAAACCGCGATCGAGGACAACGTACGCGCTCTGGACATCGCCCGCGCGACAGGGCATCGCTCAGGAGAACTGCGGGCCCTGAACTCCCTGGGGTTGCTGCGCGCCGTCCACGGGGAGCACACCCTATCGATCGAGAACTTCGCGCAGGCGCTCGCCATCGCCCGCGAGACCGGCCACCACAGCGGCCAACTGGACGCCCTGATCGGGGCCGGCCACATCCACCGGATGGTGGGACAACACGGCGAAGCAGCCGACTCCCTCGCCGAGGCCCTGGACATCGCTCGGGAGACCGGCCACCGCACCGGCGAGGTGCGCACACTGCTCGCGCTCGGCCACGTCCATCTCGGCCGCGGCGAATACGAGGCGGCCACCGACCGCTTCACCCGGGCCCTCGAACTGGCCAACGGCACCGAGCACCGGCTCGGCCAACTCGACGGCCTCATCTCGCTGGGCGACATGCACCGCATCGGCGGACGATACGAGCAGGCCGATGCCTGCTACGAGCGCGCCCTCGACCTCGCACGCGAGCTCGGCAACCGCAACTGGCAGTTCGAGGCCATCCATGGCACGGGCCGGCTGCGGCACGAGCAGGGCCATCACGACCAGGCGCTCGACAGCCACCAGGAGGCCCTGCGGCTCGCCGCGGACCTGGACCAGCCGGGCGACCAGACCCGGGCCCACGACGGTCTCGCCCACGCCCACGCCGCGCTGGGCCGGCACGAGGACGCTCGCCACCACTGGTCCCAGGCACTGGCCATCCTGAGCAAGCTCGGCACCGACCACACCGACGAGCCAGGAGTCGACGCCGACACCATCTCCGCCAACCTCGCCGCTCTCGGGCCGGGCGGTTCCGAGCCGCGTCGCGAACCCTGAGGATGAGGCCGCGGGCCGGAGGCCGTCCGCACGGGCGCCAGACGCGGGTTCACCGTCGGCGGGGCGTGTAGGGCGGGAACACGGTCCTGTCGTCGAGGTCGAGGTCCGCGTCGGGCCAGCGGCGGCGGAGCAGGCCGGCCACCCGGCGGGCCCAGCCGGCCAGGCGGGGCAGGCTGCGGTGCTCGTCGGCGGTGCGGGCGGCGGCCTCCAGGGTGGCGACGAGCTGGACGCGGCTCCCGTCGCCCGGCGGGCGGGCCCCGACCCTGGCGACGCGTTCCAGCCGGACCAGGACGTAGGAGAAGCAGGCGGCGGACAGTCCTAAGCCGTAGCGCCGGTCGTCCTCCGCCTCGGGCACGCCGGCGGCCAGGGCGCGGCGGTAGCCGCCGGCGAGGGCGGCGTCCACCGACACCCAGCCCGGACCGGGGACGTGCAGGCAGACGGCGTCGTGCAGCGCGTGCGTGTAGCCGGCGAACTCGAAGTCGATGAGGCGGGCGTCCGGGTCGCCCGTCGCGTGCACGAGAACGTTGTTGGCCTCGGGGTCGCCGTTGCTCAGCGCCAGGAACGGGCCCGGGTGCTCCAGCTCCTCCAGCGCGGCGGCGAGCTCGCGCTCCGCCCCGCCCTCGATCGGCGCGCCGAGGAGGGCCGCCTGCCTGCGTCCCTCCTCCTGGAACCCGGCGAACCGTTCGGTGTCGCCGGCCGGTCCGAGAGCGCGTCTGCGCGCGCCGTAGAGTCCAGCCCTGCCCGCCGTGGCGGCGTTGAGCTCACCGCGTACGCGGGCGAAGGCGGCCAGCCGGTCCGCATGGGTGGCGGCGCCCTCCGCACGCAGCAGCCCGTCCAGCGCCGTACGCGGGGCCAGGTCCTCCAGCACGACGAGCTCCGCGTCGAGGTCGGCGGCGATCACCCGCGGCGCCAGGCCGGACGCCAGGTCGTCGGAGAGGAACCGCAGCGCGGCCACCTCGGTACGCAGCCGCTGCGACGTGGCGTGACGGGCCGCGCCCGGGTGCGGGCGCATCCACTTGACGATCACCCGCTCCCCGCCCTCCAGGCGCGCCCGCGCGATGGCGTAGGGCTCGAGCCGCCGCCACCCGGCCACGGTCACGGGCGCGGAACGGTGACGGGACAACAGGGATTCCACCCGGGCGACGATCACATCTGCGGCCACCGGCGTCAGCCTACGGGGCCTTGCCCGGCCGCCGAAAGATACGCTTCTCGGGACGAGCCGCTCGACAACGCCACCACGAAGTTGGGGACCGAATTGACGATGAGCGCGGAACAGGATTTCCAGCAGGTCGGCGCCGAGCTGGCCGACCTGGGCGTGCAGGTCTCCAGGATGATGGGGAGTCCCGCGCTCAAAGATCAGGCGGGCAAGGTGTTCGCGAGCCTGCAGCGCGACGGCGCGATGGTGTTCCGGCTGGTCCGGGACACCCCTGAACACACGGCCGCGCTCCAGCTGGCCGGTGCGTCCCTGTTCGACCCCTCCGGGCAGGGCAGGGCGATGAAGGACTGGGTGGTCGTGCCCCACTCCGCGGCCGAGAAATGGACGGATCTGGCCGAGGCCGCACTCAGCCGCCCACGCTGAGAGAACGGGTCCGCCTCAACGGTGTCGGACGCGCGCGGCAGCCGATCCAGGAGCCGCGCCAGGGGCGGTCCTGCCGGCCCTGCCCGTGACCACGCACCGAGCGTGAGCCGGGCAGAATGCCGCTCGTCACGGAACGAACAGCGCGTCCAGTGACTTCCCGTCTTCGAGGTCCACCTGGACCGCCCCCGCCGCGAGGCCGCGACGACCTCGTGGCGAGGGCTCAGGGCGGCCACGACGGCCCGCCCACGGTCCCCGACGCCCCCACCACGATCACTTTCACGTGATCCATGATGGTTCATGGAGCGTGGGTCACGCGTTGATGACCTCCTCCCTGTACTGGTCGTGCAGCGGGTCGCCGGTGGAGCCCATCCACGCGTCCATGGCGGCGCGCTGGCGCGCCAGCGCCTCGGGCGCGCCCCCGTCGGCGAGGTTGTTCAGCGCGTGGGGGTCGTTCGCGAGGTCGTACAGCTCCTCCCGGACGCGGAGCAGGTAGAACTGCGCACGCGCGGCGACCGCGGGGTCCGTCGAGTCGCGCATCGCGGGCCAGGTGAGGCCCTGCATGTTCTCCGCCCGGTAGTTCAGGCTGCCGTCGGACCAGGCGTTCCAGATGTAGCTCCAGCGCTCGTCGTGGACGCCGCGCATGTCGTAGCGCTGATCCGAGCTGGACTCGTGGAAGACGGTGTTGACGCGGTCGCGCCCTGACTGGCTGCCGCCCTTCAGCAGCGAGGTGAGGTCGCGACCGTCCAGCCCCTCGGGGACGGTGGCGCCCGCGGCCAGGCACAGGGTGGGGAAGAGATCCATCGTGGACACGAAGTGCTCGTCGTCGGTGCGGCCCGCGCCGGTCACGCCGGGCCAGCGGACGATCAGCGGGGTACGCGTGCACTGCTCGTACACGTTCGCCTTGCCGAACGGGACCGCCATGCCGTTGTCCGACATGAAGATCACGATCGTGTTGTCGGCCTGCCCTGACGCGTCGAGCGCGGCCAGGACCGCGGCCAGCGTGTCGTCGGCGCGCCGGGCGCTGCTCATGTACTGCGCGACCTCCTGGCGGATTTCCGGCAACTCGGGCAGGTACCCGGGCACCTCGGCGTCGTCGGGGCCGTACACCTTGGACGGCTTGGCGATCTCGTCCAGGACGTCCTTGAATCTCTCCTGCTCGGCGGCGCTGCCGCTGAAGGGCCGGTGGGGGTCCTCGGAGTTGGCCATCAGGAAGAACGGCCGGTCCTCGGACTTCGCCCGGTCGAACAGCTCCGTCGCGTGCCGCGCGTAGTCGGCGGGGTTGCGCCCCATGCCCAGCTGCTCGTCCGGAAGGACGCTCAGATCCCAGGCGAACCGATCCGCCGGGCCGAGGTGGCCGACCTTGCCCAGGATGCCCGTCAGGTAGTTCAGCGGTTGGAGCAGCTCGTTCAGGATCGGCACGCCGGCGGCGATGTCCTCGAAGCCCTCGGCGCCGTTGCGGTGGGGGAAACGGCCGGTCATCAACGCGGACCGGCTCGGCTGGCAGAGGGCGATCGGCACGTGCGCGCGGTGGAAGGCGACGCCCTCGCCGGCCAGCCGGTCGATGTTGGGCGTGAGGTCGGCCCGGCCGCCGAAGCAGCCGGGGGAGCCGCCGTGCATGTCGTCGACGGTGAAGAGCAGGATGTTCGGCGGCGTCGCGTTGCGGCGCCGCGGGGTGTCGCTCCAGGCGGCCCGCACGCCGAGACCCGCGGCGACGGCTCCCGCGCCCGCGCCGGCCAGCAACGTACGCCGTGAAAGGGGTGTGTTCATACGAGTGATGTACCGGTCGGCGCGTTACGTTTCCGTTTCCGGCCGGGACGCCCGATGAGCGGACGCACAGGTCGACCCCTACTACGCTCCCATGGAAGGGCATCATTGGGGGCGGAGGGATTCGTGACGGTCAACGGGGCGAGCCAGGCGGTGGAGGAGGCCGCACCCGCGGCGGGAGACGCGGTCGGGCGGGTGCTCGGCACCCAGGCGGCCTCGCCGCTGTCGTTCTGGGTCGGCCTGGAGCCGGGCAAGGTCGTCCAGCTCGACGACGTGGTGGTGACCAGGCGCGACGTGCCCGGCTACGGTCCGGTGCTGGTCGCGGGCGTGGTGACGACCGTCGAGGCCCGGCACGAGGGCGCCGCCTACGACTCCGACGTCTTCCTCATCGCCGACGGCGCGCTGCCCGCGGCCGTGGTCGAGGTGGCCGAGGTGCGGGTGACCAGGGTCGAGCCCGAGGTGTTCGTGCCGCCGCTGCCCGGCGCCAAGGTCCATCTCGCCGGGTCCGACGACCGCGAGCAGGCGCTCTACTTCGACGTGATGGACCGGCGCATCCCGATCGGGATGGGCCGCGACGGCCGGCCGATGTACGCCAACTTCGACTTCCTCGACGGCACCCGAGGCGCCCACGTGTCGATCTCCGGGGTGTCCGGCGTGGCCACCAAGACCTCCTTCGCCACGTTCCTGCTCTATTCGATCTTCAACTCGGGGGTCCTCGACGCCGAGTCGGCCAACACCAAGGCGCTGATCTTCTCCGTCAAGGGGGAGGACCTGCTCTTCCTCGACCACGACAACCTCCGGCTGGACGAAGGGGCGCGCGCCATCTACGCCCGGCTCGGGCTGCCCGCGCGGCCGTTCGGCAGCGTGCACGTCTTCGCCCCGCCGCGCCCCGGCGACGCCAACGGCGTGCCCCACGTCTCGGCCCGCACCCAGGGCGTGAGCTCCTTCTACTGGACGCTGGTCGAGTTCTGCGAGGAGGAGCTGCTGCGGTTCGTCTTCGCCGACGCCGACGACGAGCGGGCCGGCTACTCGCTGCTGGTCGGGCAGGTCGCGGCCCGGCTGAAGGCGTGGGCCGAGCCGGTGGGCGACGGCGGCGCCGTCATGGTGCAGGGCACCGCCGCCCGCACGTTCGCCGACCTGGTCGAGCTGCTGTCCGACCAGTTGCAGGACGAGGGCACGCGCCAGCAGTGGACCGGCGCGCAGACCCCGCTCGGCACCGTCAACGCCTTCCTGCGCCGGCTGCGCAGCGCGGTGCGCCCGCTCTCGCCGATCGTCCGCGGCGACCTGCCCTTCTACCGCAACCACACCGTCAGCACCTCCGACGCCCAGGTCTCGATCGTCGACCTGCACAACCTGCCGGAGCGGGCGCAGCGGTTCGTGGTGGGCGTGGTGCTGCGCGGCGAGTTCCACCGCAAGGAGTCGTCGGGCACCGCGAGGCCCCTGCTGTTCGTCGTGCTGGACGAGCTGAACAAGTACGCGCCGCGCGAGGGCGACTCGCCGATCAAGGAGATCCTGCTCGACGTGGCCGAGCGGGGCCGCTCGCTCGGCGTCATCCTCATCGGCGCCCAGCAGACCGCCTCCGAGGTGGAGCGCCGCATCGTCTCCAACAGCGCCGTACGCGTCGCGGGCCGGCTCGACCCGGCCGAGGCCGCCAGGTCGGAGTACGGCTGGCTGCCCCCGGCCGTCCGCGAGCGCGCCACGATCGCCAAGCCGGGCACCATGTTCGTCGCCCAGCCGGAGATCCCGGTGCCGCTGGCCGTCGCCTTCCCCTTCCCCGCGTGGGCGACCCGGCCCGCGGAGGCGGCGGCCCCGGCCGCAGAGAAGGCCTCAGGCGATCCGTTCCAGGGGCTGCCCGGCGTCGAAGAAGACATCCCGCCCTTCTGATCACAGGTGATGACGTGAAGATCCTGCACACCGCGGACTGGCACGTGGGCAAGGTGCTCAAGGGCCGTTCCCGCCTCGACGAGCACCGCGCCGTGCTGCGCGAGCTGGTCGCCGCCGTCCGCGACCACGACGTGGACGCCGTCATCGTGGCGGGCGACCTCTTCGACACCTCCGCGCCCACGCCCGAGGCGCAGGCGCTGGTGCTGAACGCGCTCATGGCCCTGCGCGGCGACGGCCGCGACGTGGTGGTGCTGGCGGGCAACCACGACAACCCGCAGCTGCTCGAGGTCTACCGGCCGGTGCTCGGCAAGCTGGGCCTGCACGTCATCGGCTCCTTCCGCCGCCCCGACGCGGGCGGCACGCTGGCCTTCACCGCCCGCTCGGGCGAGCCGGTGCGGCTGGCCGTGCTGCCCTTCCTGTCGCACCGCTACGTCGTACGCGCCGCCGAGGTGCTGGCCGGCACGGCCGCCGAGCACAACCGCGACTACGCCGCCCGCATCTCCGAGCTGATCGGTGCGCTGACGGCCGGCTTCCACGGCGACACCGTCAACCTGGTCACCACGCACGGCACGCTGCCCGGCGGCGCTTTCGGCGGCGGGGAGCGGCAGGCTCAGTCGATCTTCTCCTACTACTTCGAGCCGACCGCCTTCCCGCCGTCCACCCAGTACGCCGCCCTCGGCCACCTCCATCGCCGCCAGCAGATCCCGGGGCCGTGCCCGATCTGGTACAGCGGCTCTCCCCTCGCCGTCGACTTCGGCGAGGAGGGCAACACCCCCGGCGCGCTGCTGGTGGAGGTCACGCCCGGCCGCCCGGCCGTGGTGCGGGAGCTGGCGTTCGGCTCGGCCCGCAGGCTGCGTACGGTGCGCGGCACGCTGGAGCAGCTGGAGGGCCTGGAGCGGGGCGACGACTGGCTCAAGGTGATCGTCGAGGAGAAACCCCGCGTGGGCCTGGCCGACGACGTCCGCGAGCTGCTGCCCGGGGCCGTCGACGTCATGCTGGACGAACGGTTCAGACCGGTGCCGGCCACGCGCAGGGCCGGCTCGGCCGACCGGGGCGCCCGCGAGTTGTTCCGCGAATATCTCACCGCCACCGGGCGGCACGACGACCAGGTGGCCGCGTTGTTCGACCGGCTGCACGACGAGGTGACCAGCTGATGCGCCCGCTGCTGCTCCAGCTCGACCACTTCGGCAGCTTCCGCGAGCCGGTGACCGTCGACTTCTCCGACACCGAGTATTTCGCGCTGGTCGGCCCGACCGGCGCGGGCAAGAGCACGATCATCGACGCGATCTGCTTCGCTCTCTACGGCACCGTGCCGCGCTGGGGCAAGGAGAACGTCATCGCCCACGCCCTGGCGCCCTCGGTGTCCTCGGGGAAGGTGGCGCTGGTCTTCGAGAGCGGCGGCCGGCGCTACGGCGTGGTCAGGGCGATGGTGCGCGACAGCAAGGGCGCGGTGCGGACGAAGGAGGCGCGGATCGACGAGCTCGATCCGTCCGCGCCGCTGGAGACGGCGTACGACGCGGTGGTCAAGCCGCTGGCCGAGGGCGAGAACGTCACCCCGGAGGCGCAGCGGGTGACCGGGCTGGAATACCGGTTCTTCACCCAGTGCGTGGTGCTGCCGCAGGGCCGCTTCGCGGAGTTCCTGCACGCCGCGCCCCGCGAGCGGCAGGACCTCCTGGTGCAGCTGCTCGACGCCGACGTCTACGAGCTCATCAGGCAGCGGGCCGTGCAGGAGGAGGAGCAGGCCAAACGCGACGCCGCCTTCGCCCGCGATCAGCTCGGCAAGTTGTCGGGCGCCACGGCGGAGGCCGAGCAGGAGCTGGCCGACCGGCTGGCGGCGCTGCGGCGGCTGGCCGAGACCATGGGCGCCGACCTCGACCTGCTGCGGGCCCGCGAGGCCGACATCCGGCGGGCCGAGCAGGAGCGCGCGGCCGTGGCCGAACGCCGGTCGGTGCTGGCGTCGCTGCGGATGCCGGACGCGGTGCCGACGCTGGCCTCGGCCAGGCGGGCCGCCGCCGAGTCGGTGGAGGCGCTGGCCGCCGAGGTGGCGACGCTGGAGGCCGACGACCACGAGGCGTACGAAGCGCTGGCCGCGCTCGGCGACCGCGGGGCGCCCAGGGCGGCGCTGGCCGCCCTGGACGCCCGCGAACGGCATGCCGCGCAGGCCGCCCGAGCCCGCGCGGAGGCGGTGGCCGCGGCGGAGCCCCTGCCGGGCCTGGCCGCCGAGCGGCAGGCCGCGGAGCAGGCGCTGGCCGCCGCGGAGACCCGGCGCGAACGCCTGCGCGACGCCCACGCCGCCGCCCACCTCGCGCCCCGGCTGGCCGTGGGCGAGCCCTGCCCGGTCTGCCGGCACCCGGTCGCCGAGCTGCCCCGCCACGAGCCGCCCGCCGACATCCGCACCGCCGACCGCGCCCTGGCCGGAGCCCGCGACCGGGCCGAGCGCGCCAGGTCCGCCCACGCCAGGGCCGAGGCGTCGGCGTCGATGCTGGCCGGGCAGGCCGACCGGCTGGAGTCCGAGCTCGCCGCGCTGCCCGAGCCCGGCGACCGGGCCGAGCTCGAAGGACGGCTGGCCGCGATCGCCAAGGCCGAGGAGGTCGCGGCCCAGGCCCGCAACGGCTTCCGCGCCGCCCGGGGCAGGCTCGACCGCGCACGCACCGATGCCGAGCGGATCGAGCGGCAGGCCGAGTCCGCCTGGCGCACCCTCGAGTCCGCCCGCGACAGGCTGCTCGTCTCCGGCGGGCACGACGACCCGCCGCCGCCGCTCACCCGCGACGACCTGCACCGGGCCTGGACCGACCTGCTCGGCTGGCGCGACCGGGCCGCGCAGGCCGCCCACGCGGCGCTGGCGGCCTGCGACGAGCGGCTCGCCCAGGCGGGCGACACCCTGGCGCGCGAACGCCGCAAGCTGGCGGAACGCTTGGCCGAGCACGGCGTCGTCCCGCCGCGCGACGCCTCGCCCGACCAGCTCGGCGCCGCCGTCGCCGGGGCCGCCGCGCGCGTGGAGAGCGCGCTCGACCGCGTCAGGGACGACCGGAAACGCGCCGCCGACCTCGACGCGCAGATCACCAGCAAGGAGCACGAGGCCAAGGTCGCCCACGAGCTGGCCCTGCGCCTGCGCGCCAACGCCTTCGAACGGTGGTTGTGCGCCGAGGCCCTGGCGGTCCTGGTCGCGTCGGCGTCCGAGACGCTCCGCGAGCTGTCCGACGGGCAGTACGAGCTGACGCTCAGCGACAAGACCGGCGACATCGAGGTCGTCGACTACGGCGAGGCGGGCATGCGGCGCAGCGCCCGTACACTGTCCGGCGGAGAGACCTTCCAGGCCGCGCTCGCGCTGGCCCTGGCGCTGTCCGGGGCGGTCGCCAGAAGGCTCGACTCGATCTTCCTCGACGAGGGCTTCGGCACGCTCGACCCGGCCACCCTCGACACGGTGGCCACCACCCTCGAACGCCTGGCCGCCGGCCAGGACCGCATGATCGGCGTCGTCACCCACGTCCCCGCGCTGGCCGAGCGGGTGCCGGTACGCTTCGAGGTCAGGCGCGACGCCAAGGGCTCCCACGTGCGGAAGGCGGCCACGTGACCGGTTTCACCGTCGACCCGTGGGATCCCGGCTACGCCGCGGCCCTCGCCGTCGAGGCCCTGTCCGAGCTGGGCTCCACCAGCGCCGAGCTGGTGCTCGATGTCGAACGCCCGCCCGCCGACTGGAAACCCGTCACGCCAGGGCCCGACGCCGACCCGCCGCGCACTCTGCTGGTCGCCGACGGCGTGCGCAGGATCGACGCCCGCGTGTGGGTGCACGACCCCGGCGCGGCGATGCCCGTGCCCGGCATCGCCGCCTCCTACGCCGCGGGGATCGTCAGGTGCGGCCAGGACGGCGCCGAGCTGGCGGAGATCCAGGTCAACCGCACGCTGATCTCCGCGTCGCCGGACACTCCCGAGGTGAAGACCGGCCACGCCCTCTACCGCCCCAGCAAGGCCGCCGACTCCAGCTTCGAGGAGCTGTCGCTGGCGTTGCAGCGCCAGGTCACCCAGCTGGAGGTCGACCTCGCCGTCCGCCACCGGTCGGCGAGCGACGAGCTGCTGCTGGTGGACGGGCCGCTACGGGGACGCACCCACCTGCCGCGCACGGTCGGCTACATCAAGACCCACCACACCGCCTACCTGCCGTCGCCGCAGTCGGCGGTGGTCGCCGCGCTCGCGCCGGGGCAGCGCACGCCGGTGTTCCTCATGGGCACGAGCTGGCGGCGGCACGCCTGGTACGTGCGCCTGCCCGTCAGGTCGACCGCCCCGTGGGCGGGCGTGGCGCGCTGCGAGGCCGGCGCCGACCTCGACCCCGCGCAGGTGGTGCGGCTCGCCGACGCGCTGACCCTGGCGCTGCCACCGCTGGCCGGGGTCGACTACAAGGACCCCCGCGCGCCCCAGAACCTGGTGCCGATCGGCGGCCTGGAGAAGCTGCTCCGCCACCACCTGGGCGACGCGCGCCTGCTCTACCGCGCGCTGCGCAACGCCGCCCGCGAGTGACCGGCCGCGCGGCTCCCGAACCGCCGCACTCCGGGCCGCGCGCCCGCTCGGTCCGGGGCTCAACCGGGTACGCGTCCGCTCGGTCCCGGGCGCAACGGGCCGCGCGCCCGCTCTGCCCGCCGCTCAACCGGCCGCGAACACCTGCGCGTCGTCGGCGAAGGCCTTGAACTCCAGGGCGTTGCCGGCCGGATCGAGCAGGAACATCGTCCACTGCTCGCCCGGCCGCCCCTCGAACCGCAGGTACGGCTCGATGACGAAGGCGGTGCCCGCCGCGCGGAACCGGTCCGCCAGCTCATGAAATTCCGGAATTGTCAGGATCAGCCCGAAGTGCGGGACCGGCACGTCGTGGCCGTCCACCGGGTTGTGCACCCGCTCCGTACGCGCGGGCGCCAGGTGCGTGACGAACTGGTGGCCGTGCAGGTTCCAGTCGATCCACGTGTCGGAGCTGCGGCCCTGTGCGCAGCCGATGAGCTCGCCGTAGAAGTGGCGCGCGGCGTCCAGGTCGTCGACGGGCACGGCCAGGTGGAAGCGGGGAATCATGGGCATCGGGAACGCCTGCCTTCCGATAGTGGAACGATCACACGCCCACCCTGCCCCTCCGCCGCCCCTTGACGCCAGCGCCCGCCTACCAGCCCTCGTCGAAATCGCAGATGTCCACCGTGGCGCTCTTCCTGCTGCGCGCCGGCTCGATCACCTCGAAGACGACGCTGTACGTGCCCTCCTTCTTCCACACGATCGACGGCAGAAGCGGCTTCGACGACGCGTTGCCCACCTTCGCGCCCTGGCTCTGGCCGTTGAGCAGCCACCGGTAACTGTAGGAGCCGGTGGCCGACACCTTCGCCCAGATGTTCATGTCGTAGCGCCAGCAGCCTCCCATCCGGATGCCCTCGTAGTCGAAGGACACCGACGTCACCCCGCCCGCCTTTCTCGTCCTGGTGGGTGCGGCGGTGGTGGGGCGGGCGGACGGCTTCGACGTGGTCCTCGTGGGCTCCGGCGTGGGCCTGGTCCTGGTCCTGGTGGGCTTCGGGGTCTTCTTGCCGGTGCGCCGGACGGCCGACGGGTCCAGCGGCCTGGGCGACTGCTTCTTCCCCGCGACCGTACGCGAGCCGGTGGGCGAGGAGGGCGCGGCCACGGTGGCGGTGGTGGCGCCGTCGTCGCCGGGCGGCGTGGGAAGCCAGACCCAGGCGGCCGCCAGCCCGCCCGTCACGACCAGCGTGGTAGCGCCGGCGAGCAGGGCGATGCCGAGCCGGTTACGGGACACCGGGCGGGTGGGGCCGGTCCGGCCGTGCGGGCCCTCCGGCGACGGCCACCCGCGCCCTCCCACCGGAGACGGCGCAACCGGGGGACCACCAGGAAAGGGAGCCTGGACCGGACCGCCAAGGTTGGGGGTCTGGGGGGACCCACCGGGATAGGGCGGCTGGGACGGGCCGCCGGCGTAGGGAGCCTGGGCCGGGTCGCCTGGGTAGGGCGCATGAGAGGGTCCACCGGGGTGGGACGGGTCGCCGTGGGAGGGTGAGATCAGTGGCCCGTCGTGCGGCGGGACCGGGCCGCTGCCGGGGAAGTGCCGGTCGTCAGGGGCGGCCGCCCTGGCCTGGGGCCGGCCGCTGATGAGCTGGAAGAGCACGTCCTGCATGGCCGGCCGGGCGGCCGGATCCTTGGCCAGGCAGCCGTACACGATCGAGCGCAGCGGTTCGGGCACGTCACCGAGGTTCGGCTCGTCGTACTGGATCCTTCTGAGCACCGCGGGCAGCGAGTCGTTGCCGAACGGCGGCGCGCCCGCGGCGGCGTACACGATGACCGATCCCCAGGCGAACACGTCGGCGGCGGGCCCGGCGACCGCGCCGAGGAACTGCTCGGGCGCCATGTACGCGGGCGTCCCCACGATGCTGCTGGTACGGGTCACCGCGGCGTCCACGGCACGGGCGATGCCGAAGTCGATGACGCGCGGGCCGTCCCGTCCGAGCAGGACGTTCGCGGGTTTGAGGTCGCGGTGCACGACGCCCGCCCGGTGGATGGCGGCCAGCGCGGTGGCCGTGGCGACCGCCAGCCGCTGCAGGTCGGCCCCCGTGTGGAGGCCGGCCCGCTGGAGCGAGGGACCTTCGACGTACTCGGTCACGATGTACGGCCGCGCGCCCAGCGAGGCGTCCAGCACCTGCGCGATGCAGAACGGCTCCACCCGCCGCGCCGCCGCGATCTCCTTGGCGAAGCGGCCGTCGCCCGGCACGCCCTCCCGCAGCACCTTGATGGCGACCTGCGTCCCGTCGGGGGCCGTGCCGAGGTAGACCACTCCCTGGCCGCCCTCGCCGAGCTGCCTGACGACCCGGTACGGGCCGATGGCCTCCGGCGTCACCAGGTTTCCACCGCGCAGACGCTGAACGAGAGGCTCTTCGACGTCGCGGACGGCGAGCTGACCTTCAGGGTGAGGGTGTGGCGCCCTGCCGGAAGCATGTACTGCCGGGCGGTCACGAACGCGGTGTAGTCGTCCTCGGGCACCCAGGACCTGCCGCTCTCCTTGGTCTTGCCGTCGACCAGCCACGCGTAGGAGACCCACACCTCGCGCCTGGTCGACTCCACGTAGGTCTGGAAGTGCACGGGAGGCATGTAGCAGCCTCCCGACTCGGACTGGCCGGGGCCGCCCATCAGCTCGATCGCGAGAATGCTGGCCCTGGCGTTCGTGACCGGCTTCTTGGTGGTACGGGTGCGGGACGGCGTCGGCCGCGCCGTCGTGCGCTCGGGCGACGCCGTGGGCGTGCGCTTCCTCGGGGTGGCGG
>NZ_SMKO01000227.1 GCF_004348685.1 Nonomuraea deserti | reverse complement strand
GGGGGGCGGGCGTCGCCGCGGGTTACCGGGGCCGGGCGGGCGGCGCCGCGAACCCCCATCGCTCGGCGGGCCCCGGCAGGCGCTTCGCCTAGCGGGGCAGCACGCCCCAGCCTGCCAGCGAGTCGAGCAGTCCTTCGGTGAGCGGCAGCCGGGCCACCTCGTCCATGGCGCACCACCGCACGTCCGCGGCGTCGTCGCCGGCCGCGGGGGTCCCGCCGGTGACGGTCGCGAGATAGTCGCGGATCACGTACGTGACCCCGCCGGGTCCTGGGCGCTCCACCGTGCCGGCCAGGCGGCCCACCTCCACGTGCAGCCCTGTCTCCTCCAGGACCTCGCGCCGCAGGCCCGCTGCGTCGGTCTCGCCGGGCTCCAGCCTGCCGCCGGGTATGGACCACAGGCCCATGCCGGGCGGATGCCCCCGCTGCACAAGGAGGATTCGGTCAAAGGGGTCCAAAATTATCGCCCCGATACAATTTACGCGCACATGACCAAGATTACGACGAGATAACGAGAACCGCCCTTGACGCAACGCCGCAAAAGGAAGCACCGTGGATAGCTGTGAGAGCGGCTGCAACCTGCCCACGGTGTTTTGGCCGGCTTCACGAGCCGAGCGCCTGGTCGAGTGCGTATCGATGCGACACGCACGGGGATGTCCTGCCCTATCAGCCTCCATGGCCGCCGACCAGCACGGCGCTGGAGGCGATCCACAAGAGCTCCGTGGTTCCCGTATGGCTGCCATGGCCGTTGCCGGCCGGCTGGCTGGTGACCGGTTTCGGCGAGGTGGGCGACCAGCGCACCGGCGGCCGCGCCAGCGTGGTCGCGTTGAGCGGGCCGTCGCTCGTGGAAGGGCCCGCCGACCTGCTCATGATCGCGGAGGAGCCGGGCATCGGGTTGGGCGCGGCGTTCGCCGGGCTCGACGGCCCCGACCCGGGCTCGGGGTTCGACGCCGGCCCGCCGAACGCCAAGATCCAGGTGCTCGGCCATCCCACCGCCATGTGGTGCGTGAACGGACAGGCCGACCGGGCCGTCTACGCCGGCGAGGCGCTCGGCAACTGGTTGTGGACGATCGCCTGGCCGGCCGACGCCGGCTGCCTCATCGCGTTGACCGAGCTGTCGCTGATCGACGCGCGGGATCACGACCTGGATGTCCCTTTCGGTGCGTTCTCTCCCCGGCTCGAGGAATAGGACCGGCGACGGCGATTCGCGCTCCCCTGTAGACGGGCTAGAGTTCGGAGGCGTGACAGCGCGTATCGAGCGAGTGGTGACCGAGGGCGTCGTCGACATCGACGGCACCGAGCACAAGGTCGAGAACAACACCTGGATCGTGGGTGACGACGACGAAGTCATCGTCATCGACGCGGCGCGTGACGCCGACAAGATCCTTGAGCAGGTGGGCGAGCGGGAGGTGCTGGCCGTCATCTGCACTTCGGGCCTGCCCGACCACGTCGGCGCCTCCATCGAGGTGGCCAGCAGAGACGAGGCCGTGGTCGCCCTGCATCCCAAGGACAAGCCGCTGTGGCGGGAGACCTGGTCGGAGACCTGGCCCGACATCGACATGGAGGACGACGGCGTCTTCGAGGTGGCCGACGTCCAGCTCGACGTCATGGAGACCCCCGGCGTCACGCCCGGCGGCGTGTCGCTCTACTGCGAGGGGCTCGGCGCCGTGTTCACCGGCAAGGCCCTGCAGGCCGACGGTCCCGGCAAGCTGGGCGGCGAATATCCCGCCCTGGCCGACCAGCTGACCTCGATCGGCGGGCGGCTGTTCACGCTGCCCGGCGACACGCGGGTGCTGGCCGTCCACGGCGACGAGGTCACGGTCGGCGACCTGGAACCGCACTTCGACGACTGGGTGTCCGGGTCGCTGACGCGGGTCGACACCGAGCCCGGGGCGTCCGACGACGACGGCCCGCTCACCGACGGCACCAAGATCTCCGGCATCCGCCTCGGCGACGAGTGAGGCCATGAGCAGGGTGGGCGGGTCCCGTCCAGCCTCGCGGGGCGAGGGCGGATGAACACGCAGCTTCCGCTGGAGGGGATGCCGCGGCGGCTCTACTCCTGCACGCCGTCGCGGCTGAACGCCTGGCTCGACTGCCGCCGCCGCTACCGGTTCACCTATCTCGACCGGCCGCAGCCGTCGAAGGGCCCCGCCTGGGCGCACAACAGCGTCGGGGCGAGCGTGCACAACGCGCTGGCGGGCTGGTGGCGGGAGCCGTACGAACGCAGGACCCCGCTGACGGCGGCCATCCTGCTCACTAACGGGTGGATCACCGAGGGGTTCAAGGACGCCGAGCAGTCGGGCCGGTGGCTGGGCCGCGCTCGCGACCTCGTGTCCGGATATGTCGCGACTTTAGATCCTGCTGACGACCCGGTCGGCGTCGAGCGCACGGTCGCCACCCGCACCAAGGTCGTCGCCCTGTCCGGCCGCATCGACCGGCTCGACCGGCGCGGCGACGAACTGGTCGTGGTCGACTACAAGACCGGCCGCCGCCCGCTCACCCAGGACGACGCCCGTTCGTCGCTCGCCCTGGCCGCCTACGCCATCGCCGCCTCCACGATGATGCGTACGCCCTGCCGCACGGTCGAGCTCCACCACCTGCCGACCGGCGAGATCGTCCAGTGGCGGCACACCGACGAGTCGCTCACCCGCCACCTGCGGCGCGCGGAGGAGGTCGCGACCGAGGCCGCCGACGCCGACGAACGTTACCGCGAGCTCGTGGCGGCGCCCGCGCGCAAACCCGCGGCCCCGCCGGGCGAGCGGCCGGCCGTCGGGCCCGCCGACGTGCCGGCGGAGGTCGACGAGCTGTTCGCGCCCACCCCTGGCCTCATCTGCTCCTGGTGCGACTTCCGCCGCCACTGCGCCGAAGGGCAGGCCGCCGGGCCGGAGCGCCGCCCCTGGGACGGGCTTGCCGACTAGCCGGGCTCACCCCCTGGCGGCGAGGACCGGACCGTGAAGGGCGTGGAGCGCTTACCGGTCGCGGTGGCGCTGGGCTCGCTGTTCAACCCGCTGAACTCGTCGATGATCGCGGTCGCCCTGGCCGGCATCGAGGCCGAGTTCGACGTCGGCATCGCCGCCGTCACCTGGCTGGCCGGGGGGTTCTACTTCATCGGCATCATGGTGCCGCCGCTGATGGGAACGCTGGCCGACCGGTTCGGGCCGAGACTGGTGTTCTGCGCCGGGCTGGTGACGATGGCGGTCACCGGCGTGCTGGCCGCGCTCGCGCCCACCTACCCGGCCCTGGTGCTGGTGCGGCTCCTGCAGGCGTTCGGCAGCTGCGCCACCATGCCCGCGGGGATGGTGATCGTGCAGGCGGCCATGGCCGACGCCGACGGCAGGCCGCCGCCCCGCGTCATCGCGATGATCTCGATGGTGCTCACCGCCAGCGCCGCCACAGGACCCGTGCTCGGCGGGTTCCTGATCTCCTTGTGGGGATGGCGGGCGATCTTCCTGGTCAACGTGCCGCTCGCGGCGGTCGCGTTCGCCGCCGCCCTGCGGTGGCTGCCCAAGGTGCGCGTGGACGGCGCCCGGCGGGCCCTGCTGCCGCGCCAGAACCCGCGGCTGCTGGCCACCTACGGCCAGTACGCGCTCGTCAACGTGGTCTTCTACCTGGCGTTCCTCGCGCTGCCGCTCTGGGCGCAGCGCGTGGGCGGCGTGCCCGCGCACGTCGCGGGGCTGCTCGTGCTGCCGCTGTCCGTGCTGGCGATCGTCGCGACGCCCGTCGCGGTGACGCTGGCGGCCCGGCTCGGGATGCGGGCCGTGCTGATGGTGAGCGGCGCGCTGCTGGTGGCGGGATCCTGCGCGATGCTCGCGGTCGGCCCCGTCATGCTGGTGCCGGTGGTCGCGGCGCTGCTGGGCGTGGCGTCGGCGTTCAGCCAGTTCGGGCTCAACTCGCTGGTCTTCGTGCACGCGGGCGGGCGCGACACGGGCAGTGCGGTGGGCTTCTTCCAGGCGTCCCGCTATGTGGGTGCGGCGACCGCGTCCGCGCTGCTCGGCGTGCTGTTCGACGGGACGAGCATGGACACGGGCGGCTGGGCCATGGCAGGCGTGTCAGCCGCGGTGCTGGTCGCGGGCGTGCTCGCGCCCGTCAGGCGGCCGGGGACTTCGGCCAGCGGCGAGGATCGGTCAGCCCCTTGAGCCCCTTGCTCACGTCGTAGCCCGCGGCGCCGAGCCGCTCCCTGGAAGCCCGCAACATCCGCCGCGTGGCCGGCATGAACGCACGGTCGTGCACGGGCTCGGGCAGCGCGTTCATGGCCAGCCTGAACGCCAGGAGCCCGGCCGTCACGGCCGCCGCCGGCACCTCGGGCAGCGCGCCGTACATGCGCCTGGCCCAGTCGGGCAGCGTGAAGTAACAGAGCGCGCCGAACGGGAAATAGCCGGGTTTGCCGGGGGACAGCAGCCTGAGCTCGCGCGGCAGCCGCGGCCACATCAGGAAGCGCACGGTCGAAGCCGCCTCCTCCGTCACGCGCAGGCTGGGACGCATCTGCTTGAAGTAGGCGTCCATCTCCGCGCACGAGCCGGGCACGTCGTCGAGGTGCAGGCCGACGTACGTGGCGCTCTTGCGCTGTTCGCGCAGGTAGCGGTCGGCCTGCCGCTCGGTCAGCCCGAGCCCGCCGCGCCTGGCCACCTCGAGGTACGACGAGACCTCAGCGCAGTGCACCCAGAGCAGCAGCTCCGGGTCGTCGACCCGGTGCGACCTGCCGGTGTCGGGATCGAGGACGCGCAGAAACCGGTGGATGCCGCGCACCCGCCTGCCGATCTCGTCGGCCTCCTCCGGGCTGCCGAACGTCACCCGGCCCACGAAGTCGGCGGTACGGCGCAGGCGGCCGATGGGATCGTCCTGGAAGGTGGAGTTCTGCCAGACGCCGCGCATCGCCAGCGGGTGCAGCGCCTGCAACATGAGCCCGCGTACGCCGCCGACCCACATCGAGCGGTCGAGATGCACCTGCCAGGTCGCGCTCTGCGGCGGCTGGACGACGATGTCTTCGATGCCCCTCATGGTGGACGCAGAATTACATGGCAGTGGACCTTGTGTCCAAGTAATGTTTCTCGGCCGCGTTCCAGAACCTCACCAGCGCCGCCGCCGTCGTCTCCGGCGCCTCCACCGCGGGGGAGTGCACCGCGCCCGGCACGACCACGGAGTCGGCTCCGAGCCTGGCCGCCATGTCCGACTGCGCCTCAGGCGGCCATCCGTCGTCGTGCTCGCCGTACAGGACGAGCGTGGGCACCTCGATCTGGCGCAGCTCGTCGGTGCGGTCGCGCACGGCCAGCACCTGCTCGGCCATCCGTGCCAGGCCGGTCGGCGAGTTGCTGATCAGGCGCTTGTGCAGGAACTCCCTGATGTCGTCGGACACGTCGGCGGCCAGCGCCTCAGGCTCGAACCTGTGATGCCACAGGCGCTCCAGGCCCAGCGCCGGCACCTCTTCGGCGATCTTCCTTGCGTTGCGCGCCCGCCGGCCCTCGATGGGGCCGGGACCCGAGCTCATCAGCGTGAACGACGCGAACTTCGTCACCCCGTCGATCACCGCCTCCCTGGCCACCAGCCCGCCGAAGGAGTGGCCCACCAGGTGCACGGGCTCGCCGCCGCCGACGACCTGGGCGAGCGTGTCGACGTCGGAGCCGAGCGCCGCGCACGTGTAGGCCCTCGGGTCGTCCGGGCCGGGCGTTTCGTACTGACCGCGCAGGTCGACGACCACCACCCGGCGGCCCGACTGGGCCAGCGTCATCAGGACCGCGAGGAAGTCCTCCTTGCTGCCCGTCAGGCCGGGGACCAGGAGCGCGGGCCAGCGCTCGATCACACCACTGACCGGAACCGCCTCCAGGACCGCGAACGTGCCCAGTGGCGTTTCGATCTTCTGTGGCGCGACACCAGGCGGCAGGTCGAGGAATCGCGGCGTACTCACGTGGGGCAACAATACCCAGAGGTCAGCGCCTCGACACCGGCATGGCCAGGACGCCGGTGCCAGTTCTCGGGAGATACGAGCTGGGCGCGCTGCGGGAAACCGGTGCACGTCGTCGTCCTGAGGAGGCGAGCGCGGCGCGCCCGACGGCCCGGGCTTCCGCCGCGGCGCGCGACAGCGAGCCCACTGGTACGCTCCCAGACCCCTGTGGCGGGCGCTGAGCGCCTCGTGGGGTCGCCCGCGTGGGCGGGCGGGGTATCCGGGCCGGTGCGCCGTGGCGCCGCGTGAGGAGCCCTTACGGCGCTCCGGCATACGAAAGGCGCGCACCCGCTCGGGGTGCGCGCCTCATCGCTCGCCTTCTCAGCCGGCGCGGCGGCGGTTGCCGCCACCACCGCTGCCGCCACGGGACTGGCGCCGCTGCTGCTTGCGCTCGGTCGCCGCGGACGGGGCGATGTCGTCGTCGTCCGTGGCCAGATCGGGTGACTGGAAGATCACCGCGAACGGGCTCGGCGGGATGATGCGGTCGGGCTCCCCGCGCACCGGTGGCGGCGGCGTCGACAGGAAGCTCGGCTCGGGCCCGGTTGCGACCGGCGTCACCGGCTCAGGCCCGGAGGTGGGCACGGAGACGGGCGCGGAGGTGGGCCCGGAGGTGGGCGCGGAGGTGGGCGCGGCCGGAGGGCCGGCCGCGGGAACGACCGGTGCGGGCTCCGCGCCGGTGTGGCGCTTCGAGCCGGTCCCGGTCCCGGTCCCGGTGCCGGGCCCGCTGCCGGTCCCTGCGCCGGTCCCAGTGCCTGTCCCGGTCCCAGTGCCTGTCCCGGTCCCTGTGCCTGTGCCTGTCCCGGTGCCGGTGCCGGTCCCCATGTCGGTCCCGGTGCCGGTTCCGGGCTCGGCGTCGATCTGCGCGTCGGCCTTGGGCTTGGCGTGCCGGCGCGAGCGGGTGGGCTTCGCCGGCGCCTCCGGAGCCTCGGCCAGCGCCTGCTCGATCGCCGTGGACGCCGCCCCCCTGCGGGTGCGGCTGCGCTTCGGCTCGGCGGCCTGGATCTCGTCCGGCGAGAAGATGGCGGGAGTCTCCTCCGTCTTGGTCTTCACGGGCTCGACCTCCGGCGTCTCGGCGGGTGCGGGCTCCGCCAGCTCCCTGCCGCCGCGGGTGCGGCGGCGCTGGCGCGGCGTGCGGGCGGGGCGCTCCTCGCGCTCGTCGCGGCGGCGACCGCCGCGCCCGCGGATCCTGCCGGTCTCGCCGAGGTCCTCGATGCGCTCCGCGGACAGCCCCGCGCGCGAGCGGCTCGCGTGCGGGAGGACGCCCTTGGTGCCCTCGGGGATGTTGAGCTCGGTGTAGACGTGCGGCGAGGTGGAGTAGCTCTCCTCGGGTTCGGCGAAGTCGAGCCCGAGCATCTGGTTGATCATCTTCCAGCGGGTCAGCTCCTCCCACTCCACGAACGTGACCGAGATGCCCGTGCGCCCGGCCCGGCCGGTGCGGCCGATGCGGTGCACGTAGGTCTTGTCGTCGGTGGGGCAGTCGTAGTTGACCACGTGGGTGACGTCGTCGATGTCGATGCCGCGGGCGGCCACGTCGGTGGCCACCAGCACGTCGATCTTGCCGTTGCGGAACGCCCGCAGCGCCTGCTCGCGCTGGCCCTGACCGAGGTCGCCGTGCACGGCCGCGACCGCGAAGCCACGGGTGTCGAGCTGCTCGGCGACCATGTCGCAGGCTCGCTTGGTCTCGCAGAAGACCATGGTGAGCCCGCGGCCCTCGGCCTGCAGCAGCCGGCCGAGGATCTCGATCTTGTCCATGCGGTGGACGCGCCACACGAGCTGGCGGGTCAGTGGCGTGGTCTCGCCCTCGCCGCTTTCGAGCTCGGCGCGTACGTGTGTCGGGCGGTTGAGGTATTTGCGCGACAGCGCGACGATCTCGCCCGGCATGGTGGCCGAGAACAGCATCGTCTGCCGCTGCGCCGGGATCAGCTTGAAGATCCGTTCGATGTCGGGCAGGAAGCCTAGGTCGAGCATCCGGTCGGCCTCGTCGAGCACGAGGGTGGTGACCTGGCTCAGGTCGAGATGCTTCTGCTTGACCAGGTCGAGCAGGCGGCCGGGGGTGCCGACGATGACGTCGACCCCGGCCTTGAGCGCCTCGATCTGCGGCTCGTACGCTCGCCCGCCGTAAACGGTCAGGACCCGGGACCCGAGCTTGCCCGCGGCGGTGACGAGGTCTTCGCTGACCTGGACGGCCAGCTCGCGGGTCGGTACGACGACCAGCCCGCGTGGCTTCTTGCGGTTTTTGCGCGGCTTGCCGATGCCCTGGAGCATGGCGATGCCGAACGCGTAGGTCTTTCCCGTGCCCGTGCGTGCCTGACCGATGAGGTCCTGGCCGCTCAGCGCGAGCGGGAGTGCCATTTCCTGGATGGGAAACGGTGCGACGATGCCCTCGGTCTCGAGGGCATCGGCGATCTCTGGTGTGACTCCGAGGTCTCGGAAAGTCGTCAGCGTGGCCTGCCTCAGTCTCAAATGAAGGCGGGCCTGCCGGGACCGACGGGCGGAAAACAGCCCCCGTGTCGTGGGTCCGCGCGGTAGAGCCAGCCCTCTCGCGTCATCAGCGACCGCGCACCCGGGGAACGGGGGTCAATCGGGGGGAACCCCCCGAATTTACACAGTGCGGTCGCACTTTCACAGAGCAGTGTACTCGATACCACAACGCTGACCGAGCTTGCGTATGTTCCCGAAGATTCCCCCAAGTACGCTGCCTTCCATGAAGGAGTCTCCTGGAGTCGTCGATCTGCTCGGTGTGCTGGCCTACGCGGAGTTGAGCGCCCACGCGCGGATGACCGAGGACGCCGCGTCTCTGGCGCCCTCTCTCGCCGACCGGGCGGCGCTCAGCGAGCTCGCCGTCACCGAATTCGCCCACTTCCGCCTGTTGCGCGACCGGCTGGCCGAGCTGGGCGCCGATCCCGCCGAGGCGATGGCGCCGTTCGTCGCGGCGCTGGACGCCTGGCACGCGCAGACCAGGCCGGCCGACTGGCTGCAGGCGCTGGTCAAGACGTACGTGGGAGACGGCATCGCGCTCGACTTCTACCGGGAGGCGGCCAGGCACCTCGACCCGTCGATCGCCAAGCTGGTCGACGAGGTGCTCGTGGACGAGGGCCGGTCGAAGTTCGCGGTCGAAGGGGTGCGGGCGGGCATCCAGGCCGACCCGGCGGCGAGCGGGCGGCTGGCGCTGTGGGCGCGGCGGCTCGTCGGCGAGGCGCTCAGCCAGGGTCAGCAGGTGGCCTCGGCCAGACCGGAGCTGGCGCTGCTGCTGATGGAGTCGGCCGGCGAGGGGCACACGGACATATCCCGACTTTTCGCGATGTTGACCGAGGCGCACAACAAACGTATGGCGGCCATGGGCATCTGAGGCAGGCGCGTTGTCGGCATCGGGCGGCGCGCGGGCACGCAACGGTTGTACCGTGCCAGACATGAGGGCCTCGCGCCGCTACGGCAGTATCTTGACGAGATGTGAGCCGGCCCGCTGGACACCGCGGGCGGTGCTGCGGAGACAGAGCGCGGCCTGCCCGGCCGCGGAGCCCAGGCGAGATGCCGTGCCCCGGCCGCGCAGGCACCGGGGTTGCCTGATCGGCAAGCCGCACGGCTGAGCCGAGAGCCAGGCCAGGAAGGAACCGGTGCGGCCCCGTGAGAGCACGACGGGAGCCGATGCGGGCCCGTGAGGCAACGACGGGACCGGTGCGGCCCCGAAGAGCACGACGGAAGCCGGCGCACGCCTGTGAGGGAAGGCGGGGCACGGCGCGTGCGCCGCACCCCGCTCGCAAGTCTCTAGAGCGTGCCGCCGAACCCGACCGGCCGCGACTCGTCCTCACCGATCTCGATGAACCCGAGTGAGGCGATCGGCACGATGATGCGCCTGCCCTTGATGTCGGTCAGGGCGAACACACCGCGCTCGACCGACAGCGCGTTTCTGATCTCCTCCTCCACCTGCTCTGCGGTGAGGTCGGTCTCGACAACGAGCTCGCGGTGCACGGAACGCACGCCGATCTTTATTTCCATCCTGGCTCCCTAGTCGACGGGGCTGGCTCACCCCATGGTGACCGCTCGTTCCGGCGAAAACCGCAGCCGATCGCGCCCAGCGAACGGGTTATGCCGTACGCGGAAAACCGCTGATGCCGCGCCAGGCGAGCCGAGCCATGAGCTGCTCGGCCGCGTCCTTGGGGATCGAGCCCTGCGTGGTGACCCAGTAGCGGGCACTCACCTCCGCCATGCCGACCAGGCCGACGCCGAGCAGGTGAGCCTCGTCGCTGGTGCACCCGGTGTCCTCCTGGATGACCGCGCTGACCATCTCGGCGCACTCGCGCAGCGACCGCTCCACCCGCTGCCGCACCGGCGCGACGTTGCGCAGATCGGACTCGAAGACCAGGCGGAACGCCTCGCCCTGGGTGGAGACGAAGTCGAAGAACGCGCTGAACGTGGCCTGCACGCGCAGTTTGTTCTCCTGGGTGGAGGCCAGCGCCTCGCGGCAGCGGTTGACCATGTCGTCGACGTGGAGGTCGAGCAGCGCCAGATAGAGCTCGAGCTTGCCGGGGAAGTGCTGGTAGAGCACCGGCTTGCTGACGCCTGCCCGGTCGGCGATCTCGTCCATGGCGGCCGCGTGGTAGCCGTTCTCGACGAACACTTCCTGCGCGGCGCTCAGCAGCTGCCGGCGTCGGGCGAGTCGGGGCAGCCGGGTGCCCCGGGGCTTCGCGTCCGGGGTTGCGGTCACGCGGGTCTCCATAGGTTTCTCAGCGGGGCAGTGCGGACATCCTACGGGCGCGTCAGCGAGCCCTCAGTGACAACGGGCACCGACGAACCGCCTTCGCACGGGTCATCGCCGTGGAGCGGGCTCAGCGACACCGGCTCAGCGGTAGTCGTCATCGTCGAGCTCCACCACGCGGTCCTGGTCGGCCGCGTCGGCGGGATCGACGTCGAGCGGCAGCTCGCTGCGCAGCCTGCCGACGGGGCGGATCTCGCGTTGCTGCTCGGCCGCGTCGGCCTCGGGCGTCTCGATCGAGAAGCGCTCCTCTTCCTCTTCGTAGGCGCTCGCGTCCCCGCGTATGTCCATCTCTGACATGTCGGTCCCCCCTCTTGGTGTGGACGCGTCCAGACTACGCCCGGCTGAAAAGGTCGCCGCGTTTCTCCACTCTGGCGAGTACGTCCGGCGCCGTGAACACCAGTTCCTCGGGGCGCTCGCAGTCCTCGACCTCCTTCCACGACAGGGGTGTCGAGACCGTCGGCTGCTCCCTGGCCCGCAGCGAGTAGGGCGCCACGGTCGTCTTGGCCGGGTTGTTCTGGCTCCAGTCGATGAACACCTTGCCCGGCCTGGCCTTCTTCGCCATCACGCTGACGACCTCCTGGGGACGTTCCTTCTCCAGGAGCTGTGCCAGCCGTTTGGCGAAGGCGGAGGGCTCCTCGCGGCAGTCCCAGTCGGCGTACAGCTGCATGCCCTTGTTGCCGCTGGTCTTCGGCACCGCGACGAGCCCTTCGCCCTTGAGCACCTCGCGGAGCATGAGCGCCACCCGGCAGCACTCGACGATCGTGGCGGGCGGGCCGGGGTCGAGGTCGAACACGAGCGTGTCGGGCGGCAGCGCCTCGCCGTCGTCGTCGACGCGCCACTGGGGCACGTGCAGTTCGAGCGCGGCCAGGTTGGCGTAGTAGACGAGCGTGGGCAGGTCCTCGACGACGGCGAAGTCGATGCTCTCGCGGTTCTTGGTGCTGCCGGGCGCGGGCAGGTTGACCCGCCTGACCCAGTCAGGGGTGTGGTCCGGGGCGTTCTTCTCGAAGAAGGACTGGCCGGTGACGCCGTTCGGGAACCGCTTGACGGTCAGGGGCCTGCCCGCGAGATGCGGCAGCAGGACGGGGGCGATGCGGCTGTAGTAGTCGATGATCTCGGCCTTGGTGAAGCCGTAGTCGGGATAGAGCACCTTGTCCAGGTTGCTCAGCGCCAGCTCGCGCCCGTCGACCTTGACCGGCACCTTCATGGCGTCACCTCCGAGGGGAGCTTGTCGGGGCGCAGCCCGCGCCACACGGGGTGCCGCAGCCGCTGCTCGTCGGTCCACATCGTGTAAGCCACCTCCCCGACGAGATCAGGCCTAACCCACCGGTTCCGCCACGGAACCTCGTTGCAGAACGGGCTGCGCGCGACCTCCAGCGGGCGCAGCGTCTCGTGCAGATCGTCCAGTACGGCGTCCGTGAACCCCGTGCCGACGTGCCCCACGTACGTCAGGCCGGCGTCGGTGAACACCCCCATGACCAGCGACCCGATCCCGCCGGACCGGCGGCCCTTGCCCGGCTTCCAGCCGCCGATCACGACCTCCCTGGTGCTCAGGTTCTTCACCTTGACCCACCACGGTGAGCGCGTGCCCGGCCGGTAGGGCGTGTCCAGCCGCTTGGCGACCACGCCCTCCAGACCCTGCTCGTACGTGGCCGACAGCAGGTCGGAGTCGCCGGGGAAGTACGGGGGCGCGCCGACGTCCAGCTCGTCGAGGAGTGCCCTGCGGTCGCTGTAGGGCAGGTCGAACAGGGGCATGCCGTCGAGATAGAGCAGGTCGAACGGCATGTACGTGACGGGATACCGTTTCAGCATGGCCGGCTCGGGATCGGTCAGGTGCATCCGGTGCTGCAGCCTGATGAAGCTGGGCCTGCCCTTCGGATCCAGCGCCACGACCTCGCCGTCAATGATCGCGTGCTTGACCCCGAACCTCGACATGAACTCCGAGATCTCCGGATACCGCCGCGTGTACTCGACCCCATGCCGCCCCGTCACCCGCACACCGTCCTCGATGTGGGCGAGAGCCCGGATGCCATCCCACTTGACCTCAAGCCCGTACATGTCGCGATCGAGGGGTAGTTCTCCGGGTACGGCCAGCATCGGTTCGACCGGGTATGGCATTGGTTGCCCCATGACGGGTATGTGCCCATCGGTGGGCCGTTGAGTGCTGAGGAGTTGCGTATGCGCAGCATCTGGAAAGGTGCGATCTCCTTCGGGCTGGTCACCATCCCGGTCAAGCTCTACTCGGCGACCGAGCAGAAGGACGTGACGTTCCACCAGGTGCACCGCGAGGACGGCGGGCGGATCCGGTACAAGCGCGTGTGCACGGTCGACGGCGAAGAAGTCCCCTACTCCGACATCGCCAAGGGCTACGAGCTGGCCACCGGCGAGGTGGTCGTGCTGACCGACGAGGACTTCGAGGACCTGCCGCTCAGCAGCTCACGCCGGATCGACGTGCTCCAGTTCGCGCCCGCGGACCAGATCGACCCCATCTACTTCGCCAAGTCGTACTACCTGGAGCCCGACGCGCAGGGGGCGAAGCCGTACGTGCTGCTGCGCAACGCCCTGGAGAGCTCCGGCCAGGTGGCGGTGGTCAAAGTGGCACTGCGCCAGCGGGAGTCGCTGGCCACGCTGAGGGTCAGGGACGGCATCTTCGTGCTGGAGACGATGCTCTGGCCCGACGAGATCCGCACACCCGACTTCCCCTTCCTGGAAGAGGACATCGAGGTACGCGCGCAGGAACTCAAGATGGCCGAGTCGCTGATCACCACCATGGAGTCCGACTTCGACCCGAGCGAGTACCACGACACGTACCGCGAGGCCCTGCAGCAGGTCATCGAGGCGAAGGTGGCCGGCAAGGAGGTCGTCGCCGCCCGCGAGGAGGAAGAAGCCGGACCCGCGGTGGACCTCATGGCCGCGCTGAGGGCGAGCGTCGAGGCGGCCAAGAAGGAACGGGAAGGCGAACCGGCCAAGCAGAAGAAGGCGGGCGGCAAGTCGAAGGACGAGGACAAGGCCGCTCCCAAGCGCAAGACCCGCAAGTCCGCGTAGCGCCGCACCCAGGCCCGGGGCCGCCCGGACGTAGGAGCCTGCTTCGACGTCGGGATCTCGCGCGTCGAGGCCGGGGTCCGTATCGGCGTAGGGATGCGTCTCTCCGCCTGGAGATGTGCCCTGCTTCGAGTAGGGATGCGTCACTGCCCCGCTTTGATGGGGGGCCTGCTTCAACACGGGGATGCATCTGCCTGCTTTGAGATGGACTGCTTCGACGTGGGGATGTGTCCGCGCGCCGGCTTTTCTTCGACACTGGGGTCCGCCCGGCGGGAAGCCCGCTGTGACGTCGGAGGATTCGCCCTGAGGCCCGGGATGCGTCTCGGCGTAGAGATGCCCTCGACCCAGCAGGCCGCGTCGACGCAGAGGCCGCCACGACATCGGGACCGTCTCAATCTGGCGGTCTGCTGTGACATCGGGACTGACCCGATCTGGCGGTCCGCCTCGACATCGAAGCTGCCTCGGTCGGCGGTCCGCCTCGACGCGGGCGTAGCGGATGGGGCGCTCTACGTCGGCGGCACATGCCGGTCGGCTATGCCGGACGCCGCGCCGGTGCGGGCCCGCCAGGTACACCCCCGTCTGAGACCTTCACGGGGCACTTCCCCTGGACCAGTGCCCTTGCCTGGCTGTGTGCCGGCGCGGCGCGCACGTCGGAATGCCGCCGCCGCCGTGATCCACTACTGAATCGGACAAACCGGATAATTCATAGCATTTCATTGGATAAATGTTTAATAGAAGCAATAACATTGTTAATGCCTAGCAAAATGGGGCGATAGCTGTTTGTCTCCCTTCGTGGCGGAAATGACATTCCGTGGATGACTCTTCAGCAGCCGTCCAAGACTGTTTTCTGTTTATCGGGAAACGCGAGAACGGGGCAATCGATCCTTTAGGGGGAAAACGCAATGCCCAAGCTCAAGAGTGCTATCGCAGGCCTCGCCATCAGCACGGCCCTGACCGGCGGTGCGGTCGCCGTTGGTGCGGCGACGACCTCGTCCGCCGCTGGTGCCGCCACCCAGGTCAACACCGGCACATCCGTGGTCGCGGGTGGCTGCCATGGCTGGTGGCGCTGCGGATGGCGCCGTCACCACCACCACAGGACGCATGTGAGGGTGAAGGTCCACAACAGGAACCGCAACATCAACCGGTTCCCGCGTCCGACTCCGACTCCGACGATCACCATCACCGCCACTCCTGCTCCTGCTCCTGAAGAAGAGTAAGGTGACCCGCCGGACGGCGCAGAAATGAGCAGTCGTCTTTCACGTACGGTCGCCGCTCGCGGGTGAGTGGAAATTGGCCGGGTGAGATCTCGGCTCCCGGGGGCGGTCCGTGCATTTCTCGCACGGACCGGTCCTGAGCTCCATTTATCCGTGTCTCTACGGCAATCAATGGTGAGGGCTCTGCCGGCATCCGCCGCGGGGCCCTCGCTGCCGTTCTTGTGGGGTGAGGCAAGAGCTGTATTTCATGACGCGTGGCGTAATAGCCATGGGGATGTCTGTGGTCGGGAAAGGCTTGCTAATTCCAGTTAGAGGGACATTGTGCCGGTTAGATGCAGGATGCGGATGAGCCGCTAGCGGGGAATCCGTGCTGCTTCCCGGCATTCTGGCATCTGCTGGTTATCCGGGAGCACAGAGAACGGGGCAATCGATCCTTTAGGGGGAAAACGCAATGCCCAAGCTCAAAAGTGTTATCGCAGGCCTCGCCGTCAGCACGGCGCTGACCGGTGGCGTGGTCGCCGCGGGCGCGACCACGACCGCT
>NZ_SMKO01000226.1 GCF_004348685.1 Nonomuraea deserti | reverse complement strand
CCCCAGCAGCTTGCCCATCCCCTCCACGGGACGGCCCGACGCCATCAACCGGCCGCCCTGCGACCTCTGCCCCCGACCGCCCGGCGAACCCGGCATCCGCACGCCCGGCGGTTTCCGCATCGCCCCGCCCGGCGGTTTCCGCATCGCCCCGCCCGGGGACGTCCGCATCGCCCCGCCGGGAACCGTCCGCGCCGAGGCCCTGCCCGGCACCTGGCCGTCCGGCGGTGTCCGCCCCCGGCATTTCCGCACCCGAGGATCCCGCGCCCGAGGCCGTCGCGTCCGAAGATTCCGCGCCCGAGACTGTCGCGCCCGGGGTTCCCACCCCCGAAATTTCCTGGCCCGAGGTTCCCGCGCCCGAGGCCGTCGCGTCCGAAGATTCCGCGCTCGAAGTTCCCACGCTCGGGGATTCCGAACCCAGGGTCTCCGCGCTCGGGGTTTCCACGCCCGAAGTTCCCGTGCCCGCGGTTTCCGCACTCCGGCCGGCGGCGGCCTTGGCCCGCGCGGCCTCGATCTTGCTTGCCGACCTGGCTGCCCGCTCGGCGCGGGCCTCCACCCACTCGGTCACCCACTGCGGCGCCGGCTCCTGAGCGGGAACCCCGTCGGCGGACCACAGGAGCAGCAAGCCGAGCGTGTGCTTGCACGGGAACTTTCGGCTCGGGCAAGTGCATCGGTATGCGGGCTCGGTGAGATCGACACAGGCCAGGTAGGGCTTGGCCCCGCTGCCCTTGCACTCGCCGTACAGCACCGTGCCCGTCGTGCCGCGCAACGACCATTTCCCGGGCGTCGCCACCCCCTGGGCCGCCTTCTGGGAGGAGGCGTCGGGGGCGAGAGCGAGCACCTGGTCACGGCTCCACCGTTCGATCACCTGCCGCAGACTAGCCAGCCCGACCGACATTTCGCCCCGAGTCCGGGAGATCACCGGCAGCCGCCGGCGGGCCGGTGCAGGACCGCCCGACGCTCGCCACGAGCGGACGGGACGGGCCCCGCGGTGCGTCTGGGATGCCCCTAAACTTGGCCAGGTGGAGCTACGGATCTACCCCAGCGGCCCGTCCGTTCAAGTGGCCGATGAGGCCGCGGCGCTGGCCAGCCGGCTCGACGGGCAGCTCGTCCTCGACGGCAACCGCTTCCTGCGCAGGGACGTGACGGGGGCTCCGGTGGCGTTCGTCGAGCGGCCGCCCGTCGCCGAGGCCCTTGACCTGCTCCCCCACCCCGAAGGCGGCTGGTTCAGGGAGACGTGGCGGTCGACGGTGACGTTCCGGCCGGACGGCTACCCGGGGCCGCGGGCCAGCGCCACCGGCATCTACTTCCTGCTCCAGCCGGGCGAGCAGTCGGTGCCGCACGCGGTCAGGTCGGACGAGGTCTGGCTGTGGCACCGTGGCGGGCCGCTGTCCCTGACCGTCGGGGACGACACGATCATGCTCGGGCCTGACGTGGAACGCGGCCAGGTGCCGCAGGCCGTCGTGCCCGGCGGGGTGTGGCAGTCGGCCAGGCCGACAGGCGACGAACCGGTGCTGGTGAGCTGCATCGTGTCGCCGGGCTTCGACTTCACCGACTTCACCGCCTGACGATCCCGCCGCCCGACGCCCCGGCCACCTGATGGTCCGGCCCGCCTGATGCCCGCCGCCTGATGCCCGCCGCCTGATGGTCCGGCCGCCTGATGGCCACCAGGCGCGGGCGTCGCCTTCGCGCGCCACTTGACCATGCGGGCGGGAAGGGGCGGCTGCGCACGCTTCCGACGGCGTCCGGACGTCCGGACGTCCGGACGTCCGGGGATGAGTACGGGGGCCTCGCGGAGGACGTCCACCACCTTTTGCATTACTCCCATTATACCACGAATATCGAAATAGCGCACATTTAAAAGCAATACAGAATGGCGGGCAATTCGCTATATTGATGGCCGTGATTGCCTTTCAGGGGAAATTCATTTCATCGGGGGATCTGCGGCTGTGGACCGAGCGGTACGGGGATCCGGACGACCCGGCGGTGCTGCTGGTCATGGGCACTTCCACCCCCGGCATGGGCTGGCCGGACGAGCTCGTGGAGACGCTCGCGAAAGGGAACCTGCAGGTGATCCGCTTCGACCACCGCGACACCGGCCGCTCCGACTGCGTGGATTTCGCCGCCCGCCCCTACACGCCGGCCGACATGGCCGGCGACGCGACCGCCGTGCTCGACGCGTACGGCATCGGCTCGGCGCACGTCGTGGGAGCCTCGCTCGGGGGCAAGATCGGCCAGTGGCTGGCCGTGCACCGCCCGGAGCGCGTACGGACCCTGACGGCGATCATGACGAGCCCGATGGGCGCCGACACCGGACCCGCGTGGGCACGCGCGCTGGCCGGCCGGGCGCCGGACCCCGGCGACCTGCCCCCGCCCGCGCCGAGCTTCCTGCAGCACCTGGCCCGGTCGGCGGCGATGCCGCGTACGACGCGTGCGGAGCACCTCGCGGCGAACCTGGAGACCTGGCGGGTGCTGAGCGGCGACGGACTGCCGTTCGACGAGGAGGCCGCGCGCCGGTTCGTGGCGGAGTCGCACGATCTGAGCGCCGATCCCGGCGCGGCCGCCAACCACGACCTGGCGGGGCGGCAGCCGGCCGCCGGCTGGCTCGCGCCGCTGTCCTCGATCACGGCGCCCACGCTGGTCGTGCACGGCACGGACGACCCGCTCCTGCCGCTGCCGCACGGCGAGGCGCTTGCCGGCCAGATCCCCGGCGCGCGCCTGCGGACCGTCCCCGGCATGGGGCACTCGTTCCTGTCGCCCGGGCTGCCGCGCCGGATCGCGGAGCTCGTCCTGCGGCACACGCGCGAGCAGGAAACCAGTTGACGGGCGGCGCCGGAGAACGCTGATATGGGCCCGGTCCGAACGAGAAAGGCGCCCATGGGCAGGATGCATGACGAAGAGCTCGACATCGACGCCGGGCTCGTCCGCCGGTTGGTGGCCGGCCAGTTCCCGCGATGGGCGGGCCTGCCGGTCGAGCCGTTCCCCTCCGGCGGCACGGTCAACGCGATCTTCCGGCTGGGTGACGACCTGGCCGTACGCCTGCCGCGCGTCCCGTGGGGCGTCGACGACGTGCTGAAGGAGCACCGCTGGTTGCCGCGGCTCGCCCCGCTGCTGCCCGCCGCCGTCCCCACGGTGCTCGGCCTGGGCGGGCCCGCCGAAGGATTCCCCTGGCCGTGGTACGTCTACCGCTGGCTCGACGGCGCCAACCCCGACCCGGCCCGACTCGCGGACGCCGAGTCGCTGGCCAAGGACCTGGCGCGGTTCGTCGCCGCGTTCCAGCGCGTCGACCTGCCGGACGGGCCGGTCGCCTACCGGGCGGGGCCGCTGTCGTCGGTGGACACCGGGACGCGGACCGCGATCGGCAAGCTGGAAGGGCTGATCGACACCGCCGCGGCGACGGCGGCGTGGGAGGAGGCGCTGCGGGCCCCCGAGTGGGCGGGCCCTCCCGTGTGGGCGCACTCCGACCTGATGCCCGGCAACATGCTGGTCGAGGGCGGCCGGCTCGCCGCTGTGATCGACTTCGCGACCATGGGGGTGGGCGATCCCGCCTGCGACCTGATCCCGGCCTGGAACCTGCTGCCGCCCGCCGCCCGGCAGACCTTCCGCGACGCGCTCGGCGCCGATGACGCGGCCTGGGCCCGCGGGCGCGGCTGGGCGCTGTCCATGGCCCTGATCCAGCTGCCCTACTACCGTCACAGCAATCCCTCGATCGCCGCGAACGCGCGGCATGTGATCGACGCCGTGCTGACCGGCTGACGACGCGGTTTTCTTGGGTTTTTTCCGGCGAGATGATTGTCTGTCCGGAGGAACTATGAGGAGGGCACCGGTGAGCCGTCAGATCGTTTCCGTGGTGGGTGGCAAGGAAGCCGCCGTCGCCGGCACGTACACATCGCTGAACCCGGCCCGCACGGGCGAGGTCGTGGCCCGGGTCGGGCTGGCCGACGCGGGCACGTTCGCCGCCGCCTGCCGCACCGCCAAGGAGGCCCAGCGCGAGTGGGCCAGGGTGCCGGCCCCCGTGCGCGGCCGGGTGATCGCCTCCATCGGGCGGCTGGTGGAGGCCAACGCCGAGCGGCTGGCCCGGCTGGTGACGGAGGAGATCGGCAAGCCGTACGCCGAGGCGCTGGGCGAGGTCCGGGAGATCGTCGACACCTGCGACTTCTTCCTCGGTGAGGGGCGCAGGCTGTACGGCCAGACGGTCCCGTCGGAAATGCCGGACAAAAACCTGTTCACCTTCCGCAACCCGATCGGGGTGGCGGCGGTCGTCACCGCGGGCAACTTCCCGGTCGCCGTGCCCTCGTGGTATCTGGTGCCGGCCCTGCTCTGCGGCAACGCCGTCGTCTGGAAGCCCGCCGAGTACGCCGCCGCCTCCGCGGAGGCCATGTTCCGGCTGTTCACGGCCTCCGGGCTGCCCGACGGGGTGCTGAACATCGTGTTCGCCGGCGGCGCCGACACCTTCGACGGCCTGGAGCTGGCCCTCGGCGAGGGCACCGTGCAGAAGGTCGGCTTCACCGGCTCCAGCGAGGTGGGCAGGAAGATCGGCGAGCTGGCGGGGCGTCACCTGCAGTCCGCCTGCCTGGAGCTGGGCGGCAAGAACCCGATGGTGATCATGCCGGACGCGGAGCTGGATCTGGCCGTGGAGGGGGCGCTGTTCTCCGGCTTCGGCACGGCGGGCCAGCGCTGCACCAGCCTCGGCACGGTCATCGTGCACGAGAGCGTGCACGACGAGTTCGTCGAGCGGTTCGCGCGGGCGCTGCGCGCGGCCAGGATCGGCGACCCGGCGGGCGACGTGCTGGCGGGCCCGCTGCTCGACCAGAAGTTCGCCGACCGGTATGAGGAGTTCCTGACCTGGCTCCAGCCGCACCACAAGGTCGTATCGGGAAATGTCGGGCGGATCACCAAGGACAACCCGCGCGGCGACTTCGACGGCGGCGAGGGCCTCTACTACCACCCGGTCGTCGTCGACGGGGTGCAGCCGGGCGACCGGCTGTTCCTGGAGGAGACGTTCGGCCCGATCGTGGGCGTGACCTCGTTCGCCACGCTCGACGAGGCCATCGAGCTGGCCAACCTCCCCGGCTACGGCCTGTCGAGCTCCATCTACACCACGAACGCAAAGCACGCCTTCCGTTTCCGCGAGGGCGTCTCGGCCGGCATGGTCAGCGTCAACAACTCGACGTCCGGCGCCGAGGCGCACCTGCCGTTCGGCGGCAACGGCAAGTCCGGCAACGGCAGTCGCCAGTCGGGCATGTGGGTGCTCGACCAGTTCACCCGCTGGCAGTCCATGAACTGGGATCATTCGGGCAGGTTGCAGAAGGCGCAGATGGACGTCGCGGAGATCGAGCCGGACCTGGACTTCCGCCTGCCATGAAGCCGGCGGGGGCTCCTCGGCGAGGAGCCCCCGGCGGTCGCGCACGCGGGCGGCGGCGTCCGGCCGTCCCGCGCGGAGGTCAGACCTGGCCGGCCTTCTCCAGCGCGGCGCAGCAAGTGCCCACCAGCAGGCGGGTGACCACGTACGGGTCGACGTTGGCGTTGGGGCGGCGGTCCTCGATGTAGCCCTTCTTGTCCACCTCGACCTGCCACGGGATGCGGACGGAGGCGCCGCGGTCGGAGACGCCGTAGGTGTACTTGTTCCACGGGGCGGTCTCGTGGTGGCCGGTCAGGCGCAGCTCGATGTCGGCGCCGTACTGGGAGACGTGCTCCATCGGCTTGTCGCCCTCGCCGAGCGACTCGCAGGCGGTGACGATGGCGTCGTAGCCCTCGCGCATGGCGCGGGTGGAGAAGTTGGTGTGCGCGCCGGCGCCGTTCCAGTCGCCGCGGGCGGGCTTGGCGTCGAGCGTGGCCTCCACGCCGAACTCCTCGGCCGTCCGGTAGAGCAGGTAACGGGCGATCCACAGGTGGTCGGCGACCTCGAGAGGACCGGCCGGGCCGACCTGGAACTCCCACTGTCCCGGCATGACCTCGGCGTTGATGCCGGAGATCTTCAGGCCGGCGGCGAGGCAGCGGTCGAGGTGGAGCTCGACGATCTCGCGGCCGAACACGGCCTCGGCGCCGACGCCGCAGTAGTAGTGCCCCTGCGGCGCGGGGAAGCCGCCTTCGGGGAAGCCGAGCGGCCGGCTGCCCTTGAAGAACGTGTACTCCTGCTCGATGCCGAACCAGGAGTCCTGGTCGGCGTACTGCTCGGCGATCGGCCGGAGCAGGGCGCGGGTGTTGCTCACGTGGGGCTCGCCGTCGGTCTCCTCGACCTCGCACAGCACGAGTACGTTGTCGCCGCCGCGCATCGGGTCGGGGCAGGTGAACACCGGGCGGAGCACGCGGTCGGACGCGTGGCCCACGGCCTGGTTCGTGCTGGAGCCGTCGAAGCCCCAGACCGGCGGCTCGACCCCGTCGGGCACGATCTTCGTCTTCGAGCGCAGCAGAGCCGTGGGCTCGGTGCCGTCGATCCAGATGTACTCAGCCTTGTAGCTCACGGCGGTCCTTTCGGGGTTCTTCTCAGCCACGCCGAGTCTTACGGACGACCGTTTCCCGTTTTTTGCCCGTATGTGAACGCCGTGTTAATCAGCCCAGGTCACCGTGGTCATCGCGCGGGTCATCGCGCGGGTCATCGCGCGGGTCATTGGGTCATCACGGCGGTCATCACGGCCGGGGTCAGCTCTCCCGCACCGTCCCGTCGGCCTCGACGGTGAGCGCGACGTTCGGGCCGCCCTCCCCGCAGCCGGGACCGTTGGGGAAGCGCCCTTTCGGGGTGACCGTGACGGTGTGCTCGGCCACCGGCTCGGACCCCGCCCCCTTGAGCGCCAGCCGTACCTCCACCGGCCGCTTCGGCAACCCCTGGACGGTGCCGAAGCCGCTCTTGTCCGCGGTCGGGACCGCGGTCACCGAGCAGGTGTCACCGTCGCAGGTCTCCTCTCCAGCCCGCCGGACCGTACGGAGCTCGGCCCTGGCCCGCCGGCAGGCGCCGTCCCAGCAGACCTCCATCTCAGCGGTGTCCGCCCGGGCGGCGACCGGCGCCTTCACCATCACCGACACGCCGACCGGGGTGCCGATCAGCGTGCAAGGCGCCTCCTCCGAGCATCCGGCCAGCGAAACGGCGGACAGGGCGACGATGAGGGCGAGTCGGTGCACACCCCTAAGACGTCGTCCGGCACCCGCGGGTTCGACGCGGTGGCGAGAAGGGCCGGCCGGAGACTGATCACGGCGCGTCATCCGGTGACGGCGCCGATGATCGGCTCGATGGCAGAGGGGCCGTGGCCGCGGGGGATGACGCCGCGCCCGGTCTGGCCGGCGCTGAGGCTTACCGCCGCCGTGATCGGGTAGCTCTTGCCAGGTCGCGAGCCCCGCCCCGAGTCGCCCCTCGCGACGGCCGGCAGAGAGGGAGCCCGGAGTGGACGTGCCCGCCGCGGTGTGGTGGCTGACGATCGCAGGGATCGCCGGCCTGCTGCTGTTCGACTTCATCTTCCACGTACGCAAGGCGCACATCCCGACCCTGCGCGAGGCGTCCTTCTGGTCGGCTCTGTACGTCGGCATCGCCCTGGTGTTCGGCGTGGCCGTGTGGATCTTCGGCGGTTCCGACCCGGGAGCGGAGTATTTCGCCGGCTACGTCACGGAGAAGGCGCTGTCGGTCGACAACCTGTTCGTCTTCCTCGTCATCCTGGGCGGCTTCAAGGTGCCGCGGGCGGGCCAGCAGAAGGTGCTGCTGTTCGGCATCGTGTTCTCGCTGATCGCGAGGAGCGGGTTCATCTGGCTCGGGGCGACGCTGATCGACCGGTTCGCCTGGGTGTTCTACGTGTTCGGCCTCATCCTGCTGCTGACGGCGGGCAACCTGCTCAAGCCCGAGGGCGGGGACAGCCACACCCCCGACAACTTCATGGTCCGCGTCGCGCGCAGGCTGCTGCCGGCGTCCGACAAGTACGACGGCGACAAGCTGTTCATCGTCGAGAACGGCCGGCGGGTGATGACGCCCATGCTGCTCGTCATGGTCGCCCTCGGCGGCACCGACATCCTGTTCGCGCTCGACTCCATCCCGGCGATCTTCGGCCTGACCCAGGACGTCTACCTCGTCTTCACCGCCACCGCGTTCTCCCTGATGGGGCTCCGGCAGCTCTACTTCCTGCTCGACGGCCTGCTCGACCGGCTGATCTACCTGTCGTACGGGCTGGCCGTCATCCTCGGCTTCATCGGCGTGAAGCTGATCCTGCACGCCCTGCACGAGAACAACGTGCCGTTCATCAACGACGGCGAGCCGGTGCCGGTGATCGAGATCACCACCGGGCTGTCCCTGCTGGTGATCCTCGGCGTGCTGCTGGTCACCGTGGCGGCCTCGCTGGTCAGCGGCCGGGGGCGGGCGCAGAACGCGGTCTCCGCCGCGCGCCGGCACGCGCAGGAGTACCTGGAGGTGGAGCGCGACCCGGACGTGCGCGAGCAGCTCTACCAGCGGCTGCTCGCCGAGGAGGAGCAGCTCAAGCGCCTGCCGGAGAAGCACAGGCGGTGGATCCGGGAGGAGGAGAGTCTCATGACGCTCCTGCGCCGCGCCCACGAGGAACGCGCCCGGGCCTGACTCCTCCGCACGTGTGACCAGCCCGAATGTCAACCTCTCGGGGGCGACACTCCGTGATCGCATGGGCATGCAACGTTCGTGCAACCCCCGTTGGCTCAACTCAAGAGGTAGCGAAAGATGTGAGGATCCCTTGCGACAACCGGGAGCGCGCGATGACAGACCCCGCCATGGAGACCGTCGACTCCTTCGGCATGACGGCCGAGCGCCAGTTCGCCGAGGTGTGGTCGAGGACGGCCCTGTCGGACAGGGAGCGTCGCCTGGTCCTTCTCGGGCTCCTCGTCGGGCAGGGTTTGGACGAGATGACGGACGTGCAGCTCGACGCGGCCCTGCGCACCGGCGACCTCACCGAGCCCGAGCTGCGCGAGGTGGTGATCTTTCTCACCCACTACGCGGGGTGGATCCGGGGGGCCAGGCTGAACGGCCAGGTCGAGGAGATGATCGAGCGGGTCAGGCAGAGCCGGGCGGCCGGCGATCCACCGGGCTGCGGCGGTCAGGCGGGCTCGATCCGGTAGAGCGGGCCCTGGAGGCTGAGCGCGTAGAGCTCGCCGTCGTGCCCCTCGCCGAACGACGACAGCTGCTCGACCTCGCCGACCTCCGCCGCCTCATCGAGCGCGTCGACGGGCCCATCGACGGGCGCGGCCTTGATCCAGCCGGCGCAGAAGTCGCCGTACAGGAAGCGCCCCCGCAGCCAGGGGATCTTCGTGCCGCGGTAGACCGGCCCGGCGATCACCGAGCAGTTGCCGTCCTCGCCCAGCGGGTAGACGATCACCGGCTCGGTCAGGTCGCCGCCCTTGCCGCCGTGGAAGCGCTCCTTGCCCTCGCGCAGGCTCCAGCCGTAGTTCTCGCCGCCCTCGGAGCCCGCCGGCTGGTGGTCGACCTCCTCCCACTCGTTCTGGCCGACGTCGCCGATCCACAGGTCGCCGGACTCGCGGTCGAAGGTGAACCGCCAGGGGTTGCGCAGCCCGTACGCCCAGATCTCGCCCTTCGCGCCCTTCTCGCCGGCGAACGGGTTGTCCTTGGGGATCGTGTACGGGTCTCCGCGCGGGTCGATGCGCAGGATCTTGCCGAGCAGCGTGCCGAGGTTCTGGCCGTTGCCCAGCGGGTCGCCCGCACCGCCGCCGTCGCCGAGCGCGATGTAGAGGTGGCCGTCGGGCCCGAAGGCCAGCTGTCCGCCGTTGTGGTTGGCGAACGGCTGCTCCTGGGTGAGCACGTCACGCCTGGCCGTCGCCTCGGAGCCGTCGTAGGCCCATTCGGTGACGTGGGTGTCGCCCTGGGCGTCGGTCCAGTCGAGGTAGACCCACCGCCCGCTCGGATGGAACGCCACGCCGAGCAGCCCCTGCTCGTTGCCGCTGCTCACCTCGCCGGACAGGTCGATCACCGTGTCGCCGGCGGAGGTGCGCAGCCTGCCGGTCTGCTCGGCGACGTAGAGGCGGTCGTCCCCCTTTCGCACGGCGAACGCGACGGGCTTGTCGAACTCGCCGATCTTCGCGAACCGCAGCTCGCCCGGCCCGGCCGGCGTGGCGGCCGTGGGCGCGGACGCCGACGGGGCGGCGGTCGCGGAGGCCGCCGGGCCGGTCGATCCGGCGGAGGGCGCAGGCGAGGGGGCCTGGCCTGAGCAGGCGGTGAGGGCCAGGAGGAGGAGCACGGCCGGGACGGGGCGCACGGCGTCATCCTGCCATGAACGTTAGTGTTCAGCCATGCCTACCGCACTGATCACGGGCGCGACCGCCGGCATCGGCGCCGCCTTCGCGAGGCGCCTGGCCGCCGACGCGTTCTCACTCGTCCTGGTCGCGCGCGACGAGCAGCGGCTCGTCCGGACCGCCGAGCAGCTCCGGCTCCGCTACGGCGTCGACGTCGAGGTGCTGCCCGCCGACCTGGCGAGCGACGAGGGGGTCGCCAGGGTCGGGTCCAGGCTCCGCGACGGGGTCGACCTGCTGGTCAACAACGCCGGCTTCGGCAATCGGGACAGCTTCCCCGACGCGCCGGTCGACGACGAGGTGCGCATGCTCCGGGTTCACTGCGAGGCGGTGCTGAGGCTGACGCTGGCCGCCTTGCCCGCGATGAGGAAGCGCGGCAGGGGCGCGATCGTCAATGTGGCCTCCGCGGCCGCGTTCTTCACCCGCGGCACCTACGGCGCGTCCAAGGCGTGGGTGGTCAGCTTCAGCGAGTCGGCCGCGCACGCGGTGGACCATCCGCGCATCAGGGTCATGGCGCTGTGTCCCGGTTTCGTGCGGACCGAGTTCCACCAGCGCGCCGGGATGGACCCCTCGGGCATCCCCGGTCCGCTGTGGCTGAAGGCCGACGACGTGGTCCGCGGGGCGATGCGCGACCTGGCGCTGGGCAGGAGCGTGTCGGTGCCGAGCCTGCGCTACAAGGTCATCGTCGCGGCCGGCCGGTTCGTGCCCAAGAGGCTGCAGGCCATGGTGTCGGCCAGGATCGGCCGCTGACCTTCCGCGCGGGAAAGGACGGGCCCCCGCCGCGGGAGGGGGTCGCGGTGGGGGCCCGATCGGCCGCGAGCGTGCTCACGGCCGGGAACCAGGAGACAGGGAGACTCAGCGGTTGGCCTCGTGACCGATGGCCAGGCCGGAGGCCGAGTCGAAGAAGTGCAGGTTGTGCGTGTCGACGACCAGGTCGAGGTTCTGGCCGGAGCGCGCGTGGCTGCGGGCGTTGACGCGGGCCGTCCACAGGGACTTGTCGCCCACCAGCGGCAGCGACGCCTCCTCGTCCTCTCCGGAGTCGGCGGCCGCCACGGTGTCCTTGTGCTCGACCGGCGGGGCGTCGATCAGGAACAGCACGTTGATCTCGGAGCCCAGCTCCTCGGTGACCTCCACCTTGACCGGCAGCGTGGCCCAGCCGTTGGCGTGGTTGCCGGCCGAACCGGCGTCCTCGAAGTCGGAGGGGCGGATGCCAAGGATGATCTTCTTGCCGACGTACTGGTCGAGGCCCGGCTTGTCGGTGAACGTCGAGTCGGGGATCGAGAGCTTGATGTCGGCGAAGGTGACGGCGGCGCCGCCGTCGCCGCGGACGAGCTCGGCGGTGACGAAGTTCATCGCGGGCGAGCCCATGAACCCGGCCACGAACAGGTTGACCGGCTTGTCGAACAGGTTCTGCGGGGTGTCGACCTGCTGGAGGATGCCGTCGCGGAGCACGCAGACCCGGTCGCCGAGGGTCATGGCCTCGACCTGGTCGTGGGTGACGTACACCGTGGTGACGCCGAGGCGCTCGTGCAGCGTGTTGAGCGAGGCGCGCATCGAGACGCGGAGCTTGGCGTCGAGGTTGGACAGCGGCTCGTCCATGAGGAAGGCCTGCGGCTCACGCACGATGGCACGGCCCATCGCGACACGCTGGCGCTGACCACCGGACAGGGCGGCGGGCTTGCGCTTGAGGTAGGTCTCGAGGCCGAGCATCTTGGCCGCCTCGCCGACGCGCTTCTGGATCTCCGGCTTCGGCATCTTGCGGAGCTTGAGGCCGAAGGCGAGGTTCTCCTCGACCGTCATGTGCGGATAGAGCGCGTAGTTCTGGAAGACCATCGCGATGTCGCGGTCCTTGGGCGGCAGGTGGTTGACGACCTTCTCGCCGATCGAGATCTCACCGCCGCTGATGTCCTCCAGGCCCGCGATCATCCGGAGCGCGGTCGACTTGCCGCAACCGGACGGACCGACCAGCACCATGAACTCGCCATCCCTGATCTCAAGGTTGAGCCCGTTCACGGCCTTTACGCCACCGGCGTAGATCTTGTCGACGTTCGTCAGAACGATGGATGCCATGACATTCCTTCGCGCTCCAGGGCTGTGGCCCGGACGTTGGTTCCGTGTGCCCACTCGCGTGGATACGTTTTCAAGCATCTCACCCGAAACGGACATCGGTGTCAAGGGTTACAGCGTGACCAGCCGTTGTCGGCACGCCGCACTTCCCGATCGCCGGAAACCATGATGGAATCGTTTCCATGGAGAAGCGGGCGACGATCAAAGATGTGGCGGAGGCGGCCGGCGTGGGCGTCGCCACCGTCTCCCGGGTGCTGTCGGGCGGCTCGGCCAGCGCCGGCGCCAGGGAGCGCGTCCTGGCCGCCGCCGCCCAGCTCGACTACCGCCCCAGCGCCCTCGGCCGCAACCTGCGCCAGCGCCGCACGGGCGGCATGGGCCTGCTCGTCCCCGACCTGACCGACACGTTCTACGGGCAGCTGGCGGAAGGCGTGCTGGCCTGCGCCCGCTCGGCGGGCGAGCCCGTCGTCCTCGGCTCGACGGGCGGCGACCCCGAGCAGGAGGCCGACCTGATCGGCATGCTCCTCGAACAGAGCGTAGACCGCCTGATAGCCGTCCCGTCGGGAGACGCGGAAACCTGGATCCCGGCGATACGCGCGGGCATGACCGTGATCTTCGCCGACCGGCTTCCCTCCCAGGCGTCCGCCGACGGCACCGGGCAGTCCGCCGTGGGGGACCTCATGGCCCTCGACGGCCTGCCGCCCGCTCCCCCGGCCCGGCCGCTGGACGTCCCCGCCGTGGTGGCCGACGACCGGGCGGGCATCCGTACGGCGGTCCGCTATCTTCGCGGCCTCGGCCACAAGCGCATCGCCTTCCTCGGAGGCCCCGGCCACGAGGGCCGGGCGCACGCCTTCAGGGTGGCCGTGGGCGCTCCGGTGGACGAGGAGCTGATCGTGTTCGGCACCGGCAGCCGCGACTCCGCGTACGCCGCCGCCTCGGGCCTCTACCAGAGCCGCCCCGACCTGTCGGCCGTGGTGGCCGGCGGCAACGTGCTCGGGGAGGCGGCCGTGCTGGCGGCCAGGGAGCTCGACCTGAGAGTGCCGAAGGACGTCTCGCTCGTCATGTACGACGACGTGCCCTGGGCCGAGTTGTGCTCGCCGCCGCTGACGGTGATCGCCCAGCCGGGGCGTGACATGGGCTACCGTGCGGCGGAGCTCGTCCTGCGCGCGGGCACCAGGAGGGCCCGGAGCGTGGTCCTGCCCACGGAGCTCATCATCAGGGGCAGTTGCGGCCCCCGCCGCTGACGGGGTTCCCGCCCGGCGAGAGGCCGGCCCCGAATCACTGCGCGGAGAGGCCCGCGTAGCGGCGGGGCAGGATCATGACCGGGTTGTCGTCGAGGACCACCTCCGGCGGGCCGAACCGCGCGGCCACCTCCTGGATCTCCGGCTCGTCGAGCAGCAGCAGCCGCCCCTGCTCGATGAAGAGCTCGCCGTCCACCGTGACGGTGGGCCGGTCCATCTGGCAGTCGCAGTGCGCGAAACCCGGGCCCGTCGTGACGGGCTCGCCGCCGGTCAGCCCGTCGATACCGCAGTAGAAGGCGCCGGAGTGCTTCTCCCGCTCGAACTGGGTCCCGCCGGCGATCCGCACCTTCGGGTTCAGCCCGATCAGGCCGTGGCGCATGTAGAAGCCCTCGGGTGCGTACCGCCGCAGCCGCTCCGCCTCCGCCCCGCCCTCGATCTTGCGAACCAGGTTGCCTTCGAGGGTGAGGCGCACGGGGTCCTCGGGCACGCCGGTGACCGTGCTGTCCTCGATCATGATCACGCCTTCGGTGTCGGCGGGCCAGAAGTTCGCGCCGCCGTACGGGAAGGGCCGCCAGTCGCCGGGCCGCAGCGCGCCCGGGTCGGGGTCGAAGGTCAGGCCGGAGAACGTCACGTCGGTCCCCCGCCCTGACGTCACCCGGATGCGCCCGGCCCCCGACAGCTGCCGCAGCGCCCGGCGCAGCAGTGCGTAGAACACCTCGGCGGGCAGCCGGCCGCCGGTGAGCAGCGCGCCGGCCGTGGCGGTCATGTGCAGCGACAGGAAGCGGGAGGAACGGGACTTGATTTGGTCGAAGAACAGCGGCGCGGTGTGCACCTCGCCCCACCAGGTGCCGCTGATCACGACGTCGGCCTCGTGGAACGCGGCCGTCTCGATCTGCAGCGGCGCCTCCCGGTCCCAGCCGCCGGCGCTGAACGGCGGCACGGACAGGATGCGGACGTCGGCGCCACGGAAGGCCGCGCCGGCGGCGATGGCCTGCACGACGACGGGGTCGACGGTGTGCTCCATGAGCAGCAGCACCCGTTCTCCGGGGGCCAGCCGGACGTATTCGCACAGGTTGCGGACGCCCGGCATCAGCTCGACGATCGAGTAGGGGGCCGCGGCGGGTTCGGAGACGTAGCTGAAGGGCGATCCTGCGTACGGATTGATCGTCATCGCGAACTCCCTGCGGACATCGGTCAGCGTGCTGGGCCGGTGATGGAACCAGCCGCAGCCCACCCGGTTACTTACCGCAGCGATACGAACACTACACGTGTAAATGGACTTTCCATCTCGAATGGCACGTGCGCCGACCTTTTGCCGTCCAGCCGGGCCGCCCTCGGCGGCTACAACACCTTCTCGACGGCCGCCACGAGGGCGGCGTCCTCCGGGGTCGTGCGGGGGCGGAAGCGGCCGACGACCTCGCCCTCCCGGTCCACCAGGAACTTCTCGAAGTTCCACTGCACGTCACCGGCCTCGCCGTCGGCGTCGGGCGTCCGGGTGAGCTCGGCGTAGAGCGGGTGGCGGCCGGGGCCGTTGACGTCGGCCTTGGCCAGCAGCGGGAAGTCGACGCCGTAGGTCGCCGCGCAGAAGTGCTGGATCTCCTCCGCCGTGCCCGGCTCCTGGCCGGCGAACTGGTTGCAGGGCATGCCGATCACCGTGAAGCCGCGCGGGCCGTACTCCTGCTGGAGCTTGACCAGGCCGGCGTACTGCGGGGTGAGGCCGCACCGGGAGGCCACGTTGACGATCAGGGCGGCGTTACCGGCCGCGAGGTCACCGAGCGTAGTGGGAGCGTCGTCGAGGGTGCGGAGCGGAATGTCGCTGAGACTCATGGCCCCGACCCTACAGAACGGCGCGGGCCGGGACTTTTCGCGCTCCCCGGCCATGTCTCGGCCTCGTCGTGCGGAGGTCCGGCACGCCGTGTTCGCGACCGGGGAGAACGCCCCCTCCCACCC
>NZ_SMKO01000225.1 GCF_004348685.1 Nonomuraea deserti | reverse complement strand
GGCCCCGGCCCCACCCCGAGCACGCGCTGGATCTCGTTGCCGTCGAGCTCGGGCCGGATCTTGGCCAGCTCCTCCTCCTCGGCGAGCCTGGAGATGCGCTCCTCGAGGTGGTCGTACGTCCGCGACAGCGCCGCGGCCTTGCGCTTGTTGCGGGTCGTGCAGTCGGCCCTGGTCAGCTTGTGCAGCCGGTCGAGCAGGTGGCCGGCGTCGCGCACGTAGCGGCGCACGGCGCTGTCGGTCCACTCGCCCGTGCCGTAGCCGTGGAAGCGCAGGTGCAGCTCGACCAGCCGGGAGACGTCGGACACGACGTCCTTCGGGAACTTCAGCTCGGTCATCCGCTTCTTCGTCATCTGGGCGCCGACCACCTCGTGGTGGTGGAACGACACCCGCCCGCCCGGCTCGTGGCGGCGCGTCTTCGGCTTGCCGACGTCGTGCATGAGCGCCGCCCAGCGCAGGATCCGGTCGGGCTTGCCGTCCTCCTCCTGCGCGATGGCCTGATCGAGCACCGTCAGCGTGTGCTCGTAGACGTCCTTGTGCCGGTGGTGCTCGTCGATCTCGAGGCGCAGCTTGGGCAGCTCGGGCAGCACGTACGCGGCCAGGCCCGTCTCGACCAGCAGCCGCAGCCCCTCGCGCGGGTTGGCGCCGCAGAGGAGCTTGTCGAGCTCGTCGCGGATGCGCTCGGCGGAGACGATCTGGATGCGCTCGGCCATCGAGGACATCGCCGCCAGCGCGTCGTCGTCCACCTCGAACCCGAGCTGCGAGGCGAACCTGGCCGCCCGCAGCATGCGCAGCGGGTCGTCGCCGAAAGACCGCTCGGGAGGTCCCGGCGTGCGCAGCACCTTGGCGCGCAGGTCGCGCAGCCCGCCGTACGGGTCGGCGAACTCGTGCCCGGGCAACCGCACCGCCATCGCGTTGACCGCGAAGTCGCGCCGCTCCAGGTCGGCCTCCAGCGTCTCGCCGTACATGACCTCGGGCTTGCGCGACTTCGGGTCGTACGACTCGCTGCGGTAGGTCGTGACCTCGATGAGCGAGCCGCCCTTGCGCAGGCCGACGGTGCCGAAGTCGATGCCGATCGTCCACACGGAGTCGGCCCAGGGCTTGACGAGCTCCAGCACCTGCTCGGGCCGGGCGTCGGTGGTCAGGTCGAGGTCGTTGCCGATGCGCCCGAGGAGGAGATCACGCACGGGCCCGCCGACCAGGGCGAGCTCGTGGCCGTGCGCGGCGAACAGGCGGCCGAGCTCGTCGGCCGCCGGCGCGATCTTGCGGAACAGGCCGTGCATGGCCTGCCGCTGGCTTTCGGTCAGAGTTGAGTCGGACAAACTCAGTGGGTCCTTCCGGAACATATCCCCCGAGCCACACCAGGTCCGGGTTACCTTCGGTCATGGGACCGTCGGGGGCCATGGAACGAGGTAAGGAGGACTATATGAAGGACGCCCTCGCGATCCACCGCTGGCTCCTCGCACACCAGGTCCATCATGAGATCGTACGCCTTCCGCGTCCCATGACATCCGCGGAAGAGCTGCCGAAGACGGTCTCCGCGGCACCCGAGAGGTGCCTGATGGTCACCGTGTTCGACGTGGCCACCAGGGTCGGCCGCGAGGTCGTCATCGCGGTGACCTCCCCCGTCGCGCTGCCGCCGAGGCCAGGAGCCGTCGGCGGTCTGCTCGCCGCGCGCCAGGTGCGCTACGCCCCCGCCCACGTGGTCAACGCGGCCACCGACTACGCCGACGGGCTGGTGTGCCCGCTGCTGCTGCCGGAGTCGCTGCCCGTCTTCATCGACGACCGGCTGCGCGTGGACGAAGGACCGCTCTTCATGCCCATCGGCGAACGCCACACCGCGCTCTCCTTGCGCGCCGTCGACCTGCTGACTCTCCTGCCGGGAAAGCTGGCCGACCTACGGGGCACACGCCTGAGAGGATCACGTGGGGCGGTCGCGCGGCGGCACTGAACCCGTACCATTGCGGGCGTGCGTCGTCGTACTCCAGCTCGGGCATCCGCGTGATCCGTAAGGCCACGCTGCTCGCCGTGCTCTCCGCCGCGTTGTTCGCCCCCATGGTGGCGGCGACGCCGAGCACGGCTGCCACCAGCGCGAGCAGGCAGACCGTCACCGTGTCGCTCGCCTCGATCACGCCTGACGTGCCCACCTCGCAGACCGACGAGATCAAGTTCACCGGCACGGTCCGCAACGACACCGGCGCGCCCACGCCGGCCCAGCGCGTACGCCTGCGCTACACGCCGCAGAAGCTCACCGACCGGGCCTCCATGGCCGCCTACGTGGCCGACCAGACCACCGCGACGCTCCCGGGCAACGTCTCGTCCTTCTCGGCGATGGACATCCCGCCGCTGGCTGCCGGCGAGGAGGCGCGCTGGGAGTTCACCGCGACGCCGCCCCAGCTCGGCTACCGCTCGTTCGGGGTCTATCCGATCGCCATCGACGTGGCCCAGTACGGCGTGCCGGTCTACGCGCAGCGCACTTTCCTCACCTACGCGCCGCCCGCCGTCCCCAAGCCGCCGCGCAACAAGCTGGCCATCGCCCTGCCGGTCATCGACCAGCCGCACCGGGCGACCGACGGGTCCCGGTTCGTGGACGACAAGCTGAGCCAGTCGATCACCGGCAAGGGCCGGCTGGCCGACCTGGCCCGCATCGCGCAGGTCGCGCCCAAGACCGTCAGCTGGTTCGTCGAACCCGCGCTGCTCGACGACCTCAACGTGATGAAGGACGGCTACACGGTCGAGACGAAGGACGGCGAGGAGCGGAAGCCGGCCAGCGCCGAGGCCGGCACGTGGCTGACGACCATGCGCACCGCGCTGGCCTCCTCTCCCGTGATCGCGGTCCCCTACGCCGATCCCGACGTGACGGGGCTGGCCCACCGCGGCCTCGACGTCCAGCCCAACAGGGCCATCCAGCTGGCCGGGCAGAAGGCCGGAGAGCTGCTGGGCCGCGAGGTGAAGACCAACGTCAACTGGCCGCCCTCGGGCCGGCTCGACCCCGACGCGCTCGACCTCCTGTCGGTCGCCGAGGAGAAGGTCGACCGGGTGCTGCTCGACGCCGCCAACCTGCCGCCGCAACCGCCCGTCACCTTCACGCCCCACTCCGCCTCGACCCTCGACTCGGTCAACGGTCCCGTCACCGCGCTCGTCGCCGACCCCCAGCTGAGCGCCCTGTTCGAGCCTGAGGGCACGACGAGCGTGCTGCTGAGCACCCAGCGCTTCATCGCCGAGACCGCGATGATCTCCGCCGAGCCGGGCCAGACCACGCCGCGGTCGCTGGTCGTCGCCCCCTCCCGGCGCTGGGACCCCAACCCGTCGCTCGTCTCCGCCCTGATGAAGACCGCGGGCCGCCTGCCGTGGCTGCAGCTGACCACGCTCGAGTCGATCAAGCCGGGCAAGGCGTCGGTGCCTCGCGCCGGGCTGACCTACACCGACGATGACCGCAAGGAGGAGCTGAGCGGCAAATACCTCAAGCGGGTCAAGGACACCTGGGCGAAGGCGCAGCTGACCGCCGAGATCACGACGACCAGGACGCAGTCGAGCTTCGACACGGCCGTGCTCAGGCTGTCCTCCTCGGCCTGGCGCTCCAGCTCGCGGGCGGGCCGCGCGCTGACCAAGCAGGTGAGCGAGGAGGTCGAGGATCGCCTGGAGAAGGTCGCGATCACCGGGGCCGGCCCCGACCGGCCGCGCACGCTGGCCGGCAGCAACGGCGTGGTGCCCATCAGCGTGAAGAACTCCGCCGGCGCCCCCATCGCCCTCTACATCGACGTCCAGTCCAACAACCGCAAGCTGCTGCAGGTGAAAGATCAGGACGAGCTGCTGACCATCGGCGTCGGGCAGAGCGGCACGGTCCAAGTGCCGATGAACGCCACCAGCAACGGCGACGCGACGGTCACCGTGCAGCTCAAGACCACCGACGGCAAGGCGTACGGCGAGCCGGTGCGGCTGACCATCCGCACCACCGGCTACACCGGCATCGCCTCCGTGATCGTCGGAGCCGCTCTCACCGTTATGCTCGCCGCCGTGGTGACGCGGGTGCTGCGGCGACGGTCAGAACGCAAGCTCGCCCGGGCCGCCAAGAACCGGGAGGTGAGCACCGCATGAGCCGCATGCTGCGGGCCAGCGCCATCATGGCGGCGGGCACGATGGTGTCCAGGGTCACAGGTTTCGTCAGGACCATGGTGCTGGCCTACGCCATCGGCACGGCTCTGCTCGGCGACGCCTACAACGCGGCCTACGCGATCCCCTACAGCATTCTCGACCTGCTGCTGCTGGGCGTGCTGAGCAGCGTCGTGGTGCCGATGATCGTCCGGGCCCAGCAGCACGACGCCGACGGCGGGCGAGCCTACGAGCAGCGGCTGCTGACGCTCGCCACGCTGGCGCTGGCCGTCATCGCGGTCGCCGCCGCGTTCGCCGCGCCGCTGCTCATCGACCTCTACACGGTGTGGGCGCCGGGCAGCCGGGAGTTCGAGGTCGCGGTCACGCTGGCCCGCTTCATCCTGCCGCAGCTGGCCTTCTTCGGCATGGGCGCGGTGGCGGGCGCCATCCTCAACACCCGCGACCGCTTCGCCGCGCCCATGTGGGCGCCGGTGCTCAACAACCTCGTCGTCATCTGCGCGTTCCTCCTCTTCGCCATGGTCAGCACCGCGAAGGGCGACATCGCGAAGGTCACCGACGGCGAGCTCGTCCTGCTCGGCCTCGGCACCACGGCCGGCATCGTGGCCCAGGCCGCGGTGCTGATCGTGGCGCTCAAGCGCGCCGGGTTCTCCTTCATGCCCCGCTTCGACCTGCGCAACGCCCGGCTGGGCGAGATGGCCAAGGCCGGCGTCTGGACGATCGGCTACACCGTCGTCACCCAGCTCGGCTTCGTGCTGACGACCAACCTGGCCAGCGCCGCGGGCACCCTGGTGGAGGGGCACGGCATCAGCCCGTACACCCTGGCGTTCCAGCTCTTCCAGCTGCCCTACGGAGTCATCGGCGTCTCGGTGATCACGGCCATGCTGCCGCGGATGAGCAGGGCCGTCAGCGACGGGCGGTTCGACGACGTCCGCTCCGAGTTCGGGTCGAGCGTACGCCTCATCTGCTCGCTGATGGTGCCGGTGTCGCTGCTGCTCATGGTGCTCGGCCCGGCGATCACCGTGCCGATCTACGGCCACGGCGCCAACAGCGTCGCCGACGCCGTCTACATCGGCAACGTGCTGCAGGTCTACGGGCTGGCGCTGGTGCCGTTCGCGCTCTTCCAGCTGCTGCTCCGGGTCTTCTACAGCTTCGGCGACACCCGCACTCCGGTGTTCGTGGGCGCGGGCACGACGGCGGTCAACGCCCTGCTCATGTGGCTGTTCTTCACGCTGCTGCCGGCGCGTTACGCCGTGATGGGGCTGGCTCTCGCGTACGCGGTCGCGTACGCGCTGGGCGCCCTGACGGCCTGGTGGCTGGCCGGCCGCCGCGTTCAGGGGCTGGGCGGATGGAGCATCGGCATGGCGCTGACGAGGATGTATCTCGCCGCTCTGCCCACCGCCGTACTGGCACTCGGGGCGGTCTGGGTGGTCACGGGGGTGTTCGACGGGCTAGGGTTCGTCAATTCGCTGATCGTTCTGGCCGTCGGTGGCGGCCTTGGATTGCTCCTCTATCTCGGCGTTGCGCACAGAATGCGCATCCCGGAGGTCAACTCCATCGTTGGGATGGTCGCGGGGCGGGTAGGTCGGTAAAGAACGCGGGCGGAATCTACTCGGCACTACCATGGAGCCCGACACGCGGCGAATGGAAGCAGGAGGGGCGTGGGCGGATCCACCCGGCATAGCGTGCCTTCGTGGTACACGACCACGCAGGTGAGTCGAGTCATGAGCACGCCCGATCGGCCCAGCGGAGTGAGCCAGTGAGCACGTCGGCCGTCGAACCCGGCACCCGCCTCGCCGAGCGCTTCCGGCTGGAAGACCGCGTCAGCGAGTCCGACGGCGCCACCCTGTGGAAGGCCATCGACGAGATCCTCGCCCGGCCCGTGGCGGTCCACACCTTCGCCCCCGGCTTTCCCCGGGTTCACGAGGTGGTCACGGCCGCCCGGTCGGCGAGCCGGCTCACCGACCCGCGCCTGACCCAGGTGTTCGACGCGGCGGAGGACGACAAGGCCTCCTACGTCGTCAGCGAGTGGGTCACCGGCGAGAGCCTGACCGACCTGCTGGCCTCGGGCCCGCTGGAGCCGGAGCGCGCGGCGGGGCTGGTCGCCGAGGCCGCCGAGGCGCTCGCGCACGCCCACGAGTCGCAGCTCTACCACCTGTGCCTGCGCCCGTCCCACCTGGTGTGGACGACCGGCAACACGGTCAAGGTGCTCGGCGTGGCCGTCGACGCGGCCATGTACGGTCTCACCACCGACCAGCCGGCGCTCGACGACGCCGAGGGCCTCGGCCGGCTGCTCTACGCGGGGCTGACCGGCCACTGGCCCGGCGACGAGGAAGAGGGCGGGCTGCCCGCGGCGCCGATGACCGACGGCCACTTCTGCACGCCACGGCAGGTCACCGCGGGCGTGCCCGGCTACCTCGACGCGGTGACCGTGCGGGCGTGCCTGCCCGAGGCGCGCAGGGGCCACGGCGCGCTGACCACTCCGGCCGAGGTGTCCGATGCGCTGGCCGACGTCGCCAGGCCGATGCCGATCCCGATCTCCTACCCCTCGACCCCCGCGGTGGCCTCCGCCTCCCACACCGAGGGCATCGACATCGCCCACCGGCAGAAGCTGGCCGTCCCTCCGCCGCAGCCCCCGCCGCACCACGTGCCCAAGCGCGAGGGCAGCATGGTCAACCGGGTGCTGATGACGCTGGTGGTGCTGCTCGTCATCGCCGCCGTCGGCGTGGGCGCGTGGACGATCGGCAGGAGCCTGGGCAGCCCCACCACTCCTGAGGCGCAGAAAACGGTCCCCAGCACGTCGGCGTCGGCCTCCGCCGAGGCCGAGGCCGTCGAGCCCGAGAGCGCCAAGGGCTTCGACCCGCTCGGCGACAGTGACGAGAAGTCCGACATCGCGAAGCTGGCCGTCGACGGCAAGTCCGGCACGTTGTGGAAGACCGAGGCCTACACCAGCGCCGACCTGGGCCGGCTCAAGGACGGCGTCGGCCTGCTGCTCGACATGGGCAAGTCCATGCAGATCAGCGACGTGGTGGCCACGCTGGGCGACGCGCCGGGCGCGACCGTGGAGCTCAAGGTAGGCGACTCCGCCGATCTCGACTCGCTGAAAACGGTGGCGACCGAGAAGAACGCAGCAGGTAAAACCACCCTCACCCCCGAAGAACCGGCAAGCGGTCAGTACGTTTTGATCTGGTTTACGCGCGTTCCGGCGGATGCGGGCAAGTTTCATGGCACCATCTATGAAGTAGTGGTGCACTCTCCCGGATCGGCATAATCAGGAAACTCTCTTGTGAACTCCCCACCCGAGACACCCTCAGCAGCGGAGCGGCCGGCGGTTACAGACGCCGAGCTGCTGACTGCCCATATCAACGGGGATCCTCACGCCTTCAGCGAAATCGTCAAGAGGCACCGCGACCGCATGTGGGCGGTCGCCCTGCGTACGCTCGGTGACCCCGACGAGGCCGCTGATGCCGTGCAGGACGCCTTCGTCTCCGCATACCGCAAGGCCGCCACGTTTCGCGGCGAGGCGGCCGTCACCACCTGGCTGCACCGCATCGTGGTCAACGCCTGCCTCGACCGGATGCGCCGCAAGTCCGTCAGGCCCGTCGCCGACGACGAGCTGATCGAGGCCGCCGAGCGCGAGACCCCCCTGCCCGACCAGACCGTGGAGCGTGAGGTCTCCATGGAGGTCTCCGCCGCGCTCAAACTCCTGCCCGGCGATCAGCGGGCGGCCCTCGTCCTCGTCGACATGATGGGCTATTCGGTCGAAGACGCAGCTCAGGTGCTCCAAGTGCCGAGCGGCACGGTGAAGAGCCGGTGCGCCAGAGGACGCGCGAAACTTGCCCCGATTCTTTCGCATCTGCGGAACCGAACGGACTCCAATCGCGTCTCATCCGCGAAGGGAGCAGAACTTCGTGACGGGTGATACGCACTACGATCTGGACATCCTGGCCGAGCTGGCCGAGGGTCTCCTGGACGTCGACACGGCACGCCAGGTCCGCGGGCATCTCGCGGTCTGCGACCCCTGCGGGGAGCTACTGGCAGACCTGGCGACGGTTCGCGAGGTGCTCGCGGCGACCCCCACACCGGCCATGCCGATGGGCGTCGCACTGCGCATCGACCAGGCTCTGGCCGCCGAGGCGGAGTCCCGGAAGGGCGGAGGCGTCGGCCTCGCGGACGCACCGGACTGGGACGAGCTCATGCGGGACGCCCCGTGGGAGCGCCCAGTCGAGGTGCCGGAGCCCGCACACTTCGGCAGGTCGGCGGGCAAGGTTCCGGAGACCGATGCCCCACGAGAGGACGCCGCCGAGCCGGTGCGCCTCGGGGTGGTCGCCGATGACGGCACCATCGTCCCGGCCAGGCGCACGCGCGCACGACGACGCGGCTGGGCGTTGCCCGCGGTCGCGGCAGCGGCGGCGGCCGTCGTGGTCGGCACGGCGGTGGCCTCCACCAATCTGCTGGCCGGCAGCGGCGGTCAGGGCGAAACCGTCGCCCCACCGGTGGCGCTGCCCACGCAGTCGAAGCCGGTGACGACGCCCTCACAGGTGCAGCGGAAACCGGTGCGGGCGAAGTCGTACGCGCTGACCGACAGCCAGCACAACTACAGCGACCACGAGTTGCGGCAGCCGCTCGAAGGCGTTTTCGGCCCCGCGCCCATCGTCGGCGGCGGCACGTCCGACGCCGCGAGCGTCGACAAGTGCGTGAGCAGGGTGGCGAACCGGTCGAAGCTGCCGACGTACGCGGTCGACCAGGGGCAGTACAACGGCCAGGAGGCGCTGGTGATCGCCTCGTGGAAGGACAAGGCCGCGCAGAAGCTGCGCATAGACATCGTCGACCCGTTCAACTGCAAGAACCTTCGCAGGCCCGCGCTGGGCCGCTGGTAGGCGAAACCCCACGTCAGAGCCCGCTTCGGCGGGCTCTTTCGTTTCGGGTGGGTGTTGTGGGCAGGGCGGGGAATCATGGCGGCCTAGGATCTGTTGACGCCGATGGCATCCAGCAGACGAGGAAGGCAGGCGTGAAGCGTTGAGCGACGTGCGTAACGTGATCATCATTGGATCCGGCCCAGCCGGCTACACCGCGGCCGTCTACTCCGCTCGTGCCGAGCTCAAGCCGCTGATCTTCGAGGGCTCCGTCACAGCGGGCGGCGCGCTCATGAACACCACCGACGTGGAGAACTTCCCCGGGTTCCCCGACGGCATCATGGGTCCCGACCTGATGGACAACCTGCGCAAGCAGGCCGAGCGCTTCGGGGCCGAGCTGGTCGCCGACGACGTCGTCGAGGTCGACCTCGAGGCCAACCCCAAGGTCGTCAAGACCCACACCGACACCTACTACGCCAAGTCCGTCATCCTGGCGATGGGGTCCGGCTACCGCGAGCTCGGCCTGACGAACGAGAAGCGCCTGTCCGGGCACGGCGTGTCCTGGTGTGCCACCTGTGACGGCTTCTTCTTCCGCAACAAGGACATCGTGGTCGTCGGCGGCGGCGACACCGCGATGGAGGAGGCCACGTTCCTGACCAGGTTCGGCCGCATGGTGACGGTGGTCCACCGGCGTGACACGCTGCGGGCCAGCAAGATCATGCAGGACCGCGCGTTCGCGAACGACAAGATCCGGTTCGTCTGGGACTCCGAGGTCGTCGACGTGATCGGCGACACCAAGGTCGAGGCGGTCAAGCTGCGCAACCTCAAGACCGGCGAGGAGTGCGAGCTGGCCACCGACGCGCTGTTCCTGGCCATCGGCCATGACCCGCGCACCGAACTGGTCAAGGGCCAGATCGACCTCGACGAGAACGGATACATCAAGGTGGCCTCCCCCAGCACCGCCACCAACATCGAGGGCGTCTTCGCCGCAGGAGACGTCGTGGACCACACCTACCGCCAGGCCATCACCGCGGCCGGCACCGGCTGCGCGGCCTCGCTCGACTCCGAGCGCTGGCTGGCCACCATCGAGAAGTGAAGGAGCGCACCGTGAAGGCTGTCACCGACGCCACCTTTGACAACGAGGTCCTCAAGAGCGACAAGCCCGTCCTGGTCGATTTCTGGGCCGAATGGTGCGGCCCGTGCCGCCAGGTCTCGCCCATCCTCCAGGAGATCGCCAACGAGCACGGCGACAAGCTGGAGGTCGTCAAGCTCAACATCGACGAGAATCCTGAGGTCCCGCGCCAGTACGGCGTACTCCAGATCCCCACGCTGAACGTCTACAAGGGTGGAGAGGTCGTGAAGCAGATCATCGGCGCCAAGCCGAAGGCCATGCTGCTGCGCGAGCTCGAGGGCATCATCTAGCGCCTGCGGCGCTGGTAGTTCGCCCTTCGTGGCGCGCTTCGCCCGGCAAAGCCCCCGTCTTCCCTGGCGGGGGCTTTCGCATGGGCGTATGGAGAGCTGAGATGCCGTTAGACGGGACGTAGGGCGCGTTCCGGACTCATGGAGCCGAGGAGCCGTTCCAGCGCCACCTCGACGTCCTCGCGCCACGAAACGGCGGTCTTGAGTTCCAGCCTGAGCCGCGGAAATCTCAAATGCGGACGAACTGTCTTAAAACCAACAGAAAGCAGGTATTCCGCAGGGACTATGCAACTAGGCTCTTCCCACTTGAGGTCGCCAAAAGCTTCTATGGCTTTCACCCCGCGCCTGGTCAGGTCTTTGGCGACTCCCTGGATGAGCATCCGGCCCAGCCCGCCGCCCGAGAACTCGGGAATGATGTGGGCCGACATCAGCAGCACCGCGTCGGCGCTGACCGGCGAGGTGGGGAAGGCGAGCGAACGCGGGCTGTAGAGCGGCGGGCTGTAGAGCACGAAGCCCGCGGGCACCCCGTCGACATAGACGATCTTCCCGCAGCTCCCCCATTCCAGGAGCGTGCCGGAGATCCAGGCCTCCTTCTCCAGCCCGGCGTCGCCCGACTCCACCGCGCGCTCACCGCTGACGGGATCGAGCTCCCAGAACACGCACCGCCGGCAGCGCCGCGGCAGATCGTCAAGATTGTCCAGGGTTATGTTGACCAGCCGGCGCGACAACTACCGCCCCTATCGTTGACCCGGAAAAGCGCGCGAAAACCGCGTCCACAGGTGGCATCGTAGCCCAGTGAAGATGCCGCCAGCCGACACCACGACGGTCAGCCCCGTCACGAGCGACATGTCCGTCTAGCGTAATCTGGTATTTCAGTCCGATATGACACCTAGGAGGTGGGCCGTGACAGCAGAGCGGGATCACGGTCAGGCACCCGCGACTCACGGGTCGCGCATCGACGCGTACGTCGATCGGTACGCCGCACGAGCTACCGGGATGGTCGCCTCCGAGATCCGAGCTCTCTTCGCCGTCGCGTCGAGACCCGAGGTGGTCTCGCTCGCCGGCGGCATGCCGTACGTCACGGCGCTCCCCCTCGACATGGTCGGCGAGCTGGTCTCCGACCTGGTCACCAAGCGCGGCCCCGTCGCGCTGCAGTACGGTTCCGGCCAGGGTGACCCGCACCTGCGCGAGCAGATCTGCGAGGTCATGCGGCTGGAGGGGATTCACGCCGGGCCGAACGACGTGGTCGTCACCGTCGGATCGCAGCAGGCCCTCGACCTGATCACCCGGATCTTCATCGACCCCGGCGACGTGGTGCTCGCCGAGGGCCCCTCGTATGTGGGGGCCTTGGGGACGTTCGCCGCCTACCAGGCCAAAGTGGTCCACATCGCCATGGACGATCAGGGCATCGTGCCCGAATCCCTGGCCCAGACCATCTACGCCCTCGAAACAGCGGGCGCGCCCATCAAGTTCCTCTACACGATCCCGACCTTCCAGAACCCGGCCGGCGTGACCCTCAACATCGCCCGCCGCCAGCAGGTGCTCGACATCTGCCAGCGGGCCGGGGTCCTCGTCATCGAGGACAACCCGTACGGGCTGCTCGGCTTCGACGGCGAGCCCATGCGCGCCCTGCGAGCCGACAACCCGGACGGCGTGGTCTATCTCGGGTCCTTCTCCAAGACGCTCGCCCCCGGCTTCCGCGTCGGCTGGGCGCTCGCCCCGCACGCCATCCGCGACAAGCTCGTGCTCGCCATGGAGTCGGCCGTGCTGTCCCACTCCTCGTTCACCCAACTGGCCGTCGGCCAGTACCTCGCCACGCAGCCATGGCGCGAGCAGATCAAGACGTTCAAGGAGCTCTACCGCGAGCGCCGCGACGCCCTCCTCGACGCGCTCGACGCCCTGATGCCGCCCGAGGTCACCTGGACCCGCCCCGCCGGCGGGTTCTTCGTGTGGGCCACCCTGCCCGAAGGGCTCGACTCGAAGGCCATCCTGCCGCGGGCCGTGGCCGAGCGGGTCGCGTTCGTACCCGGCACCGGGTTCTTCTCCGACGGCAGCGGGGCGCGGCACATGCGCCTGTCGTTCTGCTTCCCCGAGCCCGACCGCATCCGTGAAGGGGTGCGGCGGCTCGCCGGAGTGATCGAACAGGAGATGCAGCTGCGCGACACGTTCGGCACCTCGTCGGCCCGCGACCACGCCGGCGTGGACACGCCAGGGCCCGACCTGGCCTGACCGTCACGACAGGGGCCGGCGCCATCTTGCGGGGCGACGCCGGCCCCTGAACTTTGCGCCCCCAGGGCCGGGCACGCGGACGAAGCACCTGCCGTACACCATCCACCCCCCGCGCCGGTACGGTTGGACAGCGTGCGATCAGCGGAGGAGTTGTGATGAGCGATCTGGGCCACGTGCTCGTGCTGGCCGGAGGCCTCTCCTATGAGCGAGAGGTGTCTCTGCGGTCCGGTCGCCGAGTCAGCGAGGTGCTGCGCGCGGCGGGCGTCGACGTTGATGCCCGCGACACCGACGCGTCCCTCGTGCCCTCGATCCTCGCCGACCCGCCGGAGGCCGTGTTCGTCACCCTGCACGGCGGCGCGGGCGAGGACGGCGCGATCCGTTCCGTCCTGGAGCTGCTCAACGTCCCCTACGTGGGCGCCGACCCCGACGCCTGCCGGGTGGCCTTCGACAAACCCACCGCCAAGGCCGTCGTACGCTCCGTCGGCCTGCACACCCCCGAGTCCGTCACGCTGCCGAAGGAGACGTTCCACGACCTCGGCGCCACCGTCGTGCTCGGCCGCATCGTGGAACATCTCGGCCTGCCCCTCTTCGTCAAGCCCGCCCGCGGCGGCTCGGCGCTCGGCGCCTCCATCGTCCGCACCGCGGAAGAGCTCCCCGCCGCCATGGTCGGCTGCTTCGCCTACGGCGACACGGCACTGATCGAGCGGTACGTCGACGGCGTGGAAGTGGCCGTCTCCGTGGTCGACGTCGGCAACGGCCCGGAGGCCCTGCCCGCCGTGGAGATCGTCCCCGACGAAGGCGTCTACGACTACGCGGCCCGTTACACGGCCGGCCACACGGAGTTCTTCGCCCCCGCCCGCCTCTCCCCCGAGGCCGCCGCGGCGTGCGCGGAAACGGCGGTGACCGCCCACACGGCGCTCGGGTTGCGCGACATCTCCCGTACGGACCTGATCGTCGACGCGGCGGGCACCCCCCATTTCCTCGAAGTCAACGTGGCGCCAGGGATGACGGAGACCTCCCTCCTGCCCATGGCCGCCGAAGCGGCCGGCCAGGACCTGGGCGACCTCTGTCGCGCCCTCCTCCAGAACGCCGCCACCCGCTCCCGCCCTTAGAACCCACCTCGGGGCAAGGGAGGCAGGTGCCTGGCAAGGGGTCACGAGGCGGCTGCCGACGGATTCGGTGCCTGCCACGGGTTGGCAGGATAGCGGTGGCGACGCGGTCGATGGATCGGGCGGGTTTCGGAGTGGTGACGCTGCAGGGGTTGGTACGTTCCCGGCGGGTGCTCGGTGGGGGATGGTGTGAGCCCGGGGCGGACACCATGCGCGGGCGTGGGGCTGGGATCGAAGGCGGACACCTGGCGGGGGTTGGACTCCAGGCGGGGATCAGGACCGCGCGCGAGTTGGGCTCCAAGGGCAGATGCGGGTCCGCACCTAGGGCGGCTTCGAGGGTAGGTGCGGGTCCGCGTCTGGGGTTGGCTGCGTCCGCAGTGAAAGTAGCCTTGCGGTGTGCTGATCGATTCGACGTACCCCAAGAGCTTCGCCAGCGACAACCACGCGGGCGTGCACCCGGACATCCTGGCGGCCATGGCCGCCGCCAACGACGGAGACGCGCCCGCCTACGGCGGCGACCGCTGGACCGCGGCCTTCGAAGAAGGGATCAAGGAGGTGTTCGGGCCGGCCGCGGAAGGCTTCGCGGTGCTCAACGGAGCGGGCGCCAACATGGTCGGTCTCGCCCTGATGCTCGGCCGCTACGACGCCATTCTCTGCGCCGACAGCGCCCACATCGCCACCCATGAAGCAGGGGCGGCTGAGCGCCTGCTCGGCGTGAAGTTGATGACGATCCCCACCGCGCAGGGCAAGCTCCAACCCGACGACATCAAGGCACGCCTGGGCGGTGTCGGCAACCACCACGAATCCCAGCCCGCCGTCGTCTCCATCTCCCAGTGCACGGAACTCGGCACCACCTACTCGGCCGAGGAGATCGCCGCCCTCGCAGAGACGGCGCACGAGGCCGGACTCCGTCTCCACGTGGACGGCGCACGGCTCGCCAACGCCGCCGCCTTCCTGGGTTGCGACCTGAACGCCATCACCACAGACGTGGGAGTGGACGTCTTCAGCTTCGGCGGCACCAAGAACGGTGCGCTGGCCGCCGAAGCCGTAGTAGTGCTCAACTCCGAACTGACCCGGGCCGTACCTTTCCTGCGCCGCCAGTCGCTCCAACTCGCCTCGAAGATGCGCTTCATCTCGGCCCAGCTGTCGGCACTCCTGACGGACGACTTGTGGCGGCAGAACGCTGATCACGCCAACCGGATGGCGACGCGACTGGCGGACGGCCTGGAAGGCATCGCCGGGGTGTCGTTGGCTTATCCCGTTCAGTCCAACGCCGTCTTCGCCGCCTTGCCTCCGTCGGTGGGCGCGACGCTCCTCCAGCGGTACCTGTTCCACTACTGGGACGAGGCGACCGGCGTCGTCCGCTGGATGACCGCCTTCGACACGACCCCCGAACACGTCGACGACTTCCTCGACGACCTCCGCAAGGCCGCCATGTGACCTTCCGCGTGTTTCACGTGAAACACGCGGAAGCATGCCCGCCAGGACCCACAGCCGCGTCCAGCGTGTCGCTGCGCGAAGAGCGCCTCGCTGCGGGCCTGTCCGTCTCGCGACTGACGTTTCACGTGAAACACAGCGGCGCCCGCCTGATCGACAGTGTCGCCTCACCCTCTCCTCCATGAGGGCGACCAAGCATCTTTCGCTCCTCCGCTGCGGGCGCTCGCTCACCACTCGCGCACTGACCGCCCCATCATGTGGGGCGCGCTTCACATGTGAGCTTCCACGCCTGATCCGCTTCGCGCAGTCGAGTACACGAACATCACGCCACGGCGGCAGGCACGGCGACTACCGACTGCCACGGGCTCCAAGCCGTCGAGACCAACACCCCGCGTCCCCGCGTCCC
>NZ_SMKO01000224.1 GCF_004348685.1 Nonomuraea deserti | reverse complement strand
CGGTGGTGCCAGAGGGCGGGGTCGGCGGTCCAGAGCCACGTGGCGACCGTCTCGAAGTCGCTCGCCCCGGCGAGCTCCAGCACGTCGCGCCCCCGGTAGTAGGGCCGGTCGACGCCGAGGGCGGTGACGGCCGACTCGATCACGAGCTCCGGCGGCCGGTTGCGGGGGCGGCCGCGGCGGGCGAGACGTTCGACCTCCTCTGCGGAGAAGAGGCTGCGCCGCCCGTCGTCGCCGTGCCGCCGCCGCAGCACCCCCCTGCTCACGTACGCGTACAGCGTGGCGGGTTTGACGCCGAGCCGTTCGGCGGCCGTGGCCGCGTCGATCCACTCCATCGCGGGATGCCCTCCCGGCATATTGACGAAAATCAATATTGATCCACGTTGAGCAACCGTGTCAACGTGAGGGCATGCCCAACGTTCATTTCCTCGATGTGACCAACCGGGACGGCGTGCAGACCGCGCGCACCGGCCTGTCGAAGTTCGGCAAGACCATGGTCAACTTCTATCTGGCCAGGCTCGGCGTGGCTCAGTCCGAGATCGGTTTCCCGTTCCTCTTCCACGAGGTCCCGTACGTCAGGGCGCAGGTGGCGCTGGCCGAGGCCGGGGCCTTCGGTGAGCTGCGGCTGTCCGGCTGGTGCCGGGGCGTGCCGCAGGACGTGGAGAAGGCGGCGCCCCTCGGGCTGAGGCACTACAACCTGTCCATCTCGACGTCCGACTACATGATCCAGAACAAGTTCCGCGGCCGCCTGGACAGGGAGGCGATCATCCGGGAGATGACGGCCGCGGTCCGCGTGGCCAAGGACGCGGGCGCCCTGACCGTGGGGGTGAACGCCGAGGACGGCTCGCGTACGGACGACGCCTTCCTGCTGGAGTTCGCCCTGGCGGCCAAGGAGGCGGGCGCCGACCGGGTGCGCTACTGCGACACGATCGGCGGCGACACTCCCGGCCGGATCCGCGAGCGCTTCGCCAAGCTGGCCTCGGCGACCGCGATGCCGGTCGAGACCCACTGCCACAACGACCTCGGCATGGCCGTGGCCAACTCCGTCTCGGGCGCCCTCGGCGACCTCGACGGAGGGCAGGACGCGTGGATCAACACGTGCGTGAACGGCATCGGCGAGCGGTCCGGCAACGCCGACCTGCTCTCCACCATCCTGGCCTTCGAGCACGGCTTCGGGCTCGACGCCGAGATCGGCGACGCGCTCGACCTGTCGTGGGCCCGCAGGTTCGGGTTGTGGGCGAGCTACGCGCTGGGCCAGCCTCTGCCGTACAACCAGGTCGGGGTGGGGCGCAACGCGTTCGCGCACGAGTCGGGCATCCACGCCGACGGCGCGCTGAAGGACCACGGCAACTACGAGCTGTACGACGAGGCGACGCTGGGGCCGTTCCCCGAGGACTGGCACGCGCGGAACGGGCGGGTGGTGCTGACCGGCGAGTACGGCGGCAAGGCCGGATTCGGGCACGTCATGGACGGGCTGGGGGTCGAGACGCCCGACGGGGAGCTGGCCTTCCGGCTGGTGCAGCTCTGCAATGCGATGACGGGCAGACCGCTCACGGACGACGAGCTACGCCTGATCGGGGCGTATCCGCGGGAGTTGTCCCTGCTCTTCCCGGGTTACGAGAGCGTCTGAGGCGTTCCGGCCGCGCCGGCCTAGGGAGTCAGCCCGAAAAGTCAGCGCGGCCGTGGGCGCCACGGCTCTGTTTCGACCGCCGTGTTAATGAGCAACACATTACCGGGCTAGATGCTTCGATTTATTGGTTTTATAGGGATTCGTCGCCCGTCTCGGGCAGAGCGAGCAGGCAGAGCAGGCTCAGCAGCGCCATCGCCGACACGTACCCGCCGACCGCCATCACTCCCATGCCGCCGGCCTGCATGCCGGTGGCGACCAGCGGCGGCACCGCGCCGCCGAGCACACCGCCGAGGCTGTAGGCGACGGACGCGCCGCTGTAGCGGTATTCGGTCCTGAACAGCTCGGGCAGGTACGCCCCCATCGGCCCGAAGATCAAGCCCATCAGCGCCAGCGCCCCGGCCAGCGCCAGCCCGGCGAGGAAGACGGACCTGGTCTCCATCAGCGGGAACATCACCAGCCCCCACGCGATGGCCGCCCCGGTGCCCGCGATCAGCGTGCGGCGGCGGCCCAGCCGGTCGGAGACCATCGCCGAGACCACGGTGCCCGCCGCCATGAACACGACGCCGATCATGGTGAGCGCGAGCATCGTGGTCTTCGGGATCTCCAGCACGTTGGTCCCGTACGCCAGGCAGTAGGTGGTGGCGGTGTAGAAGAGCGTGTACGCGATGGTCATGGCGCCGGCGCCGAGCAGCACGCGCCGCCACTGGTGCCGCATGAGCCCCGCGAACGGCACCTTGGCGATGCGCCGCTGGTCCATGGCCTTCTGGAAGACGGGCGTCTCGGAGATCTTCAGCCGTACGTAGAGACCGACGATCACGAGCAGCAGGCTCGCCACGAACGGCAGCCGCCACCCCCAGCTCCCGAACGCGTCGTCGCTGAGCGTCTCGCCGAGCACGAGGAACAGCCCGTTGGCCACGATGAACCCGACCGACGGGCCGAGCTGCGGGAACATCGCGTAGAGCCCGCGCTTGCCGGGCGGCGCGTGCTCGGTGGCCAGCAGCGCCGCGCCGCCCCACTCGCCGCCGAGGCCGATGCCCTGCGTGAACCGCAGCAGCACCAGCAGCACGGGCGCCATGACGCCGATCGCCGCGTAGCCGGGCAGCAGCCCGATCGCCACCGTTGACAGGCCCATCACCAGCAGCGACACGACGAGCATGGACTTGCGGCCGATCCGGTCGCCCCAGTGCCCGAACACCGCCGAGCCGAGCGGGCGCGAGATGAAGGCGACGGCGAACGTCGAGAACGACGCCAGGGTGCCCGCCACCGGGTCGAGGCCGGGGAAGAAGGCGGCGTTCAGCACGAGGGCCGCGGCGGTGCCGTAGATGTAGAAGTCGTAGAACTCGATCGCGGTGCCGATGAGGCTGGCCGCCGCGACCCTTGACCTGCTGGGGGTCGCGGTCTGGGGGGATGTCGTCATGCGAGTCTCACTATGCGGACGGGCGTCTTGTGAAGCGATACGCGAACGCTATCACCTGGCGCTATGTCACATCAGATAGGTTCGTAGCCGGATCTCTCGGGGAAAGGAGCCGGCTTGGCCATCGACCTGGTCATCTTCGACTGCGACGGCGTGCTCGTGGACAGCGAGCCCATCTCCACGCGTGTGGGCACCGCCGCGCTGCGGCGTCTGGGCTGGACGATCGACGAGGCGGAGTACGCCGAGCGTTTCGTGGGCTGCACCAACGAATACTGGGCCGAGCAGGTCGGCGAGACGCCGCCGGGCTGGCGACAGCGGCTTGACGCCGAGCACCGGGCCGCGATGATGGCGGAGTTGCGGGCCATCGAGGGCATCGAGGCGGCGATCGACCAGCTCACGGTGCCGGTCTGCGTGGCCTCCAACGGCCGGCACGCGACCATCCGCCGCAGCCTGGAGCTCACGGGGCTGGCCAAGCGGTTCGACGGGCGGGTGTTCAGCGCCGAGGACGTGGCCAGGGGCAAGCCGGCGCCCGACCTGTTCCTGCACGCGGCGGACACGATGGGAGTGCCGCCGGAGCGGTGCGTGGTGGTGGAGGACAGCCCGTTCGGGGTGACGGCGGCGATGAGCGCGGGCATGCGCTGCCTGGCCTACGCCGGCGGCTTCACCCCCGCCGACCGCCTCGCGGGCCTGGGCGCCACGCTCTTCCACGACCCGGCCGCCCTGCCGCGGTTGATCACCTCACTCGACTGAGGAAACTGTCACAGGCGCGCCGTACCGTGGCGGCATGTCCTCAGATTCGGGACGTCCCTACGTGGTGGCGCATGTGGCCGTGTCCGCGGACGGGGCGACCACCGGGTTCCAGCCCGACGTCGCCCGGTTCTACGAGCTCGCCCGCGGCTGGGACGAAGACCTGACCCTGGCGGGGGCCGACACCATTCTCGCCCAGGAGCCGGCCCTGGTGGGGGCCGAGCTGCCGGGCCCGGCCGAGGGCGGGCCACTGCTGGCCGTCGTCGACGGCCGCGGCCGGGTCAGCGCGTGGGAGGCGCTGCGCGACGCCGGCCACTGGTCCGGCGTCATCGCCCTGCACGCCGGGAACACCCCGCCGCGCCCGCCCGGTCGGCAGGTGCGCGAGCTGGTCACCGGCGCCGACCGCGTCGACCTCGCCGACGCCCTGAGCACGCTCCGCCGCGCCGACGGGGTCGAGGTGGTGCGGGTCGACAGCGGGGGCGCGCTCATCGGCGCGCTGCTGGCCGGCGGGCTGGTCGACGAGATCAGCCTGCTCGTCCACCCCTGCCTGGCCGCCGGCCAGACCACCGGTTTCTGGTACGGCGCGGGCCGCGTCGCCTCCGCGCTCACCCTCGTCGCCGCGCAGGCCCTGCCCGGCGGCCTGGTCTGGCTGCGCTATCGCCGCTGACAGGCGCACGCCCGCCCGTCGTCGAGCGGGCCTTACCGAGGTCGCGGCGCCCCGGTTCGCTGTAGGCGGTGCGCGCGACGCCGTGCGCGAGCCCGCCGTCAGGCGCGGAGCTTGACCACGTACCGGTAGCGGTCGCCCCGGGCGGCCGACCGGGTGTATTCGACGGGCCTGCCCGCCCGGTCATAGGTCCACCGCCTGATGACGATGATCGGGCTGCCGACCGGGACGTCGAGGACGCGGGCCTCGCGCTCGTCGGCGGCCTCGGCGTGGATGCTCTCCGTGGCCTCGGCGACCTTGATGTCGAGGTCTTCCGCGAGCGAGGCGTACAGGGACTGGCGGCGGGTCAGGGCCTCCGGGTCGATCCGCGAGCCGATGCGGTCGGGAAGCCACGAGTCGAGCAGGGCGAAGGGCGAGCCCGAGCCCGTCCGCACCCTGCGGACCAGCCAGGCGACCTCGGAGGGGAGGAACCCGAGGATCTCCAGGGGAGGGCTGGGGTCGGGGCGCACCTCGACCTCGGTGATGCCCGGCTGCAGGCCCAGGTCGCGCAGGAGCACGGTGAAGCTGCGCAGGTTGCCGAGGGAGTGGCTGATGCCGAGATCGGAGTTGACGTAGCTGCCGGATCCGCGGCGCCGGGTGATGAGGTTGGCCGCGGCGAGGTGGTTCAGCGCCACCCGCACGGTGTTGCGGCTGACGCCGTACTCGTCGGTGAGCGCCTCCTCGGACGGCAGGCGCTGCCCTGGTTTGTAGCGGCCTTCGAGGATGTGCGTGCGCAGCGAATCAGCCACGATCTCGTGCGCATGGCGCTTGGTCATGCGGGCCCATCTCCCCTCGCTCGCGAACCCGGCGCAGACCGAAGTACCAGTCAACCAGCTCCATGCACAACATATACCAACAACATCCAGATTTGTACCTACAACTCTTGACACTCATTGGTACTAATTCTTACGGTGGCCGCATCGGGCGGATACGGGGCGCGCCTACAGACCTGTCAGTTCGTCTCCTCGGGAAGCGATATGCGAAACATCAGTGCCGGGCTCGTGGCCGTCTTCACGGCCGTCGCCCTGGCGGCCTGTTCGACCGTGGGAGGGCCGGCCGGCCAGAGCGCCGCCCCCGACACCGGTGGTGGCGAAGGGCCGAAGGTGGCCTTCGTCTCCCAGGTGGAGGGCGTACCCTACTTCTCCGCCTTCAAGGAGGGCGCGGAGAAGACGGCGCAGTCGCTCGGCATGTCGTACACCCAGGCGGGGCCCTCCACCGCGGACGCGACCGAGCAGCTGCGCATCTTCAACAGCCTCGTCCAGCAGGGCTACGACGCGATCGCGGTGTCCCCGCTCGACCCCCGGTCGATGAACCCGGCCATCGCCGCCGCGCGGAGGAAGGGCATCGTCGTGATCACCTCCGACGCCGACGCGCCCGACAGCGAACGCCAGGTGTTCGTGCAGCAGGCCTCCGACGCCGCGCTCGGCGCGACCGTGATGGACGAGATCGCCAAGGCGATGGGCGGCACGGGCGAGTACGGCATCGTGTCCGGAGCGGCCGACACGCAGACGTTCAACAGCTGGGTGGCCGAGGCGCGCAAGCGGCAGGAGTCCACGTACCCCGCCCTGGAGCTGGTGGGCGGCGTGCGCTACACCACGGACACCGCGCAGGCGCTCAAAGAGGCGCAGGACCTCATGACCGCCTACCCCGACCTCAAGGCGATCATCGCGGTGCCGTCGACCGCCGTCCCCGGAGTGGCGCAGGCCGTCCAGAACGCCGGCAAGGCGGGAAAGGTGGCGGTCTCCGGCTTCGGATCGCCGCGGACGGCGCGCACGTATGTCGAGTCCGGCGTGATGACCTCCACCGTGCTCTGGGACGTGCCGAACCTGGGCGTGCTGACCGTCTGGGCGATGAAGCAACTCCTGGACGGCAAGGAGTTCGCCGCGAAGAACACCGTGCCGGGCCTGAAGGACCCGGTCGAGTACTCGGCGGCGACCACGACGCTCGTCATGGGCCCGCCGATGGTCTTCACCAAGGCGAACATCGCCCAGTATGACTACTAGGAGCGACGTGCGGCCCATCCTCTCGGTGTCCGGCCTGTCCAAGAGCTTCGGAGCCACCGCCGCCGTCACCGACGTCGGCTTCACGCTGGGGGCCGGCGAGCGGCTGGCCGTGCTCGGCGAGAACGGCGCCGGCAAGTCCACCCTGATCAAGATCGTCGCCGGCGTGTACCCGCCCGACGGCGGCGAGATGGTTCTGGACGGCGCACCCCACCGGCCGGCCTCGCCGGGGACCGCGCTGGCCGGCGGCGTCAGCGTCGTCTACCAGGAGCCGTCGTTCTTCCCCCGGCTGTCGGTGCTGGAGAACCTCTACGTCGGCCGCGAACCACGCGACCGCGCGGGCCAGGTCGACTGGCGCCGGATGCGCGGGAGGGGCGAGGAGCTGTTCCGGCGGCTCGACGTCCCCGTGGAGCTGCTGACCCGGCGCATGGACGCGCTCAGCCTGGCCGAACAGCAGCTGGCGCTGATCGCCCGGGCGGTCGACGTCGAGGCCAAGGTGCTGATCCTGGACGAGCCCACCTCGATCCTGACCGACGCCGAGGTCCGCAGGTTGTTCCTCATCGTGCAGCGCCTCTCCGAGGCCGGCGTGGGCGTGCTGTACATCACGCACCGCTTCGAGGAGCTCGAGCACGTCGCGGACCGGTTCATCGTCCTGAAGGACGGCAGGCTCGCCGGCGACCTGCCCGCCTCGGAGGCCGACCACGACAGGATCCTGGAGATGATGTCCGGCAGACCGGTCAACGCCGCCATCAGCCGCTCCCCCGCCCGGCCCGGGCGGGTCATGCTGGAGACCTCGGGGCTCACCGTGCCGGGCGCGGTGTCGGACGTCGACCTGACCGTGCGCGGCGGCGAGGTGGTCGGCCTGTACGGGCTCGTCGGAGCCGGGCGTACCGAGCTGGCCCTGACCGTCTTCGGCGTGCTGCGCCCCAGCGCGGGAACCATGCGGGTGGACGGCGAGCCGCACACGCCGCGCGGCCCCCGCGACGCCATGGCCCGCGGCATCGCCTACCTGCCGGAGGACCGCAAGACGCTCGGCATCTTCCCTGGCATGGACACCCTCAGCAACATCACCGCCGTCAAGCTGCCGGAGCTGCTGGGCCGGCTCGGCGTCATCCGCCGCGCCGAGGAGCGCGAGCTCGCGACCTCGTGGATCGACCGGCTGCGCATCAAGGCCCCGTCGCCGGCCTTCCCCGTCACCGGGCTGTCCGGCGGCCACCAGCAGAAGACGCTGTTCGCCCGGCAGCTCGCCACCGAACCCAAGATCCTCATCCTGGACGAGCCGACCCGCGGCATCGACGTGGCCACCAAGACCGACATCCAGCAGCGCCTGGTGGAGGTCGCCCGCGACGGCACCGCGGTGCTGGTCGTCTCCAGCGACCTGCCGGAGCTCCTCGCCGTCTCCGACCGCGTCTACGTCATGCGCGAGGGCCGCATGGCCGCCGAGCTGAGCGGCGACGACCTGACCGAGGACGCGGTGCTGCGCGCCACGATGGGGGTGCACCGGTGACCACGACCACCGTCCCCTCCGCGTTCGCGCCCTCCGCGCGGATGCTGGTCCTGCTGCGCAACGCGCTGCTGCCGATCCTCCTGGTCGCGGAGGTGATCTTCTTCACGGTGGCCGCCCCCGGCTTCCTGTCCGCGGCCAACCTCGCCAACGTGGTGATCAACTCGGCCGACCTGGCGTTGCTGGCCGCCGGGGTGACGCTGGTCGTCCTGCTGGCCGGGATCGACGTGTCGGTCGGGCCGATGCTCGGCGTGGTCGCGTGGGTCGGCGCCACGCTCTTCGTCGCCGGCATGCCACCGCCCCTCGTCGTCGTGATCTCCGTGCTGCTCGGCGGCGCGCTCGGCGCGATCAACGGCGGCCTGGTCGTCGGCGGGCGGATCTCCCCCATCATCACCACGCTGGGCACCGCCGCCATCTTCAAGACCGTGCTGTTCATCCTCTGGGACAGCACCGACGTCTTCGCCGGCCCCGTCGTGCCGGCGCTCGGCCCGGCCCGCGCCGGCGGAGTCCCCCTGGTGGGCCTGGTCGTGCTGGCCGTGTTCGGCGTGCTGGCGTACGTGCTGCGGCACCGGGTGTTCGGCCGGCGGCTGTTCGCCATCGGCAACGACGCCGAGGGCGCGCGCCTCCTCGGGGTGCCCGTCGGCCGGACGTCTTTCGCGGCGTACGTGCTCGTGGGCGCCCTCGTCGGCGTCGCGGCGCTCATCTACGTGGGCAGGGTGGGCGTCGTCCAGGCCACGGCCGGCAACGAGCTCACCCTGCCCGCGATCGCCGCCGTGGTCGTCGGCGGCACCAGCATCCTCGGCGGTGAGGGCGGCGTGCTGCGCACCCTCGGCGGCCTGGCCTTCATCGCGCTGCTGCAGAACGGCGTCGTCCTGATGGGCGTGCCGCCGTTGTGGAACGGCGTGCTGGTCGGGGCGGCCGTCGCCCTCGCGGTGGCCTTCGACGTGCTGACCCGGCGCACCCTCGACAAGCGGATCGGAGCGAAGAAATGACAACGGGAGCCCTGCCCCGGCGGTCGCTGCGTGACCGCGTGAGCGACCGCAGGGTGTTCCTCGCCGTGCTCGTCGTCGCCCTCGGCGCGCTGATGAGCCTGCTGTCGCCGTACTTCCTCGAGGTGGGCAACCTGCTGGCGATGACGCAGTACGGCGCCGTCATCGGCCTGCTGGCCCTCGGCCAGTCCCTGGTCATCCTCGGCGGCCGGGGCGGCATCGACCTGTCCGTAGGGTCCGCGCTGAGCCTGTCGGGCATCGTCATGGGCCTGCTCGCCCAGAACCTCGGGCTCAGCCCGTGGCTGGCCGCGCTGGTGACCGTCGCCTTCGGCGCGCTGCTCGGCTCCGTCAACGGCTTCATGGTCGCCCGGCTGGGCCTGCCCCCGCTGATCGTCACGCTGAGCACGCTCTTCCTGTACGGCGCGCTCGCCCAGGTGCTGACCCACGGAGGCCAGCTCGGCGGGTTCGGCCGGGAGGGCTTCGCCGCCCTCGGGCAGAGCGCGATCCTCGGCGTCCCCGCCCAGGTGCTGCTGGTGCTGGCGCCGATGTTCGCCCTGGCCATCTGGGCGCAGAACCGCACCGCCCTCGGCCGCCGGCTGCACCAGATCGGCACCAGCGACCGGGCCGCCGCCCTGGCCGGGATCGACGTGAACAAGCTCAGGTTCCGGCTGTACTGCGCGTCCGGCGCGCTGGCCGCGCTCGGCGCCGTGGTGACCAACGCGTGGCTGCTCACGGCCCGGCCCAGCGCGGGCACCGGGATGGAGCTGCAGGCGATCACCATCGCGGTGCTCGGCGGCATCCACATCTTCGGCGGGCGGGGGCACCTCAGCGGCGTCCTGCTGGCGCTCGCCGTCGTGGTGGTGCTGTCCTGGGGGCTGCAGCTGGCCCAGGTCGGCAACTCCGTGCAGACCGGCATCCTCGGCCTGGTCCTGGTCGGCGCCGCCCTGCTGAACAACCTCATCGGCAGGAGGGCGTCCGGATGACCGGCACCGGCCCGCGGCCGCTCGACGTGCTCGCGGTGGGAGACGCCAGCGTCGACTACTTCGTCCGGGTGCCCCACATCGCCACCGCCGACGGCAAGGCGATCGGGCGGCTGCTGAGCATCCAGGGCGGGGGCATGAGCGCCAACCTGGCCGCCGCCGCGCGGTTCGCCGGAGCCCGCAGCGGCCTGGTCACCGCCGTGGGCTCCGACGAGCCCGGCCGCCAGGCGCTGGACCGGCTGGCCGCCCACGGCGTGGACGTCTCCGCGAGCGTCACCGTCGCCGGCGGGCACACCTGGTTCTGCGTGGTCCAGCTCGACGACACCGGGGAGAAATCCCTCGTCGGAGCGGTGACCGAGGTCAAGATCCCGGCCACGGGACAGGTCTCCGACGACCTGCTCCGTACGGCGCGGGTCGTCGCGCCGCTGGCCGACGACCTGGACTGGGCGCTCGACCTCGCCACCCGGGCCCGCGCGTGCGGCGCGGCCGTGGCCGTGGACCTCGAACCCGACGCCGTCACCGGGCGCCTGGACGAGGCGCGCGCCCTCGCCCACGCCAGCGACCTCGTGTTCTGCAACCAGGGCGCGGTCGAGGTGCTCGCCGGCGGCGACCCCGGACGCTGCGCCGCGCTGCTCATCTCCGCCGGCGCGTCCGCCGTCGTGGTGACCGGCGGGCGGAACGGCGCGGCCTGCCACACCCGGGAGGAAAGCTGGCTCGCGCGCGGGCCGGCGGTCGAGGTCGTGGACACCACAGGCGCCGGAGACGCCCTGGCCGGGGCGTTCACCGGGTCCTGGGTCCTCGGACACTCCCTCGCCGACAGCCTGCGCGCCGGCGTCGCCACCGCCTCCCTCTGCGTCAGCCGCCTCGGCTCACGCGCCTACCTCGACGCCGGCACCGGCCTCGAGACATCCCTGCGGAACGTCACCCTCGACGCCGCACCCCGTCCACAAGGAATCCCATGACCACACTGCTCGACCGCATCCACGGCAGCCTCGCCGCCGCCTGCATCGCCGACGCCCTCGGCGCGCCCACCGAGGAACGCTCCATCCCGGAGATCCGGGAACTGTTCGGCCGCAGGGTCGAGAGCTTCCACGCACCGCTGCCCGACGCGCCGTACGCGGTCGGGCGCGGGCCGGCCCAGATCACCGACGACTCCAGCCAGATGCTGCTGCTCGCCGAAGCGTTCATCGAGCACGACGGGGAGGTCACCCCCGAGGTCATGGCGCGCCTGCTCATCGGCTGGTCCGGCAACCCCGCCTACTATCCCCACTTCGCCGGCCCCACCACGCGCCGGGCCATCGAACGCCTCAAGGCCGGAGACGACCCCTGGGACGTGGGCAAGGCGGGACGCATCATGAGCGAGGGCACCAGCAACGGCGGCGCCATGCGGGTCGCCCCTGCCGGTCTGGTGCACCCCGGGGACGTCGAGGGCGCCGTCCGCGCGGCACACCTGACGTGCGTACCGAGTCACCACACGAACATCGGCGTCGCCGGAGCCGCGGCCATCGCCGCCGCCACCGCCGCCGCCTGCGTGGACGGCGCCGACCTCTTCCAGGTCGTACGGGCGGCGCGGCGCGGCGCCCAACTCGGCGAGGCCCTCGGCGGCGCGCAGGGCCGGCACGTCCCCGGCCCCTCCGTCGCCCAGCGCATCGACCTCGCCGTCACGCTCGCCGTGCAGTCCCGCGACCTGGACGACGCCATCGAGCGGATCGCCTCCGTCATCGGCACCGGCCTGCCCGCGGCCGAGGCCTGCCCGGCGGCCATCGGCCTGCTGGTGGCGGCCGGCGGCGACCCGTTCCAGACCGCGGTCGCCGCGGCCACCGCGGGCGGCGACTCCGACACGGTCGGCTGCATGGCCGCCGCCGTCGCGGGCGCGCTCAACGGCATCGCCGCGGTGCCCGCCGCGGCGGTCGCCCGGGTCGAGGAGGCCAACAAGCTCGACCTGTCCCGCGTGGCCGCCCGGCTGGCCGCCGTCGCCCGCCCGGTCCCCGTGGGCACCGGGGCGTGAGCCCCGCCCGGCACCGGGCTGAGGCCTGAGTCGCTCGCGAGGCCGTACCTGGTCGCGGGCGTCAGCGCTCGGAGGCCTCAACCGCCCGATGTCTCAGCCGCTCCGGAGGTTTCAGCCACTCGTGAGACCGTTCCCCGGGCGCTCCGGGGAAACGGGGCGGGCAAGACGGGCGGTCTCAGCCGACGCCCACCGAGGCCAGGGTGGATCCGGTGCGGGTCTTGGTGACCTTGAGCTGGGCGGAGATCCGGGACCTGAGCTCGGCCACGTGGCTGACGATGCCCACCGCCCGCCCGCCGTCGCGCAACCCGTCGAGGATGTCGAGGACGCTGTCGAGCGTGTCCTCGTCGAGCGTGCCGAAGCCCTCGTCCACGAACAGCATGCCGAGCTCCGCGCCGCCGGCCTCCGCCGTGACGACGTCGGCCAGCCCCAGCGCCAGGGCGAGCGAGGTGATGAAGCTCTCGCCCCCGGACAGCGTCGCCGGATCGCGGTCGACGCCGGTCCAGCCGTCGGCCACGCGCAGCCCCAGCCCGCCGCCGGAGCGGGCCCGGGACCCGGCCGTCTTCCGCAGGTCGTGGCGTAGCAGGTAGCGTCCGCCCGACATGTGGTCGAGGCGTTCGTTCGCGGCGTCCACGACCTGCCGCAGCCGCTCGCCCAGCACGAACGACGACAGGCTCATGCTCCACCGGTTGTCGCTGGACGTGCCGCCGGCCAGCGCCGCCAGCCGCTCCGCCAGGCGGTGACGGTCGGCGGCGGGGCGCCAGCGTTCGAGATGGCCGGCCAGCTCGCCGTACAGCTCCTCCAGCCGCGCCACCCTCGCCACGGCCCGGTCGCGAACGCTCGACAGCCGCGTGTGCGCCTCCTCCAGGGCGTCGCGTTCCGCCTCGATCGCGGCCAGGTCGGGGGCGGGTTCCGCGGCGGCGGCGACCAGCTCGGGATCGGTCAGGGTGCTCGTGGCGGCGGCGTGCTCGTCGTCGAGGCGGCGCAGCAGCTCCGCCTTGCGCTCCCGCTCGGCCGGGCTTCTGACCGCCGCCTCCGCCTCCGCCACGTCCACGAACCCGGCCTCGGCCGCCGCCTCGGCCGCCGCCTGCCTGGCCCTGGCCAGTTCGTCGTGGGCCGCGGCCGCCGCCTGCGTGGCCTCGCGGGCCTCTCGCAGCAGCTCGACCTCGTCGCCGAGCCTGGCCAGGCGGGCGGTCAGGGTCGGGTCGCCGCCCCGCGCCGCGTCCAGCCGCGCCCCGAGCCTCCCGGCGTCGCCGCTCAGCTCCTCGTGTCTCGTACGGCAGGCCGCCAGCCTCGCGCCGACCCTGCGGCTCTCCTCCTCCTGGGCCTGCCGTTCACGATGGAGCCGCGCCGCCTCCCTGGCCAGCTCGTCCTCCCGTCCGGCCGACTCCCGCAACCTCCGCAACTCTTTCTCGGCCTCGGCCAGCACGACCGCGCCACCGACCTCCAGCGCGCCACCAGAGCTTTCATCACCCGTCACCGGCCCGGCCCCCGCGTCTTCCAGGCGCTCCCCGGTTCTGCCGACACCGTCGTCCGTCCCCTCCCTCGAAACGGTGCCCTGGCCGGTCGGATGTGTCCCGGCGGCCGGGTCGCCTCTCTCGGCACCCGGACCCGCGGGACCACCGGCCACCGCCGGCGCTACGGGGTCGTTGTGCGCGGCGCCTGGAGCCGGAGGGGCGGAGGCCGTCGGCGGGGCATCGGCTCGTCCGGGCGGTCCGGCGACGCCGGTCGTGGCGAGGCGGGTCCGGAGGCGGGCGCGTTCGGAGTGGAGGTGGGTGAGGTGAGCGCGGTGCGCGGCGAGGGCCTCCGCGATCTCCATGGCCCGGTCTGTGACCTGCTCGCGTTCGGTCTCGACACGGTCGCGCGCGTCCGCCAGGGCAGGCTCACGGGCCGCCACCGCCTCCAGACGGGCGACCTCCTGCTCCGCCCGCAGCACCTGCTCCTCGGCCTCCGCCACGTCCAGGCCTCCCGTGGCCTCGACCGCGTCGGCGTGCCGGGACTCCAGCGAGGCGAGCGCGCGTTCCGCCGCCTCGCGCTCGGCGAGGGCGGCCTCGTGTTCCGTCTCGGCCGCGTGCTCGTCGTCGGCCGAAGGGGCGCTCGGGGCGGGAGCGGCAGGAGCAGGATGGTGATCGGAGCCGCACACAGCGCACGGCTGCCCGTCGGCCAGGTCGCGGGCCAGCTCCGCCGCCATGCCGTCGATGCGGGCCTGACGCAGGTCTAGCCACCGTTCCCGCAGCGTCTGGGCCTGGTCGACCAGCACCTGATGGGCGGCGACGGCCGCGTCCAGCTCCGCGGCGAGGCTCTCGCGGCGGTGCGCGGCCTCCAGCGCGACCCTGGCGGCGTCGAGGCTCGCGGCCGCCGCCGGGATGGCCGCCGCCTGCGCGCGTACGTCGTCCAGGGCCGCGTTCGCGTCGGCGATCCGGCCAGGGAGCTCGGCCTGGGCGGCGAACACCTCGGCCTCGCGTTCCGACAGCTCGACCAGCTCGGCCGCCAGCCTGGCCAGCTCGTCGTCGATCTCGATCAGATGGGCGGCGGCGTCGCGTACGGCCTGCGCGGCCGGGATCCTGGCGGCGTCCGTCCGCGCCTCGGCGAGCACGCGCTCGGCCCGCTCGATCAGGCCGGGCAGGACGGCCAGCCGCTCGGTCACGGACTCGTCGGCCTCGACCAGGGCGGCCAGCTCCCCCTCCACGCGCAGGAGGTCGCGCCTGACCACCGACAGCCTGGCCTCTTCCGTGAGCAGCTCCGACAGCCGCGCGATCTCGGCCTGCCGCTCGCGCTCCAGCACCGCCAGCTCGGCGACCGACGGAACCTTCGATCCCGGCAGCGCATCGCCGGGTCGCCCCGCCGCACCTGCCGCGCACACCGGCGGACTGCTTTGATCTCCTCCGGGGACCGCGGCGCCGTCGCCCTGGCGTACCGGATCGGGCGTGTGGTTCGTGTGCCGTCCCGGCGAAGGGCGGGCGCCGGGTGTCAGCCGCTCCGTGTCGGGGGCGGCCGGAGTGGCGGTCAGGAGGGGGCGTGCTCGGGCGAGGGCGTCGGCGGCCAGGGTGCGGGCCTTGGCGGCGGCCTCCGCGCGTTGCCTGACGGCGGTGACGAGCGGGACGACGCGGTCGGCCCTGGCGGCGTCCTCGAGCATGGCCTGCAGGTCGGCTCTCTCGTCGGCGCGCTCGTCGAGGGTGCGGCGGAGGGTGAGCGCCTCGGCGTGGCGGCGCCGGCGGTCGGCGAGGGAGGCGGCCGCTTCGTGACGGAGGCGGGCCGAACGCAGCGCCTGGCCGGCCGCGGCCTGCTCCTCGGCGGCGCCTTCCACGACCGCCCGCGCGGCGTCGAGCAGAGCCCCGGCCCAGCGCAACGGGTCGGCCTCCGGCGTGAGCCGCCCTGCATCCCCGGCTTGACCGGCGGCACTCCCGTCCCCCGGCCGACGCGGCCCTGCCCTCAGGGACTCCTCGCCGCCGGTCACCGCGCGGCCCCCTTGGACCCCCTCGCCACCGGTCTCCGGGGCAGTCCTGTGGAGCCACGCACCGCCGGTCTCGCCGCGGATCCCGTGGGCAGCCTCGGCGCCGATCCCGGGGGACCCATCGGTGCCGGTCTTCCCGGGTGGAGGAGGGGGCTCGTTGCCGGGGCCGCCCGTCGATCCGGTCGTCGGTGTCGAGGGGGTCGGCGCGCCTTCCCCTAGCGCTGCGCCGGCGGCATCCTGTTCGTACGAAGACGCAGCGGAGGGGGCGGACACGGGGGCGTCGGACGCGGAGGAGAGGGGAGACGCGATGGACGC
>NZ_SMKO01000223.1 GCF_004348685.1 Nonomuraea deserti | reverse complement strand
GGGTGGCGGCTCCGCGTTCGGGTGGGCGGCGCAGGCAGCGCCGGGCCGCCGGGGTGTGGCGCGACGGCGGCAGCCAGGCCGCGGCGATCGCCACCGGCACGGCGGCCGGCGGCGCCACTGCCGCGGCCACCGCGATGGCCAGCGCGCGTGCCGCCACTTCGGCGAGCGCGTGCCGCAGTGACCGTTCGGGCGTGACGCCGCGCTCGCACCACAGCCGGAGCCGGTCGAACGACCAGGCGGTGGCCCATCCCATGAGCGGGCGCAGGACGAAGCGGTCGGCGATCCGGCCGGGGCGCCCCCAGCGCGGCTCGTAGTCGTAGCCGGTGAGGAAGCGGATGCCGTCACCGTCGGGGATGTAGCGCCAGTAGCCGCGGCCTTGCGCGATCGGTGAGAGGGGATGCGGGGAGGCGAAGCGGAGGGCCGAGGTGCGGGTGCCGTCGGGGCGCCGCTTCTCGCCCGCGGCGATGCCCGTTCCCGAGACGAGGAGACCCGGCAGGAGGCGGACTCCGTACCGGAACCGCTGTGGCTCCCCCTCCGCGCGGGCCAGGTGGTCGATGTGGGTGAAGCGCAGGTCCCAGCGCCGGTGGTGTGCCGGATCCTGGGTGCGGAGCCAGAGCAGGTCCAGGTCGGCTCGTACGCGTGCCTCCACGTAAAGCTGCATGCGACGTCCTCTCGCGGCCTCCGTTTTGAGCGACCGCTCAAGACTGCAGTGTACGATTTGAGCACGCGCTCAACAAGGGGCGCCCTGCGAGCGCATGACCTTTTCCGCTCGGTACGTGTCCCGATATGACTGCCTATTTCCACGGCCACGGCGGCCCCTGGCCGAGGGCACCCGCAACGACTGGGGCAACTGCGGCTGACAGCGCGGCGCGAACGGGTCGCGGCTCAGCCGGCAGCGGAGACGAGCCCGACCCGGTATGCGAGGACGACCGCCTGCACGCGGTCGCGCAGGCCGAGTTTCGTCAGGATCCGTGACACGTAGGTCTTCACGGTCTCGACGGTGATGACCAGCTCCGCGGCGATCTCCGCGTTCGACAGGCCGGCGGCGAGCTGTTCGAGCACCTCGAGCTCACGGGGGGTCAGCGCGCGTACGACCTCCTGCCTGGCCGGGTTGGCGGTGTCGGCGGGGCGGAGGCGGCCGGCGTAGTGGCCGATGAGGGTGCGGGTGACGGCGGGGGCCAGCAGGGAGTCGCCGCGGACGATCGTCCGCACGCCGTTGACCAGCTCCGCCGGCCTGGCGTCTTTGAGCAGGAAGCCGGCGGCCCCGGCCCTGAGCGCTTCGTAGACGTACTCGTCGACGTTGAACGTGGTGACGACCAGCACTTTGACCGGAGCGGCGACGCCGGGCCCGGCCAGCTGCCTGGTGGCCTCGATGCCGTCGAGGACGGGCATCCGGATGTCCATCACGACGATGTCCGGGCGCAGCCGCCGGGCCGCCTCCACCGCCGCGCGGCCGTCGGCGGCCTCCCCGACCACCTCCATGTCGGGCTGGGCGGAGAAGACGGTGACGTAGCCGGCCCGAACGAGTTCCTGGTCCTCGCAGATGAGCACCTTGATCGGGGTCTCGGTCATGCCTGGCTCCTGGCGGGGATGGAGGCGCGGACGCTGAACCCGCCGTCGGGCCCGCCCGCGGCGACCAGATCGCCTTCGAGCATGCGCAGCCTCTGGCGCAGCCCGTCCAGACCGCGCCCGCCCGAGGGCACGGCGGGTGCCGCGCCGGCGGGCCCGTCGCTGGTCACCTCGATGGCGATGCGATCGGGATCGTGGTGCACCGTGACCCGGGTGGGCCGTCCTGCCGCGTATTTCATCGCGTTGGTGAGCGCCTCCTGCACCACCCGGTAGGCGGCCAGCTCCACGTCCGCGGCCTGTGGCCGCGGCTCGCCGTGCTCGGCCAGCTCGACGGGCTGGCCGGACGCGCGGGCCTGCTCGACGAGGTCGCCGATCCCGCCCAGCGCCGGCGTGCGGTCGTCCGCGGCACCCGCCTCGCCGGTCGCCTCCAGCACGCCGAGCAGGTGCCGCAGCTCCGTGAGGGCCCGCCGCCCGGTGTCGCCGATGGTGGCGAGCCCGGCCTCGGCCCGATCGGGCGCCGCGCCGATCACGAACTGTGCCGCGTCGGCCTGGACCACCATGGCGGTCACATGATGCGTGACCACGTCGTGCAGCTCGCGGGCGATGCGGGCCCGCTCGGCGGCCTTGGCCACGTCCGCGGCGAGCCGCCGGCGCTCGGCCTCCTCCGCCTGGCGGCGGCGCATCCCTGCGCCGGCCATCCAGACCACCACCAGCGTCAGGTAGAACGCGGAGAAGTCCTGGACACGATTGGGCGATCCGAGGCCGTTCAGGACGGCCGCCAGCGTTGCATAGCCGGCGCTCGCCACGGCAGCGAGGCCGAGACGGAACCGGGCTTGGTGGGCTCCGGCCGCGTACACCGCCAGATAGAGCCCGATGCTGGCGAACGTCGGCGGGTAGGACAGCGCCTGGTGCACGGCGAAGGCGGTGCCGATGACCGCCAGACAGGCCGCGGGCCATCGGCGGCGCACGGCCAGCGGTGCGGACTGGGCCAGGGTCAGCGCCACGGCCAGCGCGTCTGCCGGGCGTCCGGGCAGGTCGCCGAGCTGCGCCGAGATGGCGGACAGAGTCGGTACGAACGCCAGCAGCGTGAGCAGCGCGGCGAGGGTGCCGTCCTTGGCGAACGGGGGACGAGCACGCCAGAGGTCCGGCCAGCGGCGGACGGCGCCCGGGACGTTCGCGGACATCCGGCAAGACTAGCGGCGGACGGCGCCCGAGACGATCGCCGACATCCGGCAAGACCAGCGGCGGACGACGCGCCCGGGCACCAGGGTGCCGCGCCGGCGGGCGGGGACGGGCATCCGCGCGGCGAGCGCCACGCTCACCACGCGGCCCGGTCCTCGGACGGCTCACGGCGGGTCGAGGACCTTCGTGAGCCTGGTCAGCGCCTCGGTGATCCGCTCCGGGGCGAGGCCGAGCACGGTGCGCTGGTAGCCGTACACCTCGGGGGCCAGGGGGGCGAGCAGGACGTCGACCAGCGCGTCCGGGCCGCGCGTGCCGGCGGCGGCCAGGAGGGCGCGCACGTGGGCGCGCCAGAAGCCGTACGCGCCGGTCTCGAAGCGGGAGCGGCCCACCTCCGAGCCGAGCACCAGGTGGGAGTGGTCCTCCAGCAGGTCCACCATGGCGGCGTAGAAGGCGGCCAGCCGCTCGGCGGGCGGCGCGCCCGGGCCCAGCGGCGGCTCGCCGCGCAGCAGGCGTTCTTGCAGGTCCCGCTCGTGCTCGTCGAGCAGGGCGACGGCGATCGAGGCCCGGTCCGGGTAGCGGCGATAGAGCGTGCCCCGGCCCACCCCGGCCTTCCTGGCGATGTCGTCCATCGTCACGTCCTCCGGGGACCGCTCCGCGAACAGCAGCGCGGCCGCCTCGAGGATCCGCGCTCGGTTGCGAGCGGCATCGGCTCTCTCCATGGGTCGATTGTATGTGGACACATCGTCCGCTTATACTCAACTGGACACTGTGTCCACATATCATCCGAGGAGAGATCATGCTGCTGCACCTGGACGCCAGCGCCCGCCGGGCGTCGTTCTCGCGGAGGCTTTCCCGCCGGTACGCCGAGACCTGGCGAGCGGCGCACCCCCAGGCCGCCTACGTCCACCGCGACCTGGCCGCGCACCCCGTGCCGCACATCGGCGAGGCGTGGACGGAGTTGTGCGACCACGTCCTGAGACACGAGATCACCGACATCACGCGCTATCGGGAGGCCGCCCGCACCCCCGCCCAGCGCCAGGCGTGGGCCGTCGTGGAGCCGCTGCTCGACGAGGTGGTCGCGGCCGAGGTCATCCTCATCGGCACGCCGATGTACAACTACTCGATCCCCTCGTCGCTGAAAGCCTGGCTCGACCAGATCACCTTTCCCAAGATGTCGCTCGAAGGCCGCTCCTTCGTGGTGACGAGCGCGCGCGGCGGCGCGTACGGCCCCGGCACGCCCCGCGAGCCGTACGACCACCAGGAGCGCTACCTGCGCGACTTCTTCAAGGGCCACTTCCGGGTCGAGGACGTCACGTTCATCCACGCGGAGCTGGTCAACGCCCGCCTCGACCCGGCGCTGGCGCACCTGCGCGAGCAGCACGAGAAGTCACTGGCCGCGGCGCTCGAGGAGGCGGCCCGATGAACTGGCTGATCCTGCTGCTGGCCGGGCTGATCGAGGTGGCCTGGTCACAGAGCATCAGGCCGACGCACAACTTCACCCGGCCGCTGCCCACCCTCATCTGCCTGATCCTGATGGCCGCCGCCGTCTGGCTCCTGTCCCAGGCCATGAACACGCTGCCCGTCGGCACCGCGTACGCCGTCTTCACCGGCATCGGCGCCGTGGGCGCGATCACCTTGGGCATCGTCGTCAACGACGACCCGGTGTCGGTGGGGAGGATGGCGGCGCTCGCCCTGATAGTGGGCGGGATAGTGTTGGCCAGGGTCACCACGTGAAGCCGGGGCAGGTGCTCGCCCCGGGCCCCGGAGCTGGTTGACTTGGGGCCGTCACAACGCGGTCGCTCCAAACGGGGGATTTCCATGCGCACTGTAGAACCCCAGGTCTTCGTCGTCGCCCGTCCGGCGCTCGACTACGACGAACTCGCCCGCTACCTGGCGGAGGTCGGCGGGGAGAGCTGGTTGGAGCGGCTGGACCGCGGCGACCTCGACGCCCAGAACCTCGCCGAGTTCGCCGGCCGGCTCTGCTACCGCTCCTTCGAACCGGGGCTCAACCCCAACGTGGTCCGGATCAGGAAAGACCAGGAAGACTACCTGCGAAACATCCTGGCCAGCGCGCACGGCTCGGTCCTCGAGCACATGAACTTCAGCTTCGTGCTGCACAACGTGAGCCGCGTCCTCACCCATGAGCTGGTCAGGCATCGTCCCGGCGTGGCGATCTCCCAGGAGTCGCTGCGGTTCGTGCGCCTGGACGAGCTGCCGTTCTGGTTCCCGGAATGGGCGCGCGAAGACGACGAGCTGATGAAGCGGGCCACAGCCGTCCTGGAGCAGCTCGAGCAGTTCCAGCGGTGGATGTCCGGCCACTTCGGGCTCGACGAGGAGGGCGTGCCGTTCTCGGAGAAGAAGCACCGCACGTCGTTCATGCGCAGGTTCGCCCCCGAAGGCCTGGCGACCGGGCTGGTGTGGACCGCCAACGTGCGCACGCTGCGGCACACGATCGAGGCCCGCACCGCCGTCGGCGCGGAGGAGGAGATCCGCCTGCTGTTCCAGCGCATCGGTGAGCTCATGCGCGAGGAGGCGCCCGCCCTCTTCGGCGACTACGTGGTGGAGGACGGAGCCTGGGTGCCGGGCTGGCGCAAGGTCTGACCCGGCGAGGGCCGCGGAGACTCCACCGCGGGCCGCTCGGCCTCGCCTCGGTCGCCCGCGAGCAGCCCGACCTGGTCGTGCTGGACGTGATGCTGCCCGGGCTGGACGGGTTCGAGCTCCTGCGCCGGATCCGGGCGACCAGCCAGGTGCCGGTGATCCTGCTCACCGCCCGGACGGAGGAGGTCGACCGGATCATCGGCTTCACCGCGGGCAGCGACGACTACGGCACCAAGCCGTTCAGCGCCCGCGAACTCGCGCTGCGGGCGCGGGCCATCCTGCGCCGCGCCGAGGTGCCCGACCAGGCCGCCGCGGACCGGACCCTGCGCTTCGACGGCCTGCTCATCGACCCTGACACGCGTACGGTCACCGTCGATGCCGACCGCACACCGGAGTTGTCCGCGCTCGACTTCGATCTGCTGGTGGCGCTGGCCCAGGTCCCGGGCCGAGTGTTCACCCGCCGCGGGCTCATCGAGCACGTGTGGGGCAACGACTTCTTCGGCGACGAACGCGTGGTGGACGTCCACATCCGCACGCTGCGGCGCGCGCTCGGCGACGACGCGAGCACCCCCCGGTTCGTGGGCACGGTGCGCGCCATCGGCTACCGCTTCCTCGCCCGACCCGCCGGATGACTCCAGGAGAACCCGCGCGCGCTGGCGACGCTGGTGGTCGCGGTCCGCCGGCCGGGCATGGCCGCTCTGGTGCCCGCCTCGGGCGCGGTGGCGGCGCTGGCCGTGGCGGTGACGGCGGTGACGCTGTCGTGGAGCGCGCCGCCGCTTCCGCCGCCGGGCTCCGTGCTGGACCCGACCGCCGCCGGCATCGCCGACCCGTACGGCGCCGCGCGCCTGGCCCCGGTGGACGGCTCGCGCCCGCCGGTGAACCTGGCCGCGGAGACGCGTGACGGAGATCTGCGCCTGGCGCTGACCGACGGGTCGACCGGGCACCCCGTCGACGACCTGCTGGTCCACGACAGTGCGCTGATCCACCTGGTCGTCGTGTCCCCTGTCGGAAGGCTCTGGCATCTTCACCCGGTCCGCGTGGCGCCCGGCGACCACCGGGTGAAGTTCACCGCGCCGGAGCAGGGGCGCTACGCGGTCACAGCCGAGATCGCCCGGCGCGGCGGCGGCAGGCAGCAGCTCCGCACCACGATCACCCTTGAGGCCGCGGGCGGCACGGCGCCGGCCACGAAGGACTTCGGCGTGGAACGCCGCATCGCACCCGCCGGATCGCCCAGCACCATCACGGCGCGGTTCGGCACGCGGGACCAGCAGCCGTGGCTGGGCATGGCCGGTCACATGATCGTCGTCGGACCCGTCACCTCCGAGATCGCGGACGCGCCGATCTGGGCTCACGTGCACGCGATGGTGCCGGGCCGGCAGAACCGGCCGGACGAGAGCGTCGCCGCGTTCGGACCCGACGTACCGTTCACCTACACCTTTCCGCTGCCCGGCCGGTATCTCGTGTGGGTGCAGGCCGAACGCGGCTACGCGGTGCGGACCGCGCCCATGACCGTGGACATTCCCGAGCCAGGGAGGCCGGCACGATGAGCACGAGGAACATGTTCGCCCTCCTGGCGGCGGCCCTGGCGTTGATCGCGGCAGGCCTGCTGGTGATCCCGGCCTGGCTGGCCGGCGCCGGCGGCACCACGATGACGGCCTCCATCGCCGCGTACACCGTGCGGCTGTCCACCGACGGACCGCGCGAGGGCGCGATCGCCGGCATCGCCAGCCTCGTCGTGGTGCTGGCGACCACCATGGCGGAACGGCGTGGCCGCCCGGTGAACCCCGTCGTCGGCGGCGCCGCGGTCGGCGTGTTCGGCCGGGTATCACACCCTGATCAAGGACAAGCAGGTCCTCGCGAACGTCGTACGCGCGCACAAGGCAGGGGTGATCATGACCGGCGTCTGCAGCGGAGTCACGTTGCTCTCGGCCGCGGGCCCGACCCGGGGCCGCCCGTGCACGACCCACAGCGCCTCCAAGGCCGAACTCGCCGCACAGGGCGGGAAGGTCATCAACGCCCGCGTCGTCGACGACGGCGACCTCATCACGTCCGGCGGGATCACCTCCGGTCTCGATCTAGGGCTCTGGCTGGTCACCCGCGAATTGGGCGCCGACATCAGCATCCAGGTCGAAGCCGCGATGGAGTACGAACAGCGCGGTGTGGTCTGGCGGCGCCCCTGACAGTACGGGTCGTCGCGATGGTCGTCGATCGCGGCGCGTACGAGAACGCGGATCCCGGTCTCACCCGGCGGCGTGTGCCACCGGTTGCCTGAGCATCGTCCTGGGCCGAGGATCGGTGAAATCGGTCAGGTAGATCTCGTGGTGCAGCCCGTTGGGCACCAGACCGTGCTCGGCCATGAACGCCTCCATCACGTCGAGGGACGCCTTCTCCTCGCTGTAGGGCCCCTCGTGGAGCAACTCCACGCACTCGCCTTCGGTGAAGGTGACGACCTGCACGCGGTCGACGGCCGCACCGGACGCGCGTGCCCGCTCGCGCGCCGCCTCGGCCGTCCCCGGCTCGGGTACGTCAGGCAGCGGCAGCAGCAGGTGCCACCGCCACTGATCGCGCGGCACCTCCAGCGGCGGCCGGGAGGTGTCCTCCACCCACCAACGTCCCTCCAGCGGCCCCGCGAGGCCGCCCATGGCGGCGGCCACGGCGTACAGGGCGCCGATGGCCGAGACGTGCTCGGCACCGCCGGGCTCTCCCACGCCGGTGACGTTCAGGCAGGTGACAGGGCCGCGGTGGACCACCTTCGGTGTCACAGCTCCTCCAGAGGGATCATCAGGTGGGTGATCAGCCGATCGGGCGGGGTGGTCGCCGGGTCGGACACGTACACCTCGCGGATCGGGCCGCGGACGGGGCAGAGCCGCTCGGCGCACCAGGACAGCAGCGCGTACGCGGTCAGCCCGATCTGGTCGTAGGGGCCGACGTGCGTGGCGCGGGCGAACCGGCCGCCTGGCAGCACGTCGAGCTCCGCCCCCGCCACCCGCTCCTCGCTGACCAGGGCGACGGTGACGGTGACAGGCTCGCCGAAGTCGAGCGGGAACAGGCCGATGAGCTCGGGAGCGGCGTCCGACGGCCCGGCCCGCAGCAGGCCGGCGATGGCGGCCGAGGTGGCCGCGCCGATGTCCGACGGATCCGCCGCCGTCGTCGTGACCACCGCCACGCGCCGCGCCGGTTCCGTGACCACCGTGACAGGGGCGGACGGCAGGCCCTCCGCCATGACGCGCTCCAGGGCGGAGAGCGTCGATCGGCGCCTGGCCAGCTCGGCCTCCAGCCGCTCGTGCACCTCCTCCAGGACGCCGGACGTGCCGGACAGCACCTGCGCGATGACGGCGAGCGGGACGTCGAGCGAGCGCAGCAGCCCGATCGACAGCGCGTCGCGCGCCTGCTCGTGCCGGAAGTAGCGATAGCCGGTGCGCTCGTCCACGTACGCGGGCACGAGCAGGCCGAGCTGGGCGTAGTGCCGCAGCTGTTTGACGCTCAGCCGGCTGAGCCTGGCGAACTGCCCGATCGGCAGCAGTTCCTCGTCCATGCCCCCAGCATGGCGTCTCCCCCTGTGGGAGGGTCCACCCGGGCGTGGCGGGTGGTCGACCGGCGGTTCCTGCGCCGGCGCGGCGGCGCAGGAACGGCCGGTGCGGTGGTCAGCCGGCGGTTCCGGGGGCGGGTACGGCGTGTTCGGCGGCGCGGCTGACCTGCTCCCAGGCGGCCCAGGTCTCCATCCGCCGCCGGGAGATGTCGAAGGCCAGGTCGTAGACCATGCTGCCGAGCAGCAGCCGCAGCGGCGGGTCCGCGCTGTCGACCAGCTCCAGCAGCGCCTCGGCGGCCAGCCGCGGCTCGCTGTCGATCGATCCCTCGGCCCACTGCTTCTCCTGCTCGGCGCGCAGCGGGCCGTACTCCGGCGCGGGCGACGTCGTCGTCATGCTGGTGTAGAGGTCGGTCCAGTAGCCGCCGGGCTGGACGATGCTGAGCTTGACGCCGAACGGCGCGGCCTCCATCGCCAGCGCCTCGCTCATGCCCTCCAGCGCGAACTTGCTGGCGCTGTACATCCCCGTGCTGGGGAAGCCGCCCAGGCCGCCGATGCTGGAGATCTGCACGATGTGACCTGATGCCTGGGCACGCAGGTGCGGCAGGACGGCCTGGCAGACCCACATCGCCCCGAAGAGATTGACCTCCAGCTGGGCGCGCGCCTCGGCCTCGGTGAACTCCTCGATCATGCCCGAGGACATGGTCCCGGCGTTGTTCACCACGATGTCGAGCCGGCCGAAGTGCTCGACGGCGGTGTCGACGGCGGCGAACACCGCGTCGCGGTCGGTCACGTCCAGGGGCAGGGCGAGGAGCCGGTCTCCGTACCGTTCGTCGAAGTCCTGCCGCGCGACGGTCCGGGCGGCGGCGGCCACTCGATCGCCGCGCTCCAGCGCGGCGAGGGCGAACGCACGGCCCAGGCCGCGACTGGCTCCCGTGATGAACCAGGTGCGGGAAGGGACGGTTTCCGGGGTGCGCATGGGCGGAACTCCGATCGGTTGCGTTCTCCGATTACGAGACGGTCCGTCTCGTCTCGATGAGTGACGGTACCGGCTCCCCTCCCCTGCGTCAAGACGGACCGTCTCGTCTCGATTTTGTTAGGTTGGCGGCATGACGACACAGCGCAAGCCGCCCTCCAACGCGACCCGCCGGAACGAGGCCTCCCGGCGAGCCATCCTCGCCGCCGCCTTCGAGCTGGTGCAGGAGGTGGGATACGCCAAGCTGAGCATCGAGGGCATCGCCGCGCGGGCCGGTGTCGGCAAGCAGACGATCTACCGCTGGTGGCCTTCCAAGGGGGCGGTGCTCTTCGACGCCTTCCTCATGCTCAGCGAGCAGCCGGACGGCGGAGAAAGCGCCCTGCCCGACACCGGCGATCTGGAGGCGGACCTGAAGGCGGTGCTCCGGGCCACGGTCGAAGAGCTCAACGATCCGCGCTACGACGAGCCGATGCGCGCTCTGAACACGGAGATCACGCACGATCCCGCGCTCGCCGCCCTCTACGCGGAACGACTGGACGGCCCCATGAGAGAGCTGAAGAAGGGGCGGCTGCGCAGCGCCCAGCGGGCCGGGCAGCTGGCCGAGGACCTCGATCTCGACGTGGCCGTCGACATGATCTGGGGGCCGCTGCTCAACCGTTGGCTCCAGCGCGCCGGAGGGCTCACCCCCGGCTATGCCGACAGCGTCGTCGAGACCGCGCTCAACGGCCTGCGCCCGCGTCGCTGAGGAGTACGCCGCCGGGATGTCCGGAGCGGACGGGCCCGGTCAGCGCGGTGGAGGCCGTCGTTGGTGCCGTGACACGTCAGGATGTTGATCTCGTGACACGTCAGGATAGGGTCGGCGGCGCGTCAACGACACCAGCGGGACGACCGAGGCGAGCCGATGACCAGCAGCGCGAACGAGTCCCCGCCGGGGGTCGAGGGCCGGTTGCTGGTGCCCGCGTTGATGTTCATCGCCCTGGTCGTCGCCGTGGTGGGCAGCCTGGGGGCGCCGCTGATCACCGCTGTGGCGGGTGAGTTCGGCGTCTCGCTGGCCGCCGCGCAGTGGACGCTCACCGCCCCGCTCCTGGTGGGGGCGGTCGCCACCCCCGTGCTCGGGCGTCTTGGCGCCGGGCCGCGCAGGCGCCGGGTTGTCCTCCTCACCCTCGCCGTGGTGGTGGCCGGCAGCCTGCTGACCGTGGTGCCGCCCTCGTTCGGCTGGCTGCTGGCCGGGCGGGTCGCCCAGGGCGCCGGTCTGGGCCTGCCCGCGTTGATGATGGGCGTGGCCCGCGACCACCTGCCGCGGCAGCGCTCCGGTGCGGCGATCGCGCTGCTGTCGGTGGCGTCCATCGTCGGCATCGGCATCGGCTATCCGCTGGCCGGGCTCCTCACCTCCGTCTCAGGGCTCCGGATGGCGTACGGGCTCGGCCTGCTGATCACCGCGACCGCGCTGGCCGCGGCCTGGTGGGCGGTGCCGCAGCCGCCTCCGGGCCGGTCGGCGGCCGTCGACGTGCCCGGGGCCGCGCTCCTCAGCGCCGGTCTCGTCGCCCTGTCCCTGTCGATCAGCCAGACCAGCCTGTGGACCGGGTACCCGGCGCTCGCCGCCGCGCTGCCGGCCGCCTCTGCCGTGCTGCTCACCGCCTGGGTGCGCCGCGAACGCCGGTGCGCCGCCCCGCTGGTGGACCTCTCCCTGCTGCGGCACCCCGCGGTGGCCGGGGCCAACGTGATCATGCTTCTCGGCGGGGTCGGCATGTACCTGCTGCTGTCCCTGGTCACCCGCTACGTGCAGACGCCCGAGCCGGCCGGGTACGGCTTCGGCGTGGACGTCTTCGTCGCCGGCCTGGTGCTCGTGCCGTTCTCGGCGCTGGGCTTCGCGGGCGGCAAACTGGTGCCCTGGTTGCGCGGGCGGGTCCCGGTCATGACGGTCCTGGCCGGCGGTGGCGGCGTGGTCCTGGCGGCGCTCGTGGTGTTCGCGCTGGCCCGCGGCCAGCTGTGGCTGGCGTTCGCCGTGATGGGCCTGCTCGGGCTGGGCGTCGGCGTCTTCTCCGCCGCGATGGCGGGCACCATCCTGGCCGCCGTCCCGCCGGAGGAGACCTCCAGCGCGATGGGCGTCAACCAGGTCGTGCGCAGCGTCGGCTTCTCCCTCGGCAGCGCGCTCGCCGGGCTGGTGCTGGCCGCCCACACCGGCGCCGGCGCCACCTTCCCCACCGAGACCGGCTACACCACCGCCGCCTGGGCGGGGACGGCCGCGACGGCGACGGCGATGCTGATCAGCCTGGTGCTACGGCGTGCCGCCAGGGCCCGCCCGACCTGACGACGGCCTGCCGGCGCCCGGATGGTCCTCGGCGGCGACGAGGGCCAGCAGGCCGGGGAACACCTTCTCGACCTCGTCGCGGCGTAGCGCGTTCATGCGGGAGGTGCCGACGTAGTACTGGCGGATGAGGCCCGCCTCGCGCAGCACGTTGAAGTGGTGGGTGGCGGTGGACTTGCTGACCGGCAGGTCGATCACGCCGCACCTGAGGGCCTCGTCGGCCGCGTGCAACTCGCGCACGATCTGGCGGCGCACCGGGTCGACGAGGGCCTCGAGCACCTGCTGCAGGTGGACCCCGGCGATGTCGGGATGTGGCGGCACGCGGTCCTGCCCGCCTTGTCGTCCTGTGACCATGTCCTTATAGTACGATGCTCATCGAAGTTTGACAGACATCGAACTTTTGGCTTGAGTGTGAGCCTGCACGAGACGAGGAGATGGCGAAATGGCCAGGACGGTGCGGTTTCACGAGCTCGGCGGCCCGGAGGTGCTGCGGCTCGAAGACGTGGAGGTCGGCGCGCCCGGCCCTGACGAACTGCTGGTCCGGGTGGAGGCGATCGGCCTCAACCGGGCCGAGGCGCTGTTCCGCGACGGCACCTACATCGAGCCGGTACGGCAGTTCCCCGCACGACTCGGCACCGAAGCCGCCGGCGTGGTCGAGGGCATCGGCGCTGGAGTGACGGGCTTCGCGGCCGGTGACGCGATCAGCGTGCTGCCCGCGTTCTCGATGAACGACTACGGCGTGTACGCCGAACGCGCCGTGGTCCCCGCGTCGGCGGTGCTGCACCGCCCCGAAGGGCTCGATCCGGTCAAGGGAGCGGCGGTCTGGATGCCGTACCTGACCGCCTATGGAGCGCTGGTGGACGTCAGCGGGCTGCGTGCCGGGGACACGGTGTTGATCACCGCCGCCTCCAGCAGCGTGGGGCTGGCCGCGATCCAGATGGCCAACCGCGTGGGGGCGACGCCGATCGCCGCCACCCGCACAGGCGCCAAGAAGGACGCGCTGATCAAGGCCGGCGCGACCGAGGTCATCGTGACCGGCGAGGAGGATGTGGTCGAGCGCGTGCGCGACCTGACGGCGGGCCAGGGCGTCGAGGTCGCCTTCGACGCCGTCGCCGGACCTGGGGTGACGGACCTGGCCAGGATCGTCGCGCCCGGCGGCACGCTGCTGCTGTACGGGCTGTTGAGCGGCGAGCCGACGCCCTACCCGGCGTTCGACCTCGGCATGCCCGCGCTGAACATGCGCACCTACGTCGTCGTCCGGGAGACGACCGCCGACCCCGAGACCCTGCGCCGGGCTGCGGCGTTCGTCACCTCGGGCCTGCGCACCGGCGCGTTCGAGCCCGTCGTGGACCGGGTTTTCGGCCTGGAGGAGATCGTGGAGGCACACCGCTACATGGAGGCGGGAAACCAGATCGGCAAGATCGTCGTCACGGTCGACCGCTGAAAGCGGGATCACGTCGGCACCGCCATACTGAACCCAGTGCCCGCTCGGACGGAGGCGTCATGCTGAGGAAGCGGAAGAAGGCCACCCTTCATCAACCCCTGGAGCGCCTGCTGACGGCCCGTGCGCGGCGCGTCCTCGACCTGGCCGAGCAGGAGGCGAGGGCCCAGGGCCATGACCGTGTCACCGGCGATCACCTGTTGGCAGGTCTGGCCCGCCTGGACGAGGGCGTGGCCGTCACAACGCTCAACAGCCTCGGCGTCGACCTCGGCGGAACGCGCTCCTGGGCCGCGAACGCGGACATCGGCCGTCTCACGGAGCTGGCCCGCCGTGAGGCGGCCGAGCTCGGGCACCGGTACGTCGGCACCGAGCATTTCCTGCTCGGCCTCCTCCACGACGACGGGGCTGAGGCTCTTGGCGTCGGCCTGCACCAGACCCGCGACCAGGTCGTCAGGGTCCTCCACGGCGACGACCGCTGAAAGCGCGTCACGGTGTGGAGGACGGGCCGGGCACCGGAGGCGGGGAGCCGGCGGCGGGCACTCCGTTCGTGACCCGCAGGAACTCCAGCTTCTCCGCGTCGGCGGAGCCCGCGGCCACCGTGTAGACGACGAGCCGGACGTCGCAGCCCGGGACGGTGAGCACATCGCAGTCGCACGTCACGTCGCCGACCTGGGGGTGGACGATGGTCTTGCGGGCTGAGACGTGCCGGCCGACCGCTCCCTCGTCCCACAGCCGGGTGAACTCCGCGCTGCCGGAGCGCAGGTCCGCGACAAGGGCGATCAGTCCGCGGTCGCGGGGGTGGTCGACGAGAGCCGTGCGGAGGTCGGCGACGAGGGCGCGGTTGAGGGCGTCGCCGTCGTGGAGCACGGGCCAGGCGGCGAGCCCGCTGGGCCCGGTGGCGAAGACCGCCCGCACCAGGTTCCGCTCGGCCCGCGTCCGCGCGCTGGGGTCGCCCAGGAGCGCCGCCCATGCGGGGGTCCAGGACAGCAAGGTCCAGTCGGCGCTGAACACGCCCACGGGGAACTCCCCGAGGCGAGCCAGCATCCGTTGCACCCCCGCAGGAACGTGCGTGGAGATCGTCCCCTCGCGCGGCGGGAGGAGCCCGGCCAGCCGGTACGCGTGATCGCGCTCCACGGGATCCAGCTGCAGTGCCCTGGCCAGGCCGGCGACGACCTGCGCGGAAGGGCTCGTGGCGCGCCCTTGCTCCAGGCGTACCACGTAGTCGACCGACAACCCTGCGAGCTCGGCGAGTTCCTCGCGCCGCAACCCCGCCGCCCGTCGGCCGCGCAACGCCGTCCGCCCGATGTCGACGGGAGAGAGCCGGTCGCGCCAGCGGCGCAACGCCTTGCCAAGGGTCTCGTCCACCCGTCCATCATGCCCGCAGATGTGCTGTTCTGCCTGGTACTGGCCGTCCCACCGTCGCGGAGGGCACTGGTTCGGCTCCCGTCACCGGGCAGAGAGTGAGGGCATGACCACAACATTCATCACGGGAGCCAACAGGTCCCTCGGATACGAGACCGCTCGCCGGCTGATCGAGGCCGGCCACACCGTCCTCATCGGCGCTCGCGACGCGGGGCTCGGCCAGGCGGCGGCCGACGCGCTCGGCGCTCGTTCCGTCCAGATCGACGTGACCGACGACGCGTCGGTGGCCGCGGCCGCGGCCGATGTCGAAGCTCGCGAGGGATTCATCGACGTCCTCGTCAACAACGCGGGGATCCACGGGACGCACAGCCCCGCCGACCAGATCACGGCCGCCGACGCCAGGGAGGTGTTCGAGGTCAACGTCGTGGGGATCGTCCGGGTGACGCACGCCTTCCTGCCGCTGCTGCGCAGGTCCGCCAACCCGGTCATCGTCAACGTGTCGAGCGGCATGGGGTCGTTCGCCGTGACCCACGACGCCGGGCGCGTCGAGTCGACGGTCGTCACGCCGCTCTACACGTCGTCGAAGGCGGCCGTGACCATGCTGACCACGCAGTTCGCGAAGGCCTGGACGGACGTGAAGGTGAACGCGGCCGATCCGGGCTATACGGCGACCGACTTCAACGGGCACAGCGGCCCGCAGACCGTGACGGAGGGGACCGACGCGATCGTCGAACTCGCCACCATCGGAGCGGACGGGCCGACCGGGGCCTTCCGTGACCGTCACGGTGCGATGGCCTGGTGATGCGCCGGTGAGCTCCGGCCGCGCCGGCCATGCGCAGGAGCCGTCAGGCGGCCCCGGCGCCTAGTTCGATGATCCGGTCGAGCCAGTCGCCCAGCAGCAGGCTCTCGGAACGGCTGAGCACCGTCAGGTCCCCGAGGGCGGCCTTCAGGGTGATGGCGCCGGCCACGACATCGTCGCCGGCCCGCGCGGGGGCGGCTTCCTCATCGTGCCCGGGCTC
>NZ_SMKO01000222.1 GCF_004348685.1 Nonomuraea deserti | reverse complement strand
GGGGTGGGTGGCTCGGGCTGCCTGTGACGTCGTCCGGGGCCGCCGTCCCGCCCGATGGCACGCTGCCGCTGTCGTTCGCGCAGCGCCGCCTGTGGTTCCTCGACCAGATCGACGCGGGCGTGGCCTACAACATGCCCATGCTGGTACGGCTCGGCGGCCCCGTGAACGTGGCGGCCCTGCGCGGAGCCCTGGAGGACGTGGTGGCACGGCACGAGCCGCTCCGCACGGTCTTCGCCGTACACGACGGGGAGCCTTCCCAGAGGGTGCTGCCCGCGGAGCAGGCCAGACCCGGGTTCAGCGCGGTCGAGGTGGCGCCGGACAAGCTGGACGCGCGGGTGGCCGAGGCGGCGAGGCACCGCTTCGACCTGGGCGCCGAGCTGCCGATCCATTCGGTGCTGTTCACGACGGGGCCGGACGAGCACGCGCTGCTGCTGGTCATGCACCACATCGCCACCGACGGGTGGTCGCTGCCGCCGTTCATGCGCGACCTGTCACGGGCGTACCGGGAGCGGCTGGCCGGTCGGGCCGCCGGATTCCCTCCCCTGCCGATCCGGTACGCCGACCACGCGGTGCGGCATCGTACGCGGGTGGACGCGCTGTCCGGCGCCGAGCTCGGCTACTGGCGCAAGGCGCTGGCGGATCTGCCCGAGCCGCTCCCCCTTCCACGCAGGCCCGAGACGCGGGGTGCGGCGACGGCGGGCGCCGCGGGCACGGTGCGGAGGTGGATCGGCCCCGTCCTGCACCGGCGGCTGGTCGAGCTGGGCAGGGAACGCGGGGCGACGCTGTTCATGGTCTTGCAGGCGGGCCTGGCCGTGGTGCTCGAACGGGCGGGCGCGGGCACCGACCTGCCCATCGGCGCGCCGGTCGCCGGGCGGTCGGGCGACGAGGTGGGCGACCTGGTCGGGTTCTTCGTCAACCTGCTCGTCCTGCGTACGGACCTGTCGGGTGATCCGTCCGCCGGCGAGCTGGTGTCGCGGGTGCGGGAGACGGACCTGGAGGCGTTCTCGCACCAGGAGGTGCCGTTCGAGCGGGTCGTGCAGGAGCTCGGCCCGGTACGGCGCCCCGGGCGGCATCCCCTCGTCGACGTGGTGCTGGCGCTGCAGAACAACGCGCGGGCCGAACTGTCGCTGCCCGGCGTCGAGTCGCGGGTCGAGGTGGTCAGGACCGGGGCGGCCCGGTTCGAGCTGCTGGTCGACGTGACCGACGACTACGGGAACGACGGGGCTCCTGCCGGTGTCGCCGTGACCGTCGAGTACCGCCTGGACGCCTTCGCCGGGCCGGTGATGGAGTGGCTGGCGGACGCGCTGGTGCGGGCGCTGGAATCCATGGCCGCCGACCCGGGCGTTCCCGTCTCTGCCATCGAACTTCCCCCCATACCCGAGATATCCCTCACCTCCCCATCAGCGCCTGCCCCGGCCACCGAACCCGACCCGACCGCACGAGCCGAACCGGTCCGGGGCGCCGCTCCGGCCTCGGGAGCCTTACCGGGCTCGGACATCGACCTCGGCCGCGGAACCCCGAGAACCGATCCGGCGCCGGCCGGAGGGCGGGCGCGGGTGCCGCGTACCGATGTGGAGCGGCGGATCGCCGCGGTCTGGGCAGACGTGCTCGGCGTCGCGCGGATCGGACTCGACGACGGGTTCTTCGCGCTCGGCGGCAACTCGCTGCAGGCCGTACGGGTTGCCGCGCGCCTCGCGGCGCAGGGCCTGCCCGCCACCGCGAGCCACCTCTTCAACGCCCCCACCGTCGCCGAACTGGCCACCGAACTGACCGCCGGCGCGCCCGGGACGGCAACCGGGACGGGGGCCGAGTCGAGCGCCGCGACTGCGGGCCCGACGCGAACCGAGGTGAGTGCCGAGGCGAGCGCCGCGACGGCGGCTTCCCCGGGGTCGGCCATCCCCCGCCTGCCCAGAATCCCGCGCACCCGCCCCTGAGGAGGAGCGCCACCATGGACCTCAGCGTGATGTTCTTCGGCGCGGACGACGCGAGCACCGTCGGCCATGCCACGAAATACGATGACATCCTGGCGATCACGAAGGCCGCCGACCGGCTCGGCTTCACCGCCGTCTGGACCCCCGAGCGGCACTTCCAGCAGGTCGGGCAGGTCTTCCCCAACCCGGCCCTGCTCAGCGCCGCCCTGGCCGTGGCCACGGATCGCATCCACGTGCGGGCGGGCAGCCTCGTGCTCCCGCTGCACCACCCGCTGCGCGTCGCCGAGGACTGGGCCGTCGTCGACAACCTGTCGCGCGGCCGGGCGGGTGTCTCGGTGGCGACCGGCTGGCACTCGAAGGACTTCGTGCTGGCCCCCGGCGCGTACGAGGACCGCAGGGAGCGTGCCTTCCGCGACCTCGCCCTGCTGCGGCGGCTGTGGGCGGGCGATGCGGTGGAGTTCACCGACGGGGCGGGCGAGCCGGTGACCGTGACGTCGCAGCCGCGCCCGTACTCCGGCCACCTCCCGCTGTGGACCACGACCTCGGGCAGCCCCGCGACGTGGGAGGCGGCCGGGCGGATGCGGACGAACATCCTCGGCGCCACCATCGGCCAGACCCGCGAGGAGCTGGCCGGGAAGATCCGCGTCTACCGGGACGCCTACGACCGGGCCCCCGAGCAGCCCGGCACCCCGCCCAGGGGCACCGTCACGCTCATGGCCCACACCTACGTGGGCGAGACGGACGAGCACGCCAGGGAACGGGCGGGCGGCCCGCTCAAGGACTACCTCAGGTCGTACGTGGCGCAGACCGCGGCGAACAAGGGCGGCGCGGACCGGGCGGCGGCGCTGAGCGACGAGCAGCTCGGCACGCTCGCCGAGTTCGCCTTCCAGCGCTATCTGACCTGGGGCAGCCTGCTCGGCTCCGCCGAGACGTGCCGCAAGAGCCTGGCGGACCTGGCCGACCTGGGCTGCGACGAGGTGGCCTGCTTCGTCGACTTCGGGCTCGGCGCCAACGAGGTGCTGGCCGGGCTGGAACGGCTCGCGGAGCTGCGGGAGGACATGTGACATCGGCAGGGGGACACGCGAGACCCGCGTCACGGGGCAGCAGCGCGGAGCGGTTCGCCGCGCTCGACGGGGAGCGCCGGGTGGAGCTGCTAAGGCGGCTCGTCGCGGCGGGCAGGCTGGAGGCCATCCCCGACGTCGTGCCCCCGCGCGACCCCTCCCTGCCGGTGCGGCTCAGCCCGGCGCAGGAGGATCTGTGGGTGTTCGAGTCGCTCTATCCGGACACGGCGGCGCTCAACCTGTGCTGCTCGTACCACTTCGACACCCCCGTCGACCCCGCCGACCTGGAGGCGGCGCTGACCATCGTGCAGGACCACCACGACAGCCTGCGCATGCGGATCAGGGGCGAGGTGGGCGACCTGCGGGTGGAGCTGCCGCCGGCGGAGCCGTTCAAGCTGGAGCGGCTGGACCTGCGCGGCACGGGCGTCGGCCTGAGGGAGGCGCTGCACGCGTTCAGCCGCCGTACGTTCGACCTCGACGGCGGGCGGCTGATCAGGGGCCAGTTCATCACCGTGGACGACACGCGTTCCACGCTGGTGCTGGCGCTGCACCACATCGCGACCGACTGGTGGTCGTTCGACGTGCTGCACGGCGAGCTGACCGAGGCCTACCGCGCCGTGCGCGACCGCACCTCGGACCGGGCCGGGCCGCGCCGCCCCGTGATCCAGTACGCCGACTTCGCGGGCTGGCAGCGTGAGCTGGAGGCGGCGGGGGTGTTCGACGCCCAGCTCGCCTGGTGGCGACGCTACCTGGCGGACCCGCCCCGGCCGCTCACCGTCGGCTCGGCCGCCCCGGGCGGCGAGTTCGGCGTCGAGCAGATCGGGTTCCGCATCGGCCAGGACACCGAGGCGGCCGTGCGCGCGCTGGCGAGGGAACGCGGGGCCACCGTGTACGGGGTGCTGATGTCGGCGTTCGCGGTGTTCGCGCACCGGATGACCGGCGAGCGCGACCTCATCACGGGCACCCCCATGGCCAACAGGTCCGCCAAGGGCCTGGACCGCGTCATCGGCTACGTCATGAACTCCGTCCCGATCCGCTGGCGTTTGGGCGACGACACCACGTTCGCGCAGCTGCTGTCGGGTTTCACCGCCGGCTTCCCGGAGGTGCTGGCGCACGCCGACGTCCCCGTGGGCAGGATCGTGCGGGCGGTCGACCCCGTGCGGGTGGCCGGGCGGTCGCCGCTGTTCCAGTGGGTGTTCATGCACCTGCCGCGCCAGGAGAGCGTGGCCCGGCTGCGGGAGATCGCCGACCCCGAGCGGGTGCACACCGGCGGGGAGCACGACCTGATCGGGATCGTGCGCGACTCCGACGACGGGTTCGAGGCGAGCCTGGAGGTCCGCACCGACCTGTACGCGCCCGAGGTCGTCCGGGCCTGGGCGGAGGCGTTCACGACGCTGCTCGGCTCGCTGGTGGCCGAGCCGGACGCGCCGGTGGCGGCGGCCGACCTGGTGCCTCCCGGCGAGCTCCCGCTGCCTCCTGCGCACCCCGCCGGAACCAGCGCGGACGGCACCGCGGGCGGCACAGCGGGCGGCACGGCGGGCGGCACAGCGGGCGGCACCGGTGTGGAGTCGCCCTTCACGAGCCTGCCCGGGCTGGTCGCCGGGCAGGCGGCGCGCACGCCTGACGCGGTCGCCGTGGAGTCGGACGGCGAGCGGCTCAGCTACCGGGAGCTGCTGGAGCGGGCCGACGGCCTGGCGGGCGTGTTGCGCGAGCGCGGGGCGGGGCCCGAGCGGGTGGTGGCGCTGGCGCTCGGCCGTTCGGTGGACCTGGTGGTGGCGATCCTGGCGGTGCAGCGGGCGGGGGCCGCGTACCTGCCGCTCGACCTCGACCATCCGCTCGAACGGCTCGCGTACCAGATCGAGGACGCGGGCGCGAGACTGCTGGTCGCCCAGCCGGGCGTGCTGCCGGGACTGGCGATCGAGCGCCTGTCACCGGCGGCGTCCGCGCCAGGCGGGCCGCGGCCTCCGATCCGGCCGCACGACGTGGGGCCGATGCCTCCGGTCCGGCCGCACGACACGGGACCGATGCCTGCCGTCCGGCCGCACGACGCGGCCTGGGTGATGTACACCTCCGGCTCCACCGGCCGCCCCAAGGGTGTCGTGGTCGGCCACGCGGGCGTCGCGAGCCTGACCCGCACCCTGGTGACCGCGTTCGGGCTCGACGCCGGCAGCCGCGTGCTGCAGCTGGGCGCGCCGGCCTTCGACATCTCGGTGGCCGAGCTGTGCATGGCGTTCGGCTCGGGCGGCACGCTCGTCGTCCCGCCCGCGGGACCGCTGATCGGTGCGGACCTGGGCCACGTGCTGCGCGAGCGGCGGGTCACGTTCGCGCTGGTCCCGCCCGCGGTCTTGGCGACCGTGCCGCCCGGCGGCTACCCCGACCTGCGAGGGCTGGCCTCGGGCGCCGACGTGTGCCCGGCGGAGCTGGTGTCGGCGTGGGCGGGCGTGCGGTTCTGGAACGCGTACGGGCCGACGGAGACCACGGTCGCCGCCAGCGTCAGCGACCCGCTCACCCCTGGCGGCGGCCTCCCCCCGATCGGCCGCCCCCTCGCCGGCCACCGCCTGTACGTCCTGGACGCCCGGCTGCGGCCGGTGCCCGTGGGGGTGCCGGGCGAACTGTACGTCGCGGGCCCCGGCGTGGCCAGGGGCTACCTCGGCCGGCCGGGGTTGACCGCGGAGCGGTTCGTCGCGGACCCGTACGGCCCGCCAGGCGAGCGCATGTACCGCACCGGGGACCTGGCGCACCGGCGCGCCGACGGCCAGTTCCAGTTCCTGGGCCGGGCGGACGACCAGGTGAAGGTACGCGGCCACCGGATCGAGCCGGCCGAGATCGAGGCGGTGCTCGCCGGGCACGAGTCCGTCGCCGGTGCGGCGGTCGCGCCGCGCGACGGCCGCCTCGTCGGCTATCTCGTGCCCCGCGAGGGCCGCTCGTGCGACACCGCGGACGTCCTGGCCCGGGCCGTGGCGGCGCTGCCCGCGCCGATGGTGCCGAGCGACCTGGTGGTGCTGGACGCGCTGCCGCTCACGCCGCAGGGCAAGCTGGACCGGGCCGCGCTGCCCGCCCCGCCCGTGGCGGGGCTCTCGGAGCGGCCGTCGCGCGAACCGGCCACGGACCGTGAGGCGACGCTCTGCACCCTCTTCGCCGAGCTGGTCGGCGTGCCCGAAGTGGGGGCGGAGGACGACTTCTTCCGGATGGGCGGCGACAGCATCACGGCGATCCAGCTCGTCAGCCGGGCCAGGGCGGAGGGTCTCGGGCTCACGCCGCGCGAGGTGTTCGTCGCCAGGACCCCGGCCGCGCTGGCGGCCGTCGCCCGGGTCAGCGCGCGCGCCGTCACCGACTCCCCCGCCGGCCGGTTCCCGATCACGCCGATCATGCACTGGTGGCGCGAGCACGGAGGCCCGCTCGGCACGTTCGCGCAGTCGCTGGCCGTGCCCGTGCCCGCAGGGGTGGACGAGGAGCGGATCAGGGCGGCGCTGCGCACGCTGACGGTCAGGCACGCGGCGCTGCGCACGCGCCTGCTGCGCCACGCGGACCCCCACGCGGGCGCCGGCTGGGAGCTGGAGGTCCTGCCCCCGGAGGAGGCGCCGGAGGTCCCGTTCGGCCGCGTGGCCGCCGGGCCGGGCCAGAGCTCGTCTGATCCGGCCAGCGACGCGCCCGGCGCGGACCCGCCGCACGCCGAACCCCCGCCGGACGCGGTTCGGCCGACCGATCCGGACGCGATACCGCCGCACGCCGAACCCCCGCCGGACGCGGTTCCGCCGCTCGATCCGGAGAGCGGGCGGATGCTGGCCGCCGTCTGGCACGCCCCGGACCGGCTGGTCGTCACCGCGCACCACTTCGCCGTGGACGGCGTCTCGTGGCGCCTGCTCGGCCCCGAGCTGGAGGCGCTGCTGCGGTTACCTGACGCCGGCGGGCCGGCGCAGGGCACGTCGTTCGCCCGCTGGGCGCGCCTGCTGGCCGCGGAGGCGGAGCGTCCCGAACGGGTGGCGGAGCTGCCCTTCTGGGAGGAGACGGCGGCGGGCGGGACTCTCCTGCCCCCGGGGTGGAAGGGGCGCGGCGGCCCGCGCACGACCCACACCACGCGGCTCCCCGCGGATCTCACCGAGCAGGTCCTCACCCACCTGCCCGCCGCCTTCCGCTGCGGGCCGGACGCGGTCCTGCTGACCGCCCTCGCCATCGCGGTGGCGCGCTGGCGCGGCGGCACGGAGGTGCTCGTCGACGTCGAGGGGCACGGCCGGGACCCCTTCACCGACGACGCCGACGTCTCCACCACCGTCGGCTGGTTCACCACCCAGCACCCGGTGCGCCTGGACGCCGCGGGGGAGCCCGCGGCCGCGCTCAAGCGGATCAAGGAACGGCTGCGGGCCATCCCGTCGGGCGGGCTCGGCTACGGTCTGCTGCGCCACCTGAACCGGCACACCGCGCCGAGGCTCGCCGCCCTGCCCGCCGCCGACCTGCGCTTCAACTACCTGGGCAGGTTCGACGGCGAGCTGGCCGACATGCCGGAGGCGCCGATGGCGTACGCGGTGGAGCTGGACGCCGTCGCCCAGCCGGGCCGGGACGGCACCCGGCTGGTGGCGAGCTGGTCCTACGCCGCCGACGCGATCGCCGCGGAACGCGCCGAGGAGCTGGCCGGGCTCTGGTCCCGCGCGCTCGCCGACCTGGCCGGTCAGGCGGGCCAGGGCGGCGCGACGAGCTCGGACTTCCCGCTGGTCGAGCTGACGCAGAGCCAGGTCGAGGCGCTCGAAGCGGACCTGGACGGCGACTGGTGAGCCGCGCGCTGGCCGACGTGCTGCCGCTCTCCCCCGCGCAGGAGGGCCTGCTCTTCCACGCCCTGTACGGCGAGGACGACGCGTACGTCGTCCAGGCCAGGTTCGCCGTCGACGGGCAGGTGGACCCGCCGCGGCTGCGGGCGGCCGTCGAGGCCCTGCTCGGCCGCCACCCGAATCTGCGCGCCTGCTTCCGCCACAAGGGACTGGACCGCCCGGTGCAGCTCGTCCCGCACCGGGTGCGCCTGCCGTGGACCGAGGTGGACCCGCCGTCGGACGCCGAACTGGAGCGCATCCTGGAGGCCGACCGGCTGCGCCCGTTCGACGTGACCCGGCCGCCGCTGGCCCGCGCCACCCTGGTGCGCCGGCGGGAGCTGGTGCTGACCCTGCACCACCTCCTGGTGGACGGCTGGTCGATGCCGATCCTGGCAAGCGAGCTGGCCGCCCTCTACACGGGGGCGGGCACGCTGTCGCCAGCGCCGCCGTACCGGGACTATCTGGCCTGGCTGCGCGCCCAGGACGGCGAGCGGGCGGCGCGGGCCTGGCGGGACGCGCTCGCGGACCTGCCGGGGCCGACTTTGCTGCGGCCCCGCGCGGGCACGGCGAGCATGCGGCAGGGGACGGTGGAGACCGAGCTGACGGCGGAGCTGAGCGAGGCGCTGCGCAGGCGGGCGCGCCGGTCGGGCGTGACCGTCAACACGCTGGTGCAGGCGGCGTGGGGGCTGGTGCTGGCGCGGCTGACCGGGCGCTCGGACGTGGTGTTCGGCACGGTGGTGTCGGGCCGCCCGCCGGAGCTGGCGGGCGTGGAGTCGATGGTGGGGCTGTTCATCAACACGCTGCCGGTCCGGGTCAGGACGGGCGAGCCCGGCCTGCTGGAGCGCCTGCAGGACGAGCAGGCCCGGCTCTCGGCCTTCCACCACGTACGGCTCGCCGACGTGCGGCGCGGCGCCGGCGAGCTGTTCGACACGCTGCTGGCCTTCGAGAACTACCCCCGCGGCGGCCTGGCCTCCTCCGGCGTCCGCCTGACCGAGGTGCGCGACGCCACCCACTACCCGCTCACCGTCACGGTGGTGGCCGGCGAGCGGCTGTGGCTGCGGCTCGGCCACCGCGCCGACCTGGTCGGCCGCGCCGAGACCGAGGCCGTCGCGGCCCGCTTGACCAGGGCGTTCGAGAGGGTGGCCGAGGGCTCGGAGAGCGGCGACGTGCTTCCCGAGTCGGAGACGCGCCGGCTTCTCGTGACCTGGAACGGCGCCGCGCGGGCGCGGGCGGGCGGATCGGTGCCCGAGCGGTTCGCGGCGCAGGCGGCCCGCACCCCGGGCGCCGTGGCCGTCGAGCACGGCGGGCACACCCTCACCTACGCCGAGCTGGACGCCCGCTCCGACCAGGTCGCGGCCGGGCTCGACGTGGCTCGGGAGACGCCGGTCGCGGTGCTCATGGACCGCTCGCCTGACCTGGTGGTCGCCCAGCTGGCGGTGCTGAAGGCGGGCGGCTGCTACGTCCCGCTGGATCCCGCGCAGCCGCGCGACCGCCTCGACCGGCTGATCGCCGACAGCGGCGCCCGCACCGTCCTGACGAGCCCGCTGACCGTGGGCGGGAACCGTCTCCCGCCGAAACCCGGGCACCCCGCTTCGGCCGCCTACGTCATGTACACCTCCGGCTCGACCGGCGCCCCCAAGGGTGTCGTCGTCACCCACGAGAACATCGTGGAGCTGGCCGCCGACCGGCGTTTCGCCGCGCACCGGCGGGTGCTGCTGCACAGCCCGCACACGTTCGACGCGGCCACGTACGAGGTGTGGGCGCCGCTGCTGAACGGCGGGACCGTCGTCATCGCCCCGCCGGGCCCGCTCCAGCCGGACACGATCCTGCGCGGCAGGCTCGACGCGGTATGGCTGACGGCCGAGCTGTTCCGCACCGTGACCGACCTCGCGCCCGGAGCGCCGGCCGCGGCGGGCGAGGTGTGGGCGGGGGGCGACGTGCTGCCGCCGGACGCGGTCCGCCGGGCGGCGCGGCACGGCGCGCGGGTCGTCAACGGGTACGGCCCCACGGAGACGACGACGTTCGCCACCGCCCATCCCGTGGGGAGCGGCCCGGGGACCGGTCCGGTGCCGATCGGCCGGCCGCTGGACAACACGCGGGTGTACGTCCTGGACGCGCGCCTGCGCCCGGCCCCGACCGGCGTCGTCGGTGAGCTGTACATCGCGGGGACGGGCCTGGCCCGCGGCTACCTCGGCCGGCCAGGGCCGACGGCGGAGCGCTTCGTGGCGGACCCGTTCGCGAGCGGCGAGCGGATGTACCGGACGGGAGACCTCGCGCGGTGGACGTTCGACGGGGAGCTGGAGTTCGCCGGCCGGGCGGACGGCCAGCTGAAGATCCGCGGCCACCGGATCGAGCCGGGCGAGGTGGAGTCCGTCCTGGAAAGCTCGCCGGACGTGACCCGCGCGGTCGTCACCGCCGCCGACGCGCCCGGAGGCGGCCGGCGGCTGGTCGCCTACGTGGTGCCCGGCGGGAGGCTGGAGCGGGTCCGCGCGCACGCCGCCGCCCGGCTGCCCAGGTATATGCTCCCCTCCCAGTACGTGCCGCTCGACAGCCTGCCGCTCACCCCCCACGGCAAGGTCGACCGGGCCGCCCTGCCCGCCCCGCGGCTTCCGGGGCCACGCGACGCCCGCCAGGACACCGGTCCACGGCCCGCCACGAGCCCGGGGCCGCGCTCCACGCGCGAGAAGGCGTTGTGCGGCCTGTTCGCCGAGGTGCTCGGGCTGCCGGAGGCGGGCGCGGACACCGACTTCTTCGCCTCCGGCGGGGACTCGCTGCTGGCCATGCGGCTCACCGCCGCGATCGAGTCCGCGATCGGCGTCCGCACCTCCATCGCCGCCCTGTTCAAGGCCCCCACGCCCGCCGAGCTCGCCGTCCGCCTCGACGCGCGCTCCGATCGGGCTCCGGCCGAGCTGGACCTGTCGCCGCTGCTGACGCTGCGGGCCGAGGGCGGGAGGGCGCCGCTGTTCTGCGTGCACCCCGGCCGGGGCATCGGCTGGTCGTACACCGCGCTGCTCCCCCACCTCCCCCAGGACCGGCCGGTGCACGCGCTGCAGTCGCCGGTGCTCGGTGACGGCGCCTGGCGGCTGCCCGGCACCATGCGGGAGCTGGCCGACGACTACCTGGCGCGGCTGCTCGCGGTCCGGCCCGAGGGGCCGTACCTGCTGCTCGGGCACTCGTTCGGCGGGCTGCTCGCGTACGAGATGGCCGCGCGGCTGCGGGAGGGCGGCCGGCAGGTGGGGCTGGTCGCCTCGCTGGACGCGGTCCCCTGGCCGCCGGGCGAGGAGCCCGACCCTGACGAGGTCGAGCAGGAGGCGCTGACCATCCTGCTGCGCACCCGCACGCTGCACCCCTACGCGCAGCCGGGGCGGCTGGAGCGGGAGCGGGTGTTCGCCGCCGTGCGCGGCAGTGAGGGCCCGCTGTCGGGGCTGGCCGACGAGCACCTGTCGGCGGTCGCGGGCACGGTGGCCGGGCACCTGCGGCTGGCCGTCACCTACCGGCCGCCCCCCTATGACGGGACGGTGCTGCTGTTCTCGGCCACCGCCCAGCCCGGCGGCCTCGGCTCGGCGGTCAAGGCGGAGCGCTGGAGCGGCTCCGCCCGCCACGTGCGGGTCCACGACCTGGCGTGCGGGCACAGCGACCTGCTCAGGCCCGGGCCCGCCGCTGAGATCGCCGCAGTCATCGAGCCGATCCTCCGGGAGTCGTGATGGAGAAGTACGAGTTCCCCGTGTCGCCGGCGCAGGCCAGAATGCTGGTGCTCGACCAGCTCAACCCGGGCACCGCCCAGTACAACGTGCCCGTGGCCTTCACCGTGCGCGGGCGCTTCGACGTCGAGGCGTTCCGCGCGGCCCTGGACGCGGTGGTCGCCGCGCACGAGTCGCTGCGCACGGTGTTCCAGCCGCACGACGGCGGCTACCTGCAGGTCGTCGCGGCGGAGGCGGACCCGTCGTGGAAGGACGCGCTGCGCGTCGAGAGGGACGTGCCCGCGGCGCGGGCGCACGCGCGGCTGGCGGCCGAGGCGGCGGCGCCGTTCGACGTCGAGGCGGGGCCGCTGCTGCGGTGCGTGGTGTACGTCCTCGACGACGAGCACCACCTCGTGCTGCTGACCGTCCACCACCTGGTGTGCGACGGCTGGTCGCTGCGGCTGCTGCTGGAGGAGCTCTCCGGCGCCTACCGGCGGCTCGCCTCCCCCGCCGGGCCGCCGCCCGCGGACGCCGTGCCGTCCGAGCCCGCGCCGCAGTACCCCGACTACGCCGCCTGGCAGCGCGAGCGGCTCGCGTCGCACGCCATGGACGAGTCCGTCGCGTTCTGGGCGGAGACGCTCAAGGACGCGCCCACGACGCTCGCCCTGCCCACCGACAGGCCCCGCCCCGCCGTGCAGTCGGCGGCGGGCGGCGTCGTACGCGTCCCGCTGCCCTCCGGCACGCGCGAGCGGCTGGCCGAGGTCGCCGCCCGACGGAACGCGACGCCGTACATGGTGATGTTCGCGGCGTTCGCCACGTTCCTGGCGAGGATCAGCGGCCAGCGGGACCTGGTCATCGCCGTCCCGGTGGCCGGCCGCGACCATCCGGACGTCCAGGCCATGATCGGCCTGCTGGTCAACACGCTCGCCGTCCGCGCCGACCTGTCGGACGACCCCGTGTTCCTCGACCTGCTCGGCCAGGTGCGCGAGCGCCTGCTCGCGGCCCGGCCGCACCACGAGGCCCCGTTCGAGGCCGTGGTGCAGGCCCTCGCCCCCGGCAGGGAGCTGAGCCACGACCCGCTCGTCCAGGTGATGCTGGCCTACGACGACGACACCCGGCTGACCCTCGACCTGCCCGGCGCCACCACGGAACGCGTCGAGCTGCTGCTGGACGACGCCAAGTTCGACCTGCTCATGAACGTCGAGCGCCAGGGCGACGAGCTGGCCGCCCACTTCGTCTACCGGGCCGGCCTGTTCGATCGGGAGACCGTGCGGCACTGGGCACGCGCCTTCGCGACGCTGCTCGACGGCCTGCTCGGCGAACCCGGCCGGCCCGTGAGCGCCGCCGGCCTCCTCCCCGCCGCCGACCGCCGCCTGATCGTCGACGGGTGGAACCGCACGGCCGCCCCCACCGCCACACGCCTGGTCCCCGACCTGGTGGCCGAGCGGGCCGCCGAACGTCCCGGCGCCACCGCGCTCGTCTGCGGCGCCACCGCGCTCACGTACCGCGAGGTGCTGGAGCGCGCCGACCGGCTGGCCGGCCGGCTGCGCGCGGCGGGCGTCGGGCCGGAGATCCCCGTGGGGCTCTGCCTGCCCAGAGGCGCGGACATGGTGGTGGCGGCGCTCGCCGTGCTGCGCGCGGGAGGCGCGTACGTGCCCCTCGACCCGGGGCATCCGGCGACCCGGCTGAAGTTCATGATCGGCGACGCGGGGGTGCGGCTGCTGATCGCGGCCGAGCCCGTCGACCTCGGCATGCCCGTGGCCGCCCCGGACGGCGACGACCCCCTCCCCCCGGTCGGGCCGGTGCTCACGGCGCGCCCCGAGCCCGCGAACACGGCCTACATCCTCTACACCTCCGGCTCCACCGGCACCCCCAAGGGCGTCGCCGTCGAGCACCGGGCCCTGCTGAACCTGGCCACCGCCGTACGCCACCAGTTCCCCGTGACCGGCGACGACCGGGTGCTGCAGTACGTGTCGTTCGGGTTCGACGTGGCCGTGTCCGACGTGGTCTTCTCCCTCGTCGCGGGGGCGGAGCTGCACATCGCAGCCGAGTGCGAGCGGCTCGGCGAGGACCTGTACGCCCGCCTGCGCGACTCCCGCATCACCTACGCCTTCCTGCCGCCGTCGGCCGCCATGTCGCTGCCCTGCCCGCCGGACGCCCGCGAGACGGCGCTGCCGGACCTGCGCACGCTGGCCGTCGGCGGCGAGGCGTGCCCGGCCGAGCTGGTGGAGCGCTGGGCGACGCCGCGGCGGCGGATCGTGGACGCGTACGGGCCGAGCGAGACCACCGTCTACGCGACCACGGCCGACCTGTCGCCGGGGCGACCCGTGGTGATCGGACGCCCGGTGGCCAACGGGCGGGCGTACGTGCTGGACGAGCGGCTGCGTCCCGTGCCCGTGGGGGTGACCGGGGAGATCTACCTGGCGGGATCGGGGACGGCCAGGGGCTACGCCAACCGGCCCGGGCTGACCGCGGAGCGCTTCGTCGCCGACCCGTACGGACCGCCGGGCGGGCGCATGTACCGCACGGGCGACCTCGGCAGGTACGACGCCGACGGGGTGCTGTCCTACCTCGGCCGGGTGGACACACAGGTCAAGCTGCGCGGCTTCCGCGTGGAGCTGGGCGAGATCGAGACCGTCCTCGCGGCGCACCCCGGCGTGTCGGTGGCGGCGGCGTCCGTGCGCGGCGACCGGCTGGCGGTGTACGTGGTGGCGGACGGCGACCCGCCACCCGCCGCGGAGCTGCGGGCGTGGCTCGGCGACCGGCTGCCCGGCTACATGGTGCCCGACTCGGTCGTCCTCCTGCCGGAGCTGCCCGTCAACAGGTCCGGCAAGGTGGACAGGTCGCTGCTGCCCGAGCCGCCGCCGACCCGCCCCGACCTGGGCCGCCCCTACGTCGCCCCGGCCACGGACACCGAGCGGCTGCTGGCGGAGGTGTGGGCGGAGGCGCTCGGCCTGGCGCGAGTCGGCACGCACGACAACTTCTTCGACCTGGGCGGCAACTCGATCAGGCTGCTGGCCGTCCTGGCGGCGCTGCGCGAGCGCGGCGCGGACGGCGGGCTCAAGCTGGTCGACCTCTTCCGGCATCCGACGGTCGCCGCCCTCGCCGACCGGCTGGACGGCCCCGCCCCGGCGGACGGCGGCGAAGACGTGCGGGGCGCCAGGCGGCGCGGCCAGAGCAGGCGCGAACGGCTCGCCGCGCGCAGGAACGCACAGAGAGGGTAACGCATGACCGACGCACCGGCTGTGGCCATCGTGGGGATGAGCGGCCGCTTCCCCGGAGCCCGCGACGTGGCCGAGTTCTGGACGAACCTGCGCGACGGCGTCTGCTCGATCGCCGACTTCGGCGAGGAGGAGCTGCTGGCCGACGGCGTGCCCGCCGACGAGCTGCGCCATCCCGGCTACGTCCCGTCCAAGGGGTTCCTGGCGGACGCGGACCGGTTCGAGCACGAGCTGTTCGGGTTCGGCGCGGCGGAGGCGCGGGCGCTGGATCCGCAGCTCAGGCAGCTGCTGGAGACGGCGTGGTCGGCGCTGGAGGACGCCGGGCACGACCCGCGCGCGGCTCCCGACAGGACCGGCGTGTACGTGGGCGGCGAGCCCAGCGACCATGCGCTCGCCGCGCGGCTCGATCCGGGGCTGCGGGCCCGGCTCGGGCCCATGCAGGTACGGATGTTCACCGACAGGGAGTTCATGGCCGGGTGGCTGTCGTACCGGCTGAACCTGACCGGGCCGAGCATGACCGTGCAGACGGCCTGCTCGACGTCGCTGGCGACCGTGCACGTGGCGGTCCAGGCGCTGCTGCTCAGCGAGTGCGACCTGGCGCTCGCCGGCGGCGTGTCGATCGACTCGCCGTACAAGCGGGGATACCTGTACGAGCCCGGCGGCATCTTCTCGCCGGACGGGCGGTGCCGGCCCTTCGACGAGAAGGCGGCGGGCACCGTCGGCGGCAACGGCGTCGGGCTGGTGGTGCTGAAACGCCTGGAGGACGCCCTGGCCGACGGCGACCCGATCCACGCGGTCGTGCGCGGCACGGCGCTCAGCAACGACGGCGCCGGGCGGGTGGGGTTCACCGCGCCAGGCGTGGACGGGCAGACGGCCGCCATCGTCGAGGCGTGGGCGGCGGCCGGGCTGGAACCCGCGGACGCGCGGTTCCTCGAGGCGCACGGCACCGGGACCGACCTCGGCGACCGGATCGAGGTGGCGGCCGCCGCCGCGGCCTTCGCCGGCGCGTCCGGGTGCGCGATCGGCTCCGTGAAGTCCAACGTCGGCCACCTGAACGCGGCCGCGGGCGTCACCGGGCTGATCAAGGCCGCGCTGATGCTCCGGCACCGCACGATGGTCCCCACGGTGAACGTCACCCGTCCCCATCCCGACCTCGATCTCGACTCCACCCCGTTCCACCTGCTCACCACCACCACGGAGTGGGCCCCTCCCGCGGCCGGGCCGCGCCTCGCCGGGGTCTCGTCCCTCGGCATCGGCGGCACGAACGTCCACGTCGTCCTGTCAGAACCCCCCGCTCCGGCC
>NZ_SMKO01000221.1 GCF_004348685.1 Nonomuraea deserti | reverse complement strand
CCCTCGCAGGGCGTGGCCCCCGCCGAGGAGCCCACCCCCAGCGAACCCGCCGTGACGGCCACCATGACGGAGGTCCCGACGGCCAGGATGACGGTCACGAAGTTGCCCCCCATGCACAACACGCTCCCGCCCGAGGAGACGCAGATCCACCGGTTCGACGTCTCCAAGCCGGGCCCGCCCGCCTACGTGGCCTCGGGGAAGGTGGCGGGCCGCCTGCTGAACCAGTACTCGCTGTCGGAGCACGAAGGCCATCTCCGCGTCGCCACCACGCTCAGCTCCCGCGACGGCCGGGACAGTTCGAGCACCGTCCACGTGCTGGACGCCGCCACCATGGACCAGAAGGGCGAGGTCGGCGGCCTCGGCAGGGGCGAGCGCATCTACTCGGTCAGGTTCATCGGCCCCGTCGGCTACGCGGTCACGTTCAAGCAGGTGGACCCGCTCTACACCCTCGACCTGCGCGACCCGGCGGCGCCCAAGGTGACCGGCGAGCTGAAGATCACCGGCTACTCCGCCTACCTGCACCCGGCCGGCGACGGCCGGCTGATCGGGATCGGCCAGGAGGCGAGCGAGGAGGGCAGGACGCGGGGCACGCAGGTGTCGTTGTTCGACGTCAGCGACCCCGCCGCCCCGCGCAGGCTGTCGCAGCTGTTCCAGAAGGACTCCGGCTCGGAGGCCGAGTGGGACCCGCACGCCTTCCTCTACTGGCCCAGGACCGGCCTCGCGGTGATCCCGCTGACCAGCGCCGACGAGTCGGGCGCGCTCGCGCTGAAGATCGACGACTCGGGCGTGTCGAAGATCGGCATGATCAGGCATCCGGCGCAGCGCCAGGATGACGAACGCCGCTACCGGGCCGGCATCCAGCGCTCGGTGGTCATCGGCGACTCCCTGTGGACGGTCTCCGCCGAGGGCGTGCAGGTCAACGACGCCGCCACGCTGGCCGAGCAGGCGTGGATCCCGATGGGCTGATCGGCTAGGGCTCCGGCGCGACCACGGGGACGATCTCCGGCGCGCCGAGCCTGATCGCGTCGGCCTCCTGGTCGGAGTCCTGCTCCTGGGAGCGGCGCTCGGCCTCCACGCGCTTGGTGAAGTACCCCACCTCCCGCTTGACCTGCTCGCCGTCCCAGCCGAGCGGCTCGGCGAGCAGTTCGGCCGACTCCTGCGCCACGGCCACGCCGCGGTGGAAGGTCTCGATGGAGATGCGCGTACGCCGGGTCAGCACGTCGTTGAGATGCCGGGCGCCCTCGTGCGTGGCGGCGTAGACGATCTCGGCGCGCAGGTAGTCGTCGGCCCCGCTCAGCGGCCTGCCCAGCGACGTGTCATGCTCGATCAGCTCCAGCACCTCGTCGATCAGCGAGCCGTAACGCTGCAGCAGGTGCTCGATCCTGGCCACGTGCAGCCCGGAGGCGTGGGCGATGCGGTGCCGGGAGTTCCACAGCGCCTGGTAGCCCTCCGCGCCGGCCAGCGGGATGCGGTCGGTGCACGAATGGGGCACCCGCTGGTCGAGGCCGTGCGCCACGGCGTCGACCGCGTCACGTGCCATGACCCGGTAGGTCGTGTACTTCCCGCCGGCGATCATCACCAGGCCCGGCACCGGATGGGCGACCACGTGCTCCCTGGACAGCTTGGACGTCTCGTCCGACTCGCCCGACAGCAGCGGGCGCAGCCCCGCGTAGACGCCTTCGACGTCGTCGCGGCTCAGGGGCACGGACAGCACGGCGTTGACGTGGTCGAGCAGGTAGTCGATGTCGGCCCGGGAGGCGGCCGGGTGGCCCTTGTCGAGGGTCCACTCCGTGTCGGTGGTGCCGATGATCCAGTGCCGTCCCCAGGGGATCACGAAGAGCACGGACTTCTCCGTACGCAGGATGATCCCGGTCAGCGACTGGATCCGGTCGCGCGGCACCACGAGGTGGATGCCCTTGGAGGCGCGTACGTGGATCTGGCCCCGGCCGCCGACCAGTTCCTGGATGTCGTCGGTCCACACCCCGGTGGCGTTGACGACCTGCTGGGCGCGGACCTCGAACTCCTCGCCGCTCTCCAGGTCGCGCACCCGTACGCCGGTGACCCGCTCCCCCTCCCGCAGGAACCCCACCACCTGCGCCCGGGGAGCGATGTGGGCGCCGTAGGTGGCCGCGGTGCGCAGCATGGTCATCACGTAGCGGGCGTCGTCGACCTGGGCGTCCCAGTACTGGATGGCGCCCGTGAACGCGCTCCGCTTGAGCGCGGGCGCCAGCCGCAGCGCCCGCGACCTGGACAGGTGCCGGTGCCCGGGCACGCCGCGGGCGCGCCCTGAGGCGAAGCCGAGCGTGTCGTAGAGCGCCACGCCGGCGCCGACGTAGGCCCGCTCCCAGGCGTAGTGGGTCAGCGGGAAGAGGAACGGCACCGGCCTGACGAGGTGCGGCGCGATGTGCTGGAGCAGCAGCGCCCGCTCCTGCAGGGCCTCGCGCACCAGCTCGAAGTTGAGCTGCTCCAGGTAGCGCAGACCACCGTGGATGAGCTTGGAGGAGCGCGACGAGGTGCCCGAGGCGAAGTCACGGGCCTCGACCAGCCCCACGTCGAGCCCGCGGGTGGCGGCGTCGAGAGCCACCCCCGCTCCCACGATGCCCCCGCCGACCACGACCACGTCGAGCTCTCGCGCGGCCATGCGTTCCAGCGCCTCGGCGCGCTCCGCGGGCCCGAGACGGGCCACGGTCCTTCCCGACGCCATATTTCCCCCTGGGATGGCTTTGTCGCCTGCGTCCCGTTCCTACCCGCCCCGACATCACCCTGTAACGCCTGAGCGGGTCAGGCGCGTACGACCTTTACCCCCGCCTCCGTCAGCTCACCGGCCAGATCGTCGGAGAGCTGGGCGTCGGTGACGAGGGTGTCGATCTGTCCGATCGGGCAGATGCGGGAGAACGCCCGCTTGCCCACCTTGGAGGAGTCGGCCACCACGACGACCTGCCCGGCGCGGCTGATCAGCAGGTTGTTGACGCTGGCCTCGCCCTCGTGGTGCGCCGACGCGCCCAGCCCGATGTCCAGCGCGTCGACCCCGAGGAACGCCACGTCCAGCGTCACCTGCTCCAGCACCCCGGTCGCCAGCGGCCCGATGAGCTCGTACGACTGCGGCCTGGCCACGCCGCCGGTCACCACGATCTTGACGTGCTGGCGGACGGTGAGCTCGGCGGCGATGTTGAGCGCGTTGGTGACGACGGTGAAGCCACTCTCCAGCGCGGGCGCCGTGGCGAGCGTGCGGGCCAGCTCGGAGGTGGTGGTGCCGCCGTTGAGCCCCACCACGCCGCCCGGCGTCACGAACTCCGCCGCGGCGGCCGCGATGCGCTGTTTCTCGTCGGCGTGCCGGGCCGTCTTGTAGCGCAGCGGCAGATCGTAGCTCACGCTCTGGGCCACCGCGCCGCCCCGCGTGCGCATGAGCATCTGCTGCTGGGCGAGCTGGTCGAAGTCCCGCCGGATCGTCGCGGTGGAGACGTCGAGCGCCTGCGACGCCTCCTCCACCGACAGCCTGCCCTCCTGGGAGAGCAGCTCGAGGATGGAGTTCCAGCGGTCGTAGCGGGACACGAGGCCTCCCTGATGGACGAGGTCAGGAGCAAGCGTGGCACAACCTGGAGAGCCGGAGCCACCAGTGCCCGTTTATGCTCTTACCTGGTATAAAAAACGCAGAAACAATCAACCATGGGGAGGCACGTGGTGACCAGCCACACCGAGGCCGAGATCGTGTCCCAGCCGTCGTGCTGGCGCCGCGCCGTCGCGGACGTTCCCGCCGGCGCGCTGCCGCGCCGCGGCGAGCGGGTGGCCGTCGTCGGCTGCGGCACGTCATGGTTCATCGCGATGGCGTACGCGGCGCTGCGGGAGCGGGCCGGGCACGGCGAGACCGACGCCTTCGCCGCCTCCGAGGCGCCCTCGGGACGGTCGTACGACCGCGTGCTCGCGCTGACCCGCTCGGGCACCACCACCGAGGTGCTGGAGTTGCTCGCCCGCACCACCACGAAGACCACGGCCATCACCGCCGACCCGGAAACGCCGATCATGCGGGCCGCCGACGAGGTCGTCGTGCTCGACTACGCCGACGAGCGGTCGGTCGTGCAGACCAGGTTCGCCACCACGCAGCTGGCCCTGCTGCGTGCCAGCCTCGGCGAAGACCTCACCCAGGCGATCGAGGACGCCGAGCGGGCCGTGGCCGCGCCGCTCCCCGACGAGCTGGTCAAGGCCGAGCAGTTCAGCTTCCTCGGCGCCGGCTGGACGGTCGGGCTGGCCCAGGAGGCCGCGCTGAAGATGCGCGAGGCGTCCCGCTCGTGGACGGAGGCGTACCCGGCGATGGAATATCGGCACGGCCCGATCAGCATCGCCGGCCCCGGGCGCGTCACCTGGATGCTCGGCACCGCGCCCGCCGGCCTGCGCGCGCAGGTCGAGCAGACAGGCGGCACGTTCTTCGAGAGCGGGCTCGACCCCATGGCCGAGCTGATCCGCGCCCAGCGGGTGGCCGTGGCGCGCGCGTTCGCCCAGCAACTGAACCCCGACGAACCCATGCACCTCACGCGATCTGTGATTCTGTCTCCATGAGCCTTACTCTTGCCGACGCCAGGATCGTGACACCCGGGGGGATCCACGAGGGGTGGCTGACCATCGAAGACGGCCGCATCACGCATGTCGGCCACGGATCCGCCCCCGGCCCCGGCCTGAGCGTGGGCGGCCGGCACGTCGTGCCCGGGTTCGTCGACATCCACAACCACGGCGGCGCGGGCGGCTCCTTCCCGGCCGGCGAGCTCGACCGGGCCCGTGACGCGGTGGCGCTGCACCGGCGCCACGGCACCACCACGACGATGGCCAGCCTGGTCACCGACACCCCCGACAATCTGGTCAGAGCGGCGTCGGCGCTGGCCGAGCTCTGCGACGAAGGGCTCCTGGCCGGCATCCACTTCGAGGGCCCCTACATCTCCAGGGCCCGCTGCGGCGCGCATGACCCCGCGCTGCTGCGCGAGCCCTCGCCGCACGAGTTCGCCGAGCTGGTCAAGGCCGGGCGCGGCCACGTACGCATGATCACCATCGCCCCCGAGCTGCCCGGCGCGCTCGACACGATCCGGCTGGCCGTCTCCGAAGGCGTGATCGCCGCCGTGGGCCACAGCGACGCCGGCTACGACCAGACCATCACCGGCATCGAGGCCGGCGCGAGCGTGGCCACCCACCTCTACAACGCGATGCCGCCGCTCGGCCACCGCGCCCCCGGGCCGATCGCCGCGCTGCTCGACGACGAGCGGGTGACGATCGAGCTGATCAACGACGGCGTGCACGTGCATCCGGCCATGTTGCGGCTGGCGTACGAAGTGGCGGGCCCCGGCCGGACCGCGCTGATCACCGACGCGATGTCGGCCACCGGCCTCGGCGACGGCGACTACGTGCTCGGCTCGATGGCGGTGCGCGTGGACGGCGGCGTGGCCAGGCTCGTCGAGGGCGGTTCGATCGCGGGCTCCACGCTGACCATGGACGTCGCGTTCCGGCGCAGCGTGCGGGAGGTGGGCATGTCGCTGCCCGACGCCGTGCAGGTGGCCTCGCTGACCCCCGCGCGGGTGCTCGGCCTGGCCGACCGGATAGGCTCGATCGCCGTCGGCAAGGCCGCCGACCTGGTGGTATTGTCCGACGCGCTGGAGGTGACCGGGGTGATGAAGGACGGCGTCTGGGTCACGGAGCCCCGATGATCCTCACCGTGACGCTCAATCTCGCGCTCGACGTGACCTACCGGCTCCCCGGGGTCGACTGGGACGGCGTCAACCGGGTCACCGCGGTGCACCGGCGGGCCGGCGGCAAAGGGGTCAACGTGGCCCGCGTGCTGGCAGCGCTGGGCCACGAGGTGCTGGTCACCGGCCTGGCGGGCGGGCCGACGGGGCAGGCGATCGAAGGCGATCTGCGCGCGGCCGGGTTGCCGAGCGCCCTGACGCCCATCGCCGCCGACTCCCGCACCACCCTGGCCGTCACGGAGACACCCGTCCCGGCCACGACGGGCGGCCCGATCGCGCGTGGTCCGGGGGAGCCGGGCCAGGCCGGCGCGGGCGGGGCCGAGACCAGGCGTACGGCGCTGTTCAACGAACCCGGGCCCGAGGTGACCCCCGGCGAGCTGGAGAGCTTCGTGCGGCGCTACGAGCCGCTCGTGGCGGCCGCCGACGCGGTCGTCCTGTCGGGGAGCCTGCCGCGCGGCGTGCCCCTCGACGCGTACGCCACCCTCGCCGCGATCGCGGCCGGCAAGGGCGTGCCCGCGATCGTCGACGCCGACGGCGAGCCGCTGCGCCACGCGCCCGAGGGCCGTCCCTCCGTCGTCAAACCCAACGCGGAAGAGCTGGCCAGGGCGGTGCCCGGCGGCGGCCCCGCCGAGGGCGCCCAGGCGCTGCGCGAGCGGGGGGCCGAGGCCGTGGTGGTGTCGATGGGCTCCGACGGGCTGCTGGCGGTCACCGGGGAGGGAACATTCAGGGCGCGCATGCCGTACACCGTGGGGGGAAACCCGACCGGGGCCGGCGACTCGCTGGTCGCCGGGCTGGCGCTGGGGCTGGTGGAGCGGGCGCCGTGGCCTGACAGGCTGAGGCGGGCGGCGGCGCTGGGCGCGGCGGCCGTGGCCGCGCCCGTGGCCGGTGACTTCGACCCCGACGTGTACGCCGACATCCACCCCAAGATCATCATTACTTGAAGGAGCAAGTGCCATGCCCCTCGCCGCCATCGGCGACATCGTCAGCCAGTCGCCCGCAGGGGTGGGCGCGTTCAACGTGATCCAGCTCGAACACGCCACCGCCATCGTGACCGGCGCGGAGGCGCTGGGGTTGCCGGTCGTGCTGCAGATCAGCGAGAACTGCGTGCGCTACCACGGCGCGCTGGAGCCGGTCGCGCTGGCCGCGCTCGCGGTCGCCCGCCACGCCGAGGTGCCGGTCGCGGTCCACCTCGACCACGCCACCGACAGGGCGCTCGTGGAGGAGGCGGTGGAGCTGGGGCTGGGCTCGGTGATGTACGACGCCTCGGCCCTGCCCGACGAGGAGAACGTCGCCGCCACCGCCGAGGTGGTCGCCTGGTGCCACGAGCGCGGCGTGTGGGTGGAGGCCGAGCTGGGCGAGGTCGGGGGCAAGGACGGCGTGCACGCGCCGGGCGCCCGCACCAAACCCCACGAGGCCGTCGACTACGTGACCAGGACGGGCGTGGACGCGCTGGCCGTCGCGGTGGGCACCTCGCACGCCATGACGTCCAAGGACGCGGTGCTCGACCTGGAGCTCATCGCCGAGCTGCGGGCCGCGGTGCCGGTGCCGCTGGTCCTGCACGGCTCGTCGGGGGTGCCTGACGACGTGCTGCGCGAGGCCGTCGGGAAGGGCATGAAGAAGATCAACATCGCGACCCACCTGAACAAGGCGTTCACCGGCGCCATCCGCGACTACCTGTCCCACGACGAGCGGGTCGTCGACTCCAGGAAATATCTCAAGGCCGGGCGCGACGCGGTGTCCAGGGAGGTCACTCACCTGCTCGGCGTGCTCACGGGCTGAGCGCCGGGCGCTTTCACGCGCCCAGTCCCGCCAGCACCCGCCCGGCCTGCCGGTCCAAGGTGCCGGGCGGGTTGCGGGGGGACTCCAGGGAGTCGTAGGACAGCAGGAACAACCACATGAGGGCGTGCAGCCTGCGGTGCCCGCGCATCCGCCGCTCCTCCTGCGGGCCCAGGCCGAACGCGGACGCGATCTCCACCTCGCCGTCCACCCACATCGACACGTGCTCGGCCACCTCTGCCACCTCGTACGCCACGTCGCTGCGCCCGGAGTCCTCGAAGTCGACCAGGCGGACGCGGGTACCGTCCCAGAGGAAGTTGGCCAGGTTGCCGTCTCCGGCGCCGAACGCGGGCGTGACCCCCGAATCGCCCGGCGACCAGCTCTCCAGCCACCGCAGCCCCTCGTCGACGGCTCTGTCCGCCAGCGGCCCCCTGGGCTGCCAGGCCGCGGCGCGCCGCCTGATCCAGTCCGCGACCGCCGTGTCCGACCACGGGCGCGCGGGAACGTCCCGGAGGACGCCGTACGGGATGGCGGCGTGCAACCGGGCGCGCGCTTCGGCCATGGCGGCGACGTGCTCGGCCCGCACCTCGATCCCGCGCATCGGCAGCCCGTCGATCCTGGTCATCGTGACCGAGCGGCCGTCGAAGGCCACGGGCTCGGGGGCCAGCCCGGGGGCGTGCTCGGCCAGGAGGGTCAGCGCCCGCCATTCGGGCTCGGCCGCGCCCGGCTTGCCGTCCACGTACCGCTTGGTGATGAGATCGCCTTCCTGGACGAGCTCGTGCGTGTTCCGATGATCAGCCATCCCCGCATGCTAGGCGAGCACGCACGTTCGCCTCCCCGTCGACGCGGATCGTTCGGCCGGCACCTCGCGCAGGCGCGTTGACACCACGCGCCTTCCCGAGACCGTGCCCGCTCCCATCCGGGCCCAGACCGGCATCGACGCCCCCAACCAGCGGTTCGACAACGTGATCATGGGCAGGGGCACGTACGAGATCGGCCTGGAGACGGGCACGACCAACCCCTACCCGCCGACACCGTCAAGAGCGTCGACGAGCCGGCCGTCGAGCTGGTGCCGGACGACCCGCTCGGCCTGGTGCGGCGGCTGAAGCAGGAGGACGGGCTCGGCATCTGGCTGTGGGCGGCGGCAACGTGGCCGCCCAACTCCTGCCGGAGATCGACGAGCTGATCGTCACGTGTTACCCGGTGGTCGCGGGAGCGGGCATCCCGGCCTTCCACGGCGATTTCCGGCCGACGACGTTCACCCTGACCGGCACCGAGACGTTCAGCAACGGCACCGTCGTGGCGACCTACACCCGCTGACCCCCGCCGCGGATCACCGGGATGGGGGCCCTCCCGCCTTCCTCCGCAGGAAGTCCCGCTCCACCTCGTTGCCCGCCCGTTCGATCGCCGCCGCGTACGCCTCGGCCGCCTCCGGCTCGCGCCCCAGCCGCCGCAGCAGATCAGCCCGTACGGCATGCAACAGGTGATAGTCGTCCGCCGCCGGCCCCTCCAGCAGTTTCAGCGCCGGCTCCGCACCCTCCACCTCGGCCACGGCGACCGCCCGGTGCACCGCCACGACCGGCCCGGGGTCGAAGGCCACCAGCAGGTCGTAGAGCCGCAGGATCTGCCGCCAGTCGGTGTCCTCGGCGGTCCGCGCGTCGCTGTGCACGGCGTTGACGGCGGCCTGGATCTGATAGGGGCCCGGCCGGTCCCGCTCCAGGCACCACCGCACGATGGCCTGCCCCTCGTCGACGAGCGCGCGGTCCCACGACGTCCGGTCCTGCTCGGGCAGGGGCACCAGCTCGCCGGCCCGCCCCGTACGCGCGGCGCGCCGCGACTCGATCAGCAGCATCAGCGCCAGCAACCCCATGACCTCGGGCTCCTCCGGCATGAGCTCGGCGAGCAACCGCCCCAGCCTGACGGCCTCCGCACAGAGATCGTCCCGGACGAGCCGGTCACCCGAGCTGGCCGTGTACCCCTCGTTGAAGATCAGATAGATCACGGCGAGCACCGCCCGCAGCCGCTCGGGCAGGTCGGCCTCGCGCGGGACCCGGTAAGGGATGCCCGCGTCCCTGATCTTGCGCTTGGCCCGCACGATCCGCTGCGCCATGGTCGGCTCCGGCACCAGGAACGCCCGGGCGATCTCCGGCGTCGTGAGCCCGCCCAGCAGCCGCAGCGTCAGCGCGACCCGGGCGCCGGGCGCGAGCGCGGGATGGCAGCAGGTGAAGATCAGCCGCAGCCGGTCGTCCCGCACGGGGCCCTGCTCCACGGGCTCGCCGGGAACGTTCAGCAGCGCGGCCTGCGCGTGCTTGCCGGACCGCGCCGCTTCCTTGCGCAGCCGGTCGATGGCCCGGTTGCGCGCGGTGGTGATGATCCACCCGGCCGCGCTCGGCGGCGGCCCCGCGGACGGCCACTGCCGCACCGCCACGGTGAAGGCCTCCTGGACCGCCTCCTCGGCGAGGTCGATGTCGCCGAAGGCCCGTACGAGCACGGCGACCGCCCGGCCGTACTCCTCCCGGAAGATCCGCTCAATCTCGGAAATAGCTCACCTCCGGCCGGAGACCTGCCGCTCCATCGTCTCGACCGCGTTCTTCGCGTTCAGCAGCGAAGCCCCGGTGGCCTCACGGTAGATCTTGATCGCCTGGATCGTCTTCCCCTTCCGCAACGCCGCGTAGAAGTCGGGCGGCAGTTGCGGACCCTGGTCAACGGACTCGATCAGCGCGGGGTCGATGCCGAAGTGCCGCTGAAGGTAGGCGATCTGCGTCTCTAGCCGGGCAACTCTCTCTTCAAGGGATTCCATGCCCGAAACACTAACGGCACCGCGGCCCGGCGCGCAGGGCCGCGGTGACGGGATCGGGACAGGTCAGGGATGGGTCGGGGCGACCACGACCTCGACCCGCTGGAACTCCTTGATGTCGGAGTAGCCGGTGGAGGCCATCGTGCGCTTGAGCGCGCCCATGAGGTTCATCGAGCCGTCGGCCACGCTCGACGGCCCGTGCAGGATCTGCTCCAGCGTCCCCACCGTCCCGAACTCGACCCGCCGCCCCCTGGGCAGGTCGGGGTGGTGCGCCTCGGATCCCCAGTGGAACCCGTGGCCGGGCGCCTCCGCGGCGCGGGCCAGCGGCGAACCCACCATCACGGCGTCGGCCCCGCAGGCGATGGCCTTGGCGATGTCGCCCGACGTGCCCATGCCGCCGTCGGCGATCACGTGCACGTAGCGCCCGCCCGACTCGTCCATGTAGTCGCGCCGGGCCGCGGCGACGTCGGAGATCGCGGTGGCCATCGGCACGGCGACACCGAGCACGTTGCGCGTCGTGTGGGAGGCGCCGCCGCCGAAGCCGACCAGCACGCCCGCCGCGCCGGTGCGCATCAGGTGCAGGGCGGCCGTGTGGGTCGCGCAGCCGCCCACGATGACCGGCACGTCGAGCTCGTAGATGAACTGCTTGAGGTTGAGCGGCTCGGCCCGCCCTGACACGTGCTCGGCGGAGACGGTCGTGCCGCGGATGACGAAGATGTCCACGCCCGCGTCGATCACGGTCTTGTGGTATTGGACCGTGCGCTGCGGGGACAGCCGCACGGCGGTCGTCACCCCGGAAGAACGGATCTCCTCGATCCGCCGGCCGATCAGCTCCTCCTGGATCGGCGCCGCGTAGATCTCCTGCAGCCGCTTGGTCGCCGCCGCCGCGTCGAGCGTCGCGCACTCCTCCACCAGCGGCGAGGGGTCTTCGTAGCGGGTCCAGAGCCCTTCGAGGTCGAGCGGGGCCAGCCCGCCCAGCCGCCCGATCGCGATGGCGGTGGCCGGCGAGACCACGCTGTCCATGGGAGCGACCACCACGGGCAACTCGAACCGGTAGGCGTCGATCTGCCAGGCGATCGAGACCTCCTCCGGGTCACGGGTGCGCCGCGAGGGCACCAGGCCGATCTCGTCGAGCGAATAGGCCCGCCGCCCGGTCTTACCCCGGCCGATCTCCACCTGCTGAGTCATGAACTTACCTTCTGTGATAGTTCGGAGCTTCCACCGTCATCTGGATGTCGTGGGGGTGGCTCTCCTTGAGGCCCGCCGCCGTGATCGGCATGAGCTCGCAGTCGGTGTGCATCTGCGAGATCGTGCGGCAGCCGGCGTACCACATGCCCTGGCGCAGCCCGCCGACGAGTTGGTGGGCGACGGCCGCCACCGGGCCGCGATAGGGCACCTGACCCTCGATGCCCTCGGGGATGTACTTGTCCTCGCCGCCGACGTCGGCCTGGGCGTAGCGGTCCTTGCTGAAGGAGGCGCCGCCGCGCTCGCGGTTGCGTACGGCGCCGAGCGAGCCCATGCCGCGGTAGGACTTGAACTGCTTGCCGTTGATGAAGATCAGCTCGCCGGGCGACTCCTCGCATCCCGCGAGCAGCGAGCCCAGCATGACCGTGTCGGCGCCGGCGGCGATCGCCTTGACGATGTCACCGGAATATTGCAGGCCGCCGTCGCCGATCACCGGCACGCCCGCGGGCGCGCACGCCTTGGAGGCTTCGTGGATGGCGGTCACCTGCGGGGCGCCGACGCCGGCGACCACCCGCGTGGTGCAGATGGAGCCGGGGCCCACGCCCACCTTGACCGCGTCGGCGCCCGCGTCGACCAGCATCTGCGCGCCCGCCCTGGTCGCGATGTTGCCGCCGATGACCTCGACCTTGCTGTTGGCCTTGATCTTGGCGATCATCTCGGCCAGGCCCTTGGAATGGCCGTGGGCCACGTCGACCACCACCACGTCGACCCCGGCCTCGATCAGCGCCTTGGCCCTCACCTCCGCGTCACCGCCGACGCCGACGGCCGCCCCCACGATGAGCCGGCCGTCGGCGTCTTTGGTGGAGAGAGGGTATTGCTCGCTCTTGGTGAAGTCTTTGACCGTGATCAGGCCGCGCAGCCTGCCGTCGGCGTCGACGAGGGGCAGCTTTTCGATCTTGTTCTGCCTGAGGAGGGCGAAGGCGTCGTCACGCGACACCCCCACCGGCGCGGTGACCAGCGGCATCTTGGTCATGACCTGGTGCACGGGCCGCGACTGGTCGGTCTCGAAGCGCATGTCGCGGTTGGTCACGATGCCGACCAGCGTGCCCGACACGTCGGTGACGGGCACCCCCGAGATCCGGTAGGTCGCGCACAACCGCTCGACCTCGGCCAGCGTGTCGTCGGGGCTGCACGTCACCGGATTGGTGACCATGCCGGCCTCGGACCGCTTGACCAGATCGGCCTGCTGGGCCTGCTCGTCGACCGACAGGTTGCGGTGCAGGATGCCGATGCCGCCCTGCCGCGCCATGGCGACCGCCATGCGGGCCTCGGTGACGGTGTCCATGGCCGCGGAGACCAGCGGGATGGACAGCGTGACGCCGCGGGACAGGCGAGACCTGGTGTCGGCGTCACCTGGTTGGAGGTCGGAATATCCGGGCACCAGCAGCACGTCATCGAAGGTCAGACCCATCTCGGTGAACTTGGACATGCTGCGGCCCCCTCCTGCCGATGCGCTGATGAGCCAAGTCTAGGGCCTGCCTCCAAAAGCGCACTCACGGCCTCGGGCCCCGGCGCCGGAGAAGATTTTCCGGGCTCACGGCGCAGCGCTGGAGAAGACAGCGGGTCGACGCCGGGAGCACGATGACCCCCACGGCCCGTCGTACTCCCGGCATCTCACAGCGCTGGGGGAAGGGACGGTCGGTGACCCGCCCTGTCCCCCAGCCACCGGCATCCAGGCGTGGCGGCGCGTACGCACCACCGAACCCCCCTCCGCGTCCTGATGGGCGGCGCAGCCACGCCTGCTTTCGGGATGCCGACGCTAGGTAAAGCCTGGGTCACTCACCGGCACATCGCAAGGTGAAAACGTGCAATTGCACGAAGTTGCACGCCTCCCCCAGCCAGTCGGCGGAACGAGCGGACACGGGCGCACTGCGGCGTTATTCTCGCGGCACGCCCGTGTCCCCCCTACGGAGCCGCCCGCGATGCGCAATGAGCCGAGAGCCGCGTCAGATCCCTACGAGACGCTGGGCCTCGACCCTGCCCAGAGGGCGCTCTACTCGACGGTGCTGCGCCTGCACAGGGCCACCCGCACCGACCTCGCGCAGGCCATCGACGGGCCCGTCGAGAAGGTCACCCGCCAGCTCGACGACCTGGTCAAGCTGGGTGTGGTGGACGAACGGTCGGGCGAATACCTGGCCCGCCACCCCGCGGCGGCGCTCGGGCGGGTGATCGCCGAGCGGCTCGAACGGCTGGCCGAGGAGAGCCGGATGATCGACTCGGCGCTCGCCTCCATCCGGGGTTTGATCCACGACTACGACGCCGGCCGCGACTACCAGAGCGGGCCTTTCACGGTGGAGATGTTGAACGGGGCCGACGTCCTGTTCGAGAGCGTGGTCGGCATGGCCGTGCAGTCACCGCCGCTGGAATTGCACACAGCAATCCCGGACGAACGCACAATGAGCGATTTTGCTCGTAAATTTGCGGATCCATGGATTGATGCGCAACAACGAAATCTTCTAGCCGTTCATCTGGTCCTGCCGGTCTCCACCCTGGCGCTCCCGGGCGTACGCGATCTGCTGACCCGCCTGGTCGAGGCCGGCGGCAACGTGCGCACGCTGGATCGCGTGCCGAGCTGGTTCATGGCCGCCGGTGCCGACGTGGCCGGCCTGCCCGCGTTGTGGGGCGGCAACCTGCCCGACCACGCCTACCACTTCTACCTCGTACGCACGCCGATCGTCGTGGGCACGCTCCGCGCCCTCTTCAGCGAGCTGTGGGGCCGCGCCACGCCCCTGCCGTGGGGGCGCGGGATCGACGGGATGGCCCAGGTGCTGCGCCTGGCCGCCCAGGGCATGTGCGACGAGTCGATAGCCCGCCAGCTCGGAATCTCGGTCAGGACGGTACGGGCCAGGTTCGCCGGCGCCATGGCCGAATTGGGCGCCCAATCACGCTTCCAAGCAGGCGTGGAAGCCGCCAGGCGCGGATGGCTGAGGTAATATCCACCGCTCGGGCCGCATCGGTCATATGGTGGGAAGGTGCTGGAAGACGTCCCCCGCGACCCGTTCGCGGACGACCCTAACGACCCTTCCTCGGCGATGGGCGCCCTAGACGACGCCGAGCCACTCACCGCGGCCGAACGCGACGAGGCCATCACCGACCTCGCCGACGTCGAGGTCTTCCGTTCCCTGCTCGAACCGCAGGGAGTGCTGGGCCTCGTGCTCGACTGCCCCGAATGCGGCGAGCAGCACTTCTTCGACTGGGAGCTGCTGCGCGGCAACCTGCGACAGATGATCGAGAAAGGCCAGCCACAGGTCCACGAGCCGGCCTTCCACCCCGACCCGGCCGACTACGTCAGCTGGGAATACGCCCGAGGCTATGTCGATGGTGTCATCGACACGGAGGAGCGCCGCTGATCCACGTCGTCGAGCAGCACGGCCAGCAACCGTGCGGCCGGATCGCCCGAGTCAGGCATCTCTCCACGACCGAGCGCGTCGAGCAGCGCGTCGGTCTCGTCCTCTGGGGTCAAGCCGACTCCAGCTCGGCCATCTGCCGCAACCTGGCCAGCGCCCGATGCTGGGCGACGCGGACCGCACCCGGTGACATGCCGAGTACATTACCGGTCTCCTCCGCGGAAAGCCCCGACACCACCCGCAGCAGCAGCAACTCCCGCTGGTTCTCCGGCAGCCTGGCCAGCAGCCTGCGCGCGTGCTCCACCTCGATGTAGCGGACCACCGTCTCCTCGGGCCCGGGCCCGTCGTCAGGCCCGTCGGGCAGGTCCTGGGTCGGAACGGCCGAGCGCACGGAGCTCCGCAGCGCGTCGGCCACTTTGTGCGAGGCGATCCCGAACACGAAGGAGGCGAACGGCCGCCCCATGTCGCGGTAGCGCGGCAGCGCGGACAGGACCGCGATGCACACCTCCTGGGCGACGTCATCGGCAATGTGATATTGCCCTGAAACCCTGCCCAGCCTGGCACGGCAATACCGCACCACCATCGGACGCAACTCGCGCAGCAGAGATTCGATCGCACTGCGATCTCCCTGCACGGCGAGGCTCGTCAGTTCCCTAAGGTCGGAGTCATCCGTCCGTGCCGGAAGTCTCGACGCGAGCCTTACCCCAATTTTGGCGTCGGCGACGCTTCCCTCGCTCACGATAGGCATGATGCCCGCACTGATCCGGCCTGTCGTCATGGCGAACGGCTACGGATTGGTCACATTGAAGCGACGATAACTATCAGTAATCAAATGGGCACACTACGGCGAAACGGCTGACATAATGTTTCATCCCATAACCGGGAATGCACGACATTTGTCAGACAGCCGACGCTTATCGCCCTCTCCCGGTTTACTGCAATATTCCACCTTTTCCCCCACTTCTCCCCAAAACACTGCGCCTTCCCGCGCCGCCCGACCCGCCCCCGGCCCATGCCGAACGGACGGGGACGAAGCCCATCACGGCCCGCACCAGGCGGACATGGCAACGCCACCGCAGGTCCACACCGTGTTTCGCCGGGTCCGCCAACAGTGCTGAACCCCACGCTCCACCACGAGCGACCGCCACCCGCCATGGCCGCTGCACCCGGC
>NZ_SMKO01000220.1 GCF_004348685.1 Nonomuraea deserti | reverse complement strand
ACCCTCACCCCTGACCACGCCGCAACCCACCCACCGGCCCTCACCGAACCGGACCGCCAACGCCGCACCCATCGACCGGCCCGCTCCCGGACCGGGTCGCCTCGGCTGCCACGTGAGGCAGAGCCGCTTCCCGGATCCGCGTGTCGGGGCACTGTGACGCGCCCGCCTCCCGGCGTCGTCTTGGTCAGCGGCTAGCTTTTCCCCGGAGGGATGCCGCCGCTGACGTATAGTCGTTGCGCATCAGTTCTGCAAAAATGTTCACAGACCTCATTCAGGAGCGCGCGCATGAATGCCGCCGACGTCGCACCCGAGGCGCAGACCCGATTCCCCCATGAGCTGATGTACGCGGCGGCGCAGCAGTACTACATGGAGGACGCCACGCAGGGCGACATCGCCAAGCGGCTGGGCGTCAGCAGGGCGACCGTCAGCCGGCTGCTCACCGAGGCTCGCAAGCAGGGCATCGTGGAGATCAAGGTGCACCGGCCCGCCTCGATGGAGGACGGCCCGCTGGCCGCCGAGGTGGCGCGGGCGCTCGGCCTGGCGCAGGTCTTCATCGTGCCCAAGGTCAGCGGCCCCGCGCTGGGCCCGTGGCTGGCCCCCGGCGTGGCGCGCGCGCTGGCCGGGGTGGGGCTGGAGTCGGGCGACGTCGTGCTCGTCTCGTCGGGCACCACGGTCTACGAGTGCGCCCGCGAAGGGCTCGGGCACTATCCGGGCGTCACGATCGCGCCCGCCGTGGGCGGCCAGGAGGAGCCCCAGCCCTGGTTCCAGACCAACGAGACGACCCGCATCCTGGCCGAACGCGTCGGCGGCGTGCCCGCCTACCTCTACGCGCCCGCTCTGCCGGGCCCCGAGCTGTTCTACTCGCTCCAGCACGAGCCGTCCGTACGCCGGGTCATGGACCTGTGGGCGCACGCCAAGTGCGCCCTCGTCGGTGTCGGCTCGGCGCCGCTGATGCGGCAGATGACGCCCGCTTTCATGCCCCGCGACGCCGAGGCCCTGCGCCAGGCCGTGGGTGACGTCTGCATGCGCGTCTACGACCGGGAGGGCACCCCGCTGACCTACCCGGGCAGCGAGCGCCTGGTCGCCACGCGGCTGGAGGAACTGCGCCGTGTCCCGGCGACGATCGCCGTCGCCGTCGGCGCGGAGAAGGTGCTCTCGATCATCGCCGGCGCCCGGGGCGGCTACTTCAACCAGCTCGTCACGGATGCCCCGACGGCGGAGGGGATCGTGGCCGCTGCCCGCCAACTCTGAACATCTTTGCTGGACAAAGTTTCTGAACGCGCGCTAACGTGAGCCGCACCACAGGATGTGCCCCTTGTGAGGGGCTATGTCCATGTCTCGGGGGCAGCGAGCGTTTGGATCCGTCCGCGAGGACGTAGCGAGTGAGGAACGAACCCGTGAACAGAGCTCAGATGCGGACCACCGCGTTCGCCGTGGCGGCAGTGCTCGCAAGCTCGGTGCTGGCCGCGTGCGGCTCAGGCTCCGGCTCGACCGGCGAGGACACCGGCGCCGGCGGCGACGTGCAGAACGCCAAGGTCGCCTTCCTCATGCCCGACCTCGCCTCGACCCGTTACGAGCTGCAGGACAAGCCGTTGTTCGAGGCCAAGATGAAGCAGCTCTGCCCGAGCTGCCAGGTCATCTACCAGAACGCCGACTCCGACGCGGCCAAGCAGCAGCAACAGGCCAACTCCGCGCTCGCCCAGGGCGTCAAGGCGATCGTGATCGACCCGGTCGACTCCGCCGCCGCGGCCACCATCGTCAAGTCGGCCCAGTCGCAGCAGGTGCCGATCATCGCCTACGACCGGCCGATCCCGGCCACGCCGGCCGACTACTACATCTCGTTCGACAACGAGAAGATCGGCTCGATGATCGCCCAGTCCCTGGTCGACCACCTCAAGGAGGAGAAGGCCGAGGGCGGCATCCTCCAGGTCAACGGCTCCCCCACGGACGCCGCGGCCGGCCTGATCAAGAAGGGCATCCACAGCGCCGTCGACCCGAGCGGCTTCAAGCTCCTGGCCGAGTACGACACCCCCGACTGGCAGCCCGAGAAGGCGCAGACCTGGGTGAGCGGCCAGATCACGCAGTTCAAGGGCCAGATCGCGGGCGTGGTCGCGGCCAACGACGGCACCGGCGGCGGCGCCATCGCCGCGTTCAAGGCGGCGGGCGTGGAGGTGCCGCCGGTCACCGGCAACGACGCCGAGCCCGCCGCCGCCCAGCGCGTCATCGCGGGCGACCAGTACAACACGATCTCCAAGCCCATCAAGATCGTGGCCGAGGCCGCGGCGAACGTGGCCTGGGGCTTCATGCAGGGTGAGAAGCCCGCGGGCAAGACCACGCTCTACGACACGCCGTCCGAGCTGTTCGTCCCCACGGTGGTCACCAAGGACAACATCAAGGAAGTGCTCTTCGACAGCGGCATCATGAAAGCCGCCGACATCTGCACGGGCGCGTACGCCAAGGGCTGCGACGAACTCGGCATCAAGTAGGAGAGCACCGATGACCGTCCTGTCGCTGCGCGGGATCAGCAAGACCTTCGGCGCCGTGGCCGCGCTCACCGACATCGAGCTCGACGTCGCCGCAGGCGAGGTCGTCGCGATCGTGGGAGACAACGGCGCGGGCAAGTCCACCCTGGTCAAGATCCTTTCGGGCGTGCACGCGCCCGACTCGGGCAGGATCACCTTCGAGGGCCGCGACGTCGAGATCCCCACGCCGGCCGCCGCGCACAAGCTCGGCATCGCCACCGTCTTCCAAGACCTGGCGCTCTGCGAGAACCTCAACGTGATCCAGAACCTGTTCCTCGGCCAGGAGATCCGCCCGCTGCGGCTGGACGACGTGTCCATGGAGACCCGCTCGTGGGAGCTGCTGCGCCAGCTCTCCGCCAAGATCCCGAGCGTGCGGGTGCCGGTCGCGGCCCTGTCGGGCGGCCAGCGGCAGACCGTGGCCATCGCCAGGTCGCTGCTCGGCGACCCCAAGGTGATCATCCTCGACGAGCCCACGGCCGCGCTGGGCGTGGCGCAGACGGCCGAGGTGCTCAACCTCGTCGAGCGGCTGCGCGAGAACGGCCTGGGCGTCATCATGATCAGCCACAACATGGCGGACGTGAAAGCCGTCGCCGACACCGTGGTGGTGCTGCGGCTCGGCCGCAACAACGGAGCCTTCGACGTGGCCGACGTCTCCACCGAGGACATCATCGCCGCCATCACCGGCGCCACCGACAACGCGGTCTCCAGAAGAGCCGGCAAGGGAGCGTCGTCATGACTGTCACCACGGACAGGCAGGACGAGCGCCTGCGGGAGCGTGCGGGGCTGGCCGGCGCGGTCACCGACGTGATCGAGCGCGCTCGCGGCGGCGACCTGGGCGTCATCCCGGTCGTGGTCGGGCTCGTGGTCATCTGGACGGTGCTGCAGGTCCTCAACCCGATCTTCCTGTCCAGCGCGAACCTGGTGAACCTCACGCTGGAATCCGCCGCCGTCGGCATCATCGCGCTGGGCGTCGTGTGCGTGCTGCTGGTCGGGCAGATCGACCTGTCCGTCGGGTCGGTCAGCGGGCTGTCCGGCGCGGTGCTCGCGGTGCTGTTCGTGAGCGAGGGGTTGCCGGTCTGGCTCGCGATCGGCGCCTCGGTGCTCATGGGCGCGGTCATCGGCTGGTTGTACGGGCAGCTGTTCAACCGGTTCGGGGTGCCGAGCTTCGTGATCACGCTGGCCGGCCTGCTCGGCTTCCTGGGCCTGCAGCTGTACGTGCTGGGCGCCAAGGGGTCGATCAACCTGCCGTTCGACTCGGCCCTGGTGAACTTCGCCCAGCTCGACTTCGTACCTGCCTGGCTGTCGTACACGTTCGCGGGGATCGCGGCCGTGTGGTTGTTCGCCAGCGGGTTCCTCCACGCCCAGCAGCGGCGCAGGGCCGGGCTGTCGGCGAGAAGCGTCACCACGCTGGCCGCCAGGAGCGTGGCGCTGCTGGTGGTGCTGGCGTTCGTGGTCTGGTATCTCGGCCAGACGCGCGGCGTCGGCTGGATGTTCGTCTTCTTCGTGGCGCTGGTGCTGATCATGCACTACCTGCTGTCGCGGACGAAGTGGGGCAGGGCCGTCTACGCCGTCGGCGGCAACGTCGAGGCCGCGCGCCGGGCGGGCATCAACGTCAGAGCGATCTACACCTCCGTGTTCGTGCTCTGTTCGACGTTCGCCGCGGTCGGCGGCATCCTGGCCGCCGCCAGGCTCGCGGCGGCCAACCAGAGCAGCGGCGGCGGCGACGTCAACCTCAATGCCATCGCGGCGGCCGTGATCGGCGGGACGAGCCTGTTCGGCGGGCGCGGCACGGCGTTCGGCGCGCTGCTCGGCGTCATCGTCATCCAGTCCATCTCCAGCGGCCTGACGCTGCTCAACCTGGACTCCTCGATCCGGTTCGTGGTCACCGGCGTCGTGCTGCTGCTGGCGGTGGTCGTCGACTCGGTGTCGCGCCGGTCGAGGACCTCACACGGCAGGGCCTGATGGCGATCATCTGCGTGGACGCGGGGACCACGGTCATCAAGGCGGTCGGCTACGACTCCTCGGGCGCGGAGTCGTACGTCGCCCGGCGGGAGACCACCGTCTCCAGGCCGGCGCCCGGCCACGCCGAGCAGGACATGGACGCCGTCTGGGCGGCGGTCGCCGACACGGTCCGCGAGGTCGCGTCCCGGATGAGCGAGCCGGGCGCCGGCCCGGACGCCGGCCCGGGTGGCGGCGCAGGTGCCGGCGCAGGTCGCGGCCCGGATGTCGGCTCGAGCGCCGGCCCGGGTGCCGGCCCGGGTGTGGACAGGGTCGACTTCGTGGCGGTGACGGCGCAGGGCGACGGCTGCTGGCTGGTCGACGCCGGCGGCCGGCCGACCGGGCCGGCGATCCTCTGGAACGACGCCAGGGCCGCCGCCACGGTCGACGCCTGGACCCGTTCGGGGCTCGCGGCTGCGGCCTTCCGCCTGAACGGCTCCTCGGCCGCGTCCGGGCTGCCGCACGCCATCCTGACCTGGCTGCGCGCGAACGACCCCGGCCGGCTCGACCGGTCACACGCCAACCTGACCTGCGGAGGCTGGATCTTCTCCCGGATGACCGGGAAGCTCGTGGCCGACGAGTCCGACGCGTCCGCGCCCTTCATGGACCTGCCGGCGCGGGCGTACTCGCCCGAACTTCTCGGCATGTTCGGCATGGAATGGGCCGGGCGGCTGCTGCCCGAGATCCGTTCCTGCCCGGTCGCCGAGCTGACGGCGGACGCCGCCGCGACGCTCGGCCTGCCCGCCGGCACGCCGGTCGTGATGGCCCCCTACGACATCGCCTCGACGGCCCTGGGCGCGGGCGCGGTGGCGCCTGGGCAGGCGTGCGGCATCCTCGGCACCACGCTGTGCACCGAGGTCATCGTCGGCGCCCCCGACCTGGACGGCGACCCGATCGGCATCACGATCGCGCTTCCCGGCGGCTATCTCCGGGCCTTCCCCACGTTCGCCGGCACGGAGGTCGTGCAGTGGACGTGCCGCCTGCTGGGCCTGGAAGGCCCGGCCGAGCTGGGCGAGCTGGCCCGGCACAGCCCACCGGGCGCGGGCGGCCTGACGTTCCTGCCCTACCTGTCGCCCGCCGGCGAGCGGGCGCCCTTCTCCGACCCGCTGGCCAGGGGCGCGCTGCACGGCATGTCGTTCGAGCACGGCCGCGAGCACGTCGCCAGGGCCGCGCTCGAAGGCCTCACGATGGTCATCCGCGACTGCCTGGCCGCCACCGGCGCCGCGCCGACGGAGCTGCGCGCGAGCGGGGGCGGCTCGGCCAGCGCCACCTGGCTCGCGATGATCGCCGACGTCACCGGGCTGCCCGTGCGCCGCCCGGCCGACGCCGAGGTGGGCGCGCGGGGCGCGTACCTGGTGGGGCTGGCCGCCACGGGCGCCGCGCCGTCCGTCGCCGACGCGGCGGCCGAGCACGTACGCCTGCGCGACGCCGTCGAGCCCGACCCCGGGCGCCAGGCCCGCTATGCCCGGCTCTTCGACGACTTCCTGAGCCTCCGGGGCGCCAGCGCCGGCACGTGGCCGCTGCTCGCCGACATGAGGAACCGCCCATGAGCGTAGGGATCGGCACAGGGCCGCTGCTCGCCGACATGAAGGGCCGTACATGAGCGTGTGGATCGGCGTCGACCTCGGGACGCAGAGCGTCCGGGCGATGGCCGTCACCGGCGGCGGCGACGTGCTCGGCGCCGCCGCGCGCCCGCTGACCAGCCACCGTGACGGTTCCCGCCACGAGCAGGACCCCGAGGAGTGGTGGCGGGCGCTGGCCGGCGCCACCCGCGAGGCGCTGCGCGACGTGCCTCCGGGGCGGGTGGCGGGAGTGGCGGTGGACGCCACCTCTGGAACGATCCTGCTCGCCGACGCCCGCGGCGGGGCGCTGACGCCCGCGCTGATGTACGACGACCGGCGGGCGGCGGACGATGTCGCGCGGGTCAACGAGGTGGGCGGGCACGTGTGGGAGCGGCTCGGCTACCGGCGCATGCAGCCCAACTGGGCCCTGCCGAAGCTGCTGTGGCTGCTGCGCGGCGCGCCGCGAGGGGCGCGTGCCGCGCACCAGAGCGACTTCGTCAACCGGCGGCTGACCGGCCACGAGGTGGCCACCGACCTGGGCAACGCGCTCAAGACCGGCGTCGACCTGATCGAGGAGCGCTGGCCCGCCGAGGTGCTCGACGCGCTGGGGGTGCCCGCGGGGATCCTCCCCGAGGTCGTACGGCCGGGCGCCCGGCTGGGGGTGGTGTGCCCTGAGGCCGCCGAGCAGACCGGCATCCCGGCCGGCACGCCGGTGGTCGCCGGCACCACCGACGGCTGCGCGGCCCAGCTCGGCGCGGGGGCGCAGCGGGCCGGCAGCTGGAACTCCGTGCTGGGCACCACGCTGGTGCTGAAGGGCGTGACGGAGGAGCTGATCCACGACCCGCTCGGCGTCGTCTACTCGCACCGCGCGCCGGACGGCTCGTGGCTGCCCGGCGGGGCGTCGAGCACGGGAGCGGGCGTGCTGAGCCGGGACCTCCCCGGCCGCGACCTCGACGCGCTCAGCGCCAGGGCCGCCGCCAGGTTCGGCCCGGATCCGGGATCGCCGGGTCTCTCCGCCGGATGGCCGGGGGCGGTCACCTACCCGCTGGTCTCCCGGGGGGAACGGTTTCCCTTCGCCGCGCCCGACGCGGAGTCCTTCACGCTCGGCGACCCTGCCGACGACGTCGACCGCTACGCGGCGATCCTGCTCGGCGCGGCCTTCGTCGAACGGCTCTCCTTCGACTACCTCGACCTGCTCGGCGCCCCCGTGGACGGCGAGATCATCCTGACCGGCGGCGCCACCAGGAGCGCGTACTGGACCCGGCTGAGGGCCGACGTCCTCGGCCGCCCGGTGACGTTGCGGGAGAACGCCGAACCCGCGCTCGGCATGGCCGTGCTCGCGGCCGGCAGCGCCACGGGCGAACTGGACGGAGAGCACTCCGGGATGATCAGGACGCGGGCCGTGGTCGAGCCGTCAGGGGCCGACCTGCGCGAGCCGTACCTGCGTTTCGTCGCCGAGCTGGAACGCCGCGGCTGGCTCGGCGAGGCCGCCGCACGACACGCCCGCGAAAGGACCGCCCGATGACCGACCTCGTGCTCGTGCGCCACGGCGAGACCGTCTGGCACGCCGAGAACCGCTACGCCGGGCTCACCGACATCGAGCTGACCCCGCGCGGCCACGAGCAGGCCGCCCGGCTCGCCGGATGGGCCGCGACCGCAGGTCTCGAGGGCGTGTGGGCCTCGACGCTGGGCCGGGCCCGCGTCACCGCCGAGGCGAGCGCCGCGGCGGCGAAGGTGGCGACGCGCGTGGACGCCAGGCTGCGCGAGCTGGACTTCGGCGAGGGCGAGGGACTGACGTCGGCGGAGATGGCGGCCCGCTTCCCCGAGGCGCGGGCCGCGTTCGAGGCCGACCCCGCGGAACACCCGCTGCCGGGAGGCGAGGACCCGCATCAGGCCGCCGAACGTTTCGTCGCCGCGCTGTACGACATCGCCGCCGCGCATCACGGCGGGCGCGTGCTGGTGGTCGCGCACACCACCGCCCTCAGGCTCGCCTTGTGCCACCTCATCGGGGTGCCGCTCGGCGAGTACCGGCGGCTGTTTCCCCGTCTGGACAACTGCGCGCTGACCGAGCTGCGGCTGAACGCGGGACGGCCGGCGCTGCTGCAGTACAACTCCCCGATTGGAGCCGTTCGTTGACCATCCGAGTCCTTGCCGCAGGCGACCACTTCGTCCAGAACCGCCTGCTCATCGACGCGCTCAGACGGGAGGTCCCCGGCGAGGTGGACTTCCGCGAGCTGACGCTGCCGTGGCCGGTGGAGCCGTTCGGCCGGGTGGGCGAGGTCGACGAGGCCTCCGACGTGGAGGACGCGCTGATCGAGGCGCTGCGCGGCGTCGAGGTGTGCGTGACCCAGATGGCCCCGCTGACCAAGCGCGTCCTGGACGCCTCGCCCGATCTGCGGCTGTTCTGCGTGAGCAGGGGCGGGCCGGTGAACGCCAATCTGGAGGCGGCCGCGCAGGCGGGCGTGGCCGTGACGTACGCGCCGGGCCGCAACGCCGTGGCCACCGCCGAGCACACGCTCGCCATGTTGCTCGCCGCCACCCGCAGGATCCCGCAGACGCACGCCGACCTGGCCGGCGGCGTGTGGCGGGGCGACTACTACACCTACGACAACGTGGGCCCCGAACTGGAGGGCAGCACGGCCGGCCTGATCGGGTACGGCGCCATCGGCAGCCGCGTGGCCCGCATGCTCGCGGGTTTCGGCGCGGAGGTCCTGGTCCACGACCCGTACGTCGACGTGCCCGGCAAGGTGAAGCTCCCCGAGCTGCTCGAACGCTCCCGTTTCGTCTCCCTGCACGCCCGCGCCACCCCCGAGACCACCGGCATGATCGGCGCGGCCGAGATCGCCGCGATGCCGCGGGGTTCGGTCCTGGTCAACTGCGCGCGCGGCGCGCTGCTGGACTACGACGCGCTCTGCGACGCGCTGGAGTCCGGGCACCTGTTCGGCGCCGCCATGGACGTCTTCCCCGAGGAGCCGATCCCGCCGGGCTCGCGCCTGCTCGCCGCGCCGAACCTGGTGATGACCCCGCACCTGGCGGGGGCCAGCAAGGAGACGGCGATGAAGGCGGCCTCGATCGTGGCCGCGGACGTGGCCCGCTACGTGCGCGGCGAGCCACTGGCCCATGTGGCTACCCCTTGAGCGCGCCCGCCATGAGCCCTCGCATGAAGAACCGGCCGAGCAGGATGTAGATCAGCATCGTCGGCACGGACGAGAGGATGGCCGCCGCCATCTGCTGGCTGTACGGGGTGGCCTGGGCGCCCGCGATGTTGTTCAGCATGACGGTCGCCGGCCAGCTCGTCGGCCCGGTCAGGAACACGGCGAACAGGAAGTCGTTCCAGAGCGAGGTGAACTGCCAGATGACGACCACCGCGATCGCGGGCGCCGACACCGGCAACACCACCGACCAGTACGTCCGCAACATGCCCGCGCCGTCCACCCGTGACGCCTCGATGAGCTCGTCGGGGATCGTGACGTAGTAGTTGCGGAAGATCAGCGTGCAGATCGGGATGCCGTAGACGACGTGGGCGAGCACCAGCCCGGGGATGCCGCCGTAGAAGACGCCCTGCAGCCCGGTCAGGTCGTTCAGGCCGACGAGCAGCTGCACCAGCGGGATCATCACGCCCTGGTACGGGATGAACATGCCGAACAGGAACAGGGTGAACAGCAGGTCCGCGCCGGGGAAGCGCCACTTGGACAGCACGTAGCCGTTCATGGAGCCGAGCGCGCACGACAGCAGCGAGCCGGGCACGGCCAGCAGCACGCTGTTCCACAACCCTGGGGCGAGCTTCTCCCATGCGACCTGCCACGCCTCGGTCGTCCACGTCTGGGGCAGGTTCCAGGCCTGGCTGGGGTCGGCCTCCGTGAGCGGCTTGAAGCTGGTGACCAGCAGGACGTAGATCGGGATGAGGAAGATCACCACGAAGGCGATCAGCACGCCGAACCGCGTCCAGGCGAACGCCGTGCCCCTCCGCCCGGCCCTCACCGCTGTCATTGGCGCCTCTCCTTACGCACGGACCAGATCAGGTACGGGATCACGAAGATCGCCACGCTGAGGACGATGTAGGAGGCGATCGTGGCCCCCTTCGCGGGGTCGTGGGAGTCGAAGACCGCCACCCACATGAACACCGCGGGCACGTCGGTGATGATCTGCTTGCCCGACACCGCGACGATCAGGTCGAAGACCTTGAGCGAGATGTGCCCCAGGATGATCAGCGCGGACAGGGTCACCGGCCTGAGCAGGGGCAGCACGACGTGCCGGTAGACACCCCACTCGTTACAGCCGTCCACGCGGGCCGCCTCGCGCAGTTCCTCGGGCACGCCGCGGAAACCGGCCAGGAACAACGCCATGACATATCCGGACATCTGCCAGATAGCCGGCAGCGCCATCGCCGCCATGCCCCAGTCCGGATCCCTGAACCACTGCCACTGCGGCAACCCGATCGCGTCGAACAGCCGGTTGAGCCCGACCGCCCGCTCGTCCGTCCCCGAGTTCATCAGCCACCGCCACACGATCCCGGTCGCGACGAACGAGATGGCCATCGGGAACAGGTAGATCGCCCGGAACGTCCCCTCGCCCCTGATGCCCTTCTCCATGAGGAACGCCAGCAGCCACCCGAGCACCAGCGCCCCGAGCACGAACACGACCGTGAACACGATCGCATGCCGGACCGACAGGTGCCATCGGGCCTGGTCCCAGATGTCGATGAAGTTCTGCAGCCCCACGAACTCGCCCTCGGACACCTCATCGTGCTTGTCCGTCATGGCCAGCCGGAAGTTCCAGCCGAGCATGCCGTACACGAAGACGCCGATCAGAATGATCGACGGCGTGACGAGGAGGAGCCCGGGCAGCCACGTGCGCGCCCGCCTCACAAGCAATCCCTCCCGCGGACGCGGCAGGCCGCCGAGTGCGGCCTGCCGGGCCCGTCGCGTGGTCATCTACCGGATCGTCTACCGGCTCTACTGGGCGTTGGCCGTGGCCGCGTCGGCCAGCCCCTGCTGCAGGGCCTTGACGTCCTTGGTGCCGAGGAACAGGCCGACCTGCTCGTTGATCGCGGCCAGCCACGGCTGGTTCACCGCCACGCCGTGCTGGATGGAGCCGGCGAGCTTGTTGCTCGACCAGTCCTTCAGCGCGTCGGCCAGGTAGTCGGTGTAGAGCGACTGGTCGGCGTCCTTGCGCGCGGGGATGGAGCCCTTCTTCGGGTTGAAGGCGTCCTGGCCCTCCTTGCTGGCGGCGACCTTCAGCCAGGCCAGCGCCCCGTCACGGTTCTTCGCGCCCTTGGGCAGGGTGAAGCTGTCGGACAACCACAGGTACGTGCCCTCGGTGCCGGGAGCGGGCGCCCAGTCGAAGTCGGTCTTCGACTTCTTGCCCAGGCCGCCCTCCGGCGGGTTGTGGAAGTAGCCGTAGGCCCAGTCGCCCATGATGTTGAAGGCGGCCTCGCCGTCGGCGACCTGCTTGGCCGCGGGCTGCCAGTCGTCCTGCGGGTCGCCCGCGTACTCCATGATCTTGGCGAAGTTCTGCAGGGCCGTGGTCACCTGCGGGCTGTTCCAGTCGGCGCCCGGCTTGAACAGGGCGTTGTAGGCGTCGGTGCCCAGCGAGCCGAGCAGCACGCTCTCCAGCAGGTGGGTGACGGTCCACTCGGAGCCGATCGACAGCGGGACCTTGCCCTTGGCCTTGACCTTCTCCAGTGCCGCGACGAACTCCTCGATCGTCTTGGGCGCCCCCGCCACCCCGGCCTCCTTGAGCACCGCCGGGTTGAACCACAGGACGTTGGACCGGTGGATGTTCACCGGCACCGAGTAGATCTTGCCCTCCACGCTGATCTGCTCGACGAGCTGGGCGGGGAAGACCTCCTTGAGCTTCAGCTCGTCGTAGAGCGAGGTCAGGTCCTCCAGGTTGCCGGCCTTGATGTAGCCCTGCAGCTCGGCGCCCGCGTGGCCCTGGAACGTGTCAGGAGGGGTGCCCGCCTGGAGCTTCGACTGCAACAGGGCCTTGGCCTTGTCGCCGGAGCCGCCCGCCACCGCCGCATCGAAGAAGGTATATGTCGGGTTCTTGTCCTCGAAGATCTTCCGCATCGCGGCGAGGCCGTCGGCCTCACCCGGACCCGTCCACCAGGAGAAGACCTCAACCTGCTGTTTCCCGCCGCTGTCGGCGGAGGGCGACTGTGCCGTCTGCTCGCCGCCACCACCGCCGCAGGCCGTCAGGCCCAGCACGCTCACCATCGTGATCGAGGCGGCCACCAACCACCGTCGCATCGCACACCATCCCTTCGAAGCCCCCCGAAGCAGGTGATCCTTGACAACGTTGTCAACAACGGCTATCAACCCACTTTCCCCGCCGCGCCGTCAAGGGAGAGCGGGTAACAGGTCCGCATATTCAGCTCAGGCGCGCGTCAGCACGCCACCGGGACCCGACACCACCGTGACGCTGAGGCCCTGGCCCCCTGCCAGGCCGTCGCCGGGCGCGGCGACCACCGTCGCCCCCTTCGACAGGCCCAGCGCGATCAGGGCCGGCAGGTCGCAACCGCCACCGGGAGTCCACGTGGCCAGCACCACGTCCGACTCGGTCAGGCGTACGGGCCGGTCGAGCTCGGCCATCCTGGCCAGCAGGTCCGCGTGCGACAGCCGCCGGCCGCCGGCGCCCAGGAGCGCGGTCTGGCGCCTGGCGTCGAGCACGGGCAGCGCGGTGGGCGCGAGCGCGACCAGCTCGCTGAAGTCGATCGTGTCGAGCGCCGCGCCCAGCGAGACGATCTGCCGCACCCGGGACCGCTCGGCCGCGCGCACCGCCGTCGCCGCCAGGTCCGGCGTGGTGACCAGGGTGCGCGCGTCGCACTCCCGCAACCACGCGGCCAGCTCGTACGCGCCGAGCCCGGGATCGACAGGCGCCGCCACCCCGCCCGCGGCCAGCACCGTGTGCACGGCCAGCGTCTGCGCGCCCGCCGTCGAGACATGCACGCCCACCACCTGATCACGCCGCGCACCCCTGCACACCAGACCCGACGCCGCCCTGGTCACCTCGGTCACCAGCTCGCGGTAGCCGTAGACGCGACCGCCCCGCACGTCGACGAGCGCCGGCCGGTCGCCACGCCCGTAGGCCAGCCGGAAAACCTCGTGGATCACGGTGCCGGTGGTCGAGGCCGAGGGCTTCATGCAGGACAACGTACGGCCGACTGACGGGCCCGGCATCCGCCGATGTATGTAGGCCGATGTGCATTATTCGGGCGGGCCCGAGCCCTGCGCGGCTCGAGCCCGCGGTCACGCGCCCACGACCGGACCGCCACCCCTCCGAGGAGGCCCGGCCGGCACGGGCACGTGACGACCGAACGCGAGGCAAGCCCCGCGTTCGAACGGTAAGCCATCCGGGCACCCCCGCACATGCTCTGACATGGCCATTCGACGATGTAGACGGCCGGCGCGACCATGTGTAGACGCTCAGCGGCTGCCGATCATCCATGCGGCGATCTGTGTACGCGTGGAGAAGCCCAGCTTCGACAGGATGTTGGCCACGTGGCGGGCGGCGGTCGCCGGGCTGATGACCAGCTCGTCGGCGATCGCCCGGTTGCTGAGCCCTCTCGCGACCAGCTCGGCGATCTCGCGTTCCCTGGTCGTGAGCCTGCTCTCCTGGACGACCGGGACGAACACCGCCGCCGACGGGTCGGGCCGCGTGCCGTCGAGCGCGCAGGACACCGCCTGGTCGGCCGTCATCTTCGCGCCCTCGGCCCAGAGCACGGCCACCATCTCGTCGCCGAGGAGCGCCCGCGCGGGACGCAGGACGTTCTCGGTGCGTGCGTCGGGCTGGCGGCCGCGCAGCGCCACGGAGGCCGCGATCATCAGCACCCCGAGCCGGTGGTCGCCCTCGGCCGTGGCCAGGCGCGCCCACCCCTCCAGCCTCCTCGCGATGCCGCAGCACAGCCCGGCGTCGCGGCTGAGCACCAGCGCCTCGGTGAGCATCGCCCTGGCCGTCGCCAGGTCCCCCTGGTCGAGCGCCACACCGCCGAGCCCGGCCAGGCCGCTCACCTTCTGCTGCCTGGCGTCGACGTCCCCGATGAGGCTCAGCGCCGACTCGTAGTGCCGCTTGGCCGCGGCGAGGTCGCCCGCGTCCCTGGCCACCTGCGCCAGGCCGATGTGGCCGGACGAGCGCCCGACGTGGTTGTCGAGCTCCTCGTTGATCGCCAGAACCTCGCCGTACGCGCGCCGCGCCTCGCGCAGCCGGCCCTGGCGCAGGGCCGCCGCCGCCCTGACGCTGTGGGCCAGCGACTCCAGGACGCGGTCGCCGGACTGCTTGGCCGCCTCCAGCGCCCTGGCCGGCATGTCCTGATCGCCGGTCAGCCAGGCCAGCACGATCAGGCCGGTGGCCACGCCGTACGTGTCGTGGGCGGTCGCGCACGCGGCCAGCCCGGCCCGGACCCACCGCCGGGCGGGCTCCCTGTCACCCGCCGCCAGGGCCAGCTCGCCGCGCAGGATCGTGGCCTGCCCGCGCAGCGCGGGCGGCACCCTCGGGGCGTCGAGAGCCAGCAGCCGGTCGAGCCGCTCGGCCACGTCGAGCTTGCGCCCGCAGCCGGTCAGCAGGAAGCGCACGTCGGTCAGCATGGTGAGCGCGGTCTCCGGCGCCTCGGTGGAGATCGACCAGTCGCAGGCCGCGGCGACCTCGGCCTTGAGCCCGTCGAACAGGTTGATGTAGCGCTCCACCACCGGCCACGACATGCGCCGCTCCGGCGCCACCACCCGCCTGAACCCGGCCGCCATCCCGGCCAGCGCCGTCAGGTGGCGGTGCCGCAGCTCGGGCTCCTCCCCCGACTCGGCGAGTTGTTCGAGCGCGTATTCGCGAACCGTCTCGAGCAGCCGGTAGCGCGCCTGGCCGGCGATCTCGCCGTCGAGCGCCACCAGCGACTTGTCGACCAGGTCGCACAGCCGGGGCAGCACCTCCTCCTCGGGCAGGCCGGGGCCCGCACACACGCGTTCGGCCAGGTCGAGCGTCCACCCGGCGCGGAAAACGGTCGTACGGCGCAGCAGCACCCGTTCCTGCGGGCTGAGCAGCCGGTAACTCCAGTCGACCGCCGCCCTGAGCGTCCTGTGCCGGGCGGGGGCCGTCCGCGGGCCGCCCGCCAGGAGCCGGAACCGGTCGTCGAGCCGCTCCACGAGCTGGCGTACGGACAGCACCCTGACCATGGCGGCGGCCAGCTCGATCGCCAGCGGCAGCCCGTCGAGCGCCCGGCACAGCGTCGCGACCTGCGGCAGCGTGTCGGCGGTCAGCTCGAAGCCGGGCCTGGCCGCGGCCGCCCTGGCCGCGAACAACCGCACGGCCTCGCCGCCCTCGCCGTCGATCGACAGCGGCGGCACCCGCCAGACCGTCTCCCCGGGCACGCGCAGCGGCTCCCTGCTGGTGGCCAGGATGGTGAGCCCGGGACACGAGCCGAGCAGGTCGCGGCAGAGCTCGGCGCACTCGCCGATCACGGGCTCGCAGTTGTCGAGCAGCAGCAGCACGCGCCGGCCCCCGATCAGCGCGCCCGGGTCGCCCGCGACGCCCAGGGACGCCGCCACGTGCGCTCTGACCTCGCCCTCCCCCAGGTCCGCCAGCTCGACCAGCCACACGCCGCCCGCGTGGACGGGGGTGACCCGCGCCGCGAGCCGCAGGGCCAGCCGCGTCTTGCCGATGCCGCCCGCCCCGCACAGGGTCACCACCCGCGAAACGCGCATCAGCTGGACAAGCTCGTCCACATCGGACTCCCGGCCCACGAACGTGTTCGACTCGGCCGGCAGGTTGGTGAAGTCAGCGAATCGCAGCATCACTGTGAGTGTGTCACTAACTACGTCCCGCGCCCACAGCCAAATTCTTGACTCCTCCCTCTCGTGAACAAAGGGGATTCCCCCGGTCGCCCGTGAGGGTTCCTGTTTCACCGCAGGTTGCCGGTGCCGTCACGCCAGGGCCGCCTCGGGATCGAGATCGATGTGGAGGCCAGCGCGATCGAACAGGTACACCTTGATCACGGCCCGGCCGCACTCGCGGCAGTACGCTCGTCCGGCGCTCATGTCGCGTTACCAGCGTGTGCGGGG
>NZ_SMKO01000021.1 GCF_004348685.1 Nonomuraea deserti | reverse complement strand
CCGCTCCCATGCCAGCGGTCGGCGGGGTGGCATGCACGGCATCACCCAAAGCGGTGATGCGACCGGCGGGCCAGGGAGCGAGGTCCCTCACGCGTGAGGAGGCGGCGTTGAAGCGGAACGCGGCGATGCTGCCGGGATCGGCCTTGACGATGACCTCGAGGGGGCGTTCTCGCCATCCTTGGCGGCGGAATCTGGCCAGTAACGCATCCCGCAACTCCTCCCCGCGAAGTCCGCGTATAGAGTCGGTCTCGGCGGACTTGGGAAACATGGCGCAGATGTGTGATCGCCGCCTCCGGCCCGCCTTTCGACTAGCGCCTTCGCGGGTCACGGCTCCGGCGACGTCGATCGCCATCCGGCTGTGCGAGGGGCGGCTATCTCGTCGGGAGGCCGACCGCGTTGGCCGCGTCGGCCTCGAAGTAGTCGGTCGTGGCGAAGGCGCCGGTGTGCTCCTCGAGGAAGTTCCTGACGTCGTCGATCGAGTCATGCACGATGACGTTGACCGCCTTGGTCCCGTCGGTGCTCGACACCGCCAGCGTCCACCTGGCGCCCTGGGGAAGCCGGCCGTACGCCTTCTTCAGGGAATCCCAGAAACCGTTGCTGTCGGAAACCGTGGAAACCGCCATGACGGGCACCGTGCCGCCTTCCTCACGCGCTCTCGGATTCACTCGGCAATTGGTGTGAAGATATTGTGCGGCGCCGTTCTCGAAGTCGTAGATCGCGACGGTCTGAGGGTCCTCCAACGGATCGTCCGAAGGCATCAGGAAATGGGTCTCGCTGATCTGGAGCAGCTCGTGGTCGAGCTGTTCCGGCCTGTCGAGGAGTTGCGCCTCCATGGGGTTCAGGGAGAATCTGAGGTGCAGCCTCCCGTCCTCGGCCACCACCTCGTAGCGGGTGCCGGGGCGCTCGTAGGAGCCTTCGTACCTGGACAGATCGAGGGCCAGGGTGGGGTCGGGCTCCGGCAGGTCGGGGATCGTGGCCGCGCCGAGGTCGGCCAGGATCTCGTTGAACACCCTCCGGTAGAAACCGTCGCGTGGCCCGGCGTTCGCCAGCATCGAGACGGCGATGTTCGATTCAGGCAGGATGCGCAGGCGGGCGCTCTGGCTGACCGCGCTGCCGTCGTGGGCGTAGACGGTCTGCCCGTACCAGTCGCACACGATGAGGCCGAGTGCCCATTCCGGCCCGAACATGTACGGGTCAGGTATGGGGACCCGCGACTCCGTCATCTCGCGAATGATGCCGGGGGAGACGATTCCGGTCCCGTTCGGCGCCTTTCCTTCATTGAGGAAGACGTACGCCATCGTGAGCAAATCCGAGGCCGTCGTGCTGACGTTGCCTCCGGGGCCGAAGGAGCGTGGCAGGTGACCCAGCGGTGAAAGGACGGCGCCCTCTTCAAGTGATCGGACCAGGTGCCCGGTCGCGGCCCGGTCCTGGTGCACGTGCTCGCGCCGGCTGCTCGTGGAGGTCAGTCCCATGGGGTCGAACAGGCGATCCTTCATGATGTCGTCCCACCGCTTGCCGTCGATCACCTCCATGACGCGGGCGAGGATCGCGTAGCCCAGGGCCGCGCTGTAGCCGTGAGTGTGGCCCAAGGGGTGGACCTGGCGTGCACCGGCGATGTTGCGCACCATGCGCTCGTACACGTCGTCGTCCTCGCCCGGATCTCCGTAGTCCTCCTCGATGCCGTGGGTGTGGTTGAGGAGATGGCGGGGTGTGACCCTGGCGCTGACGTCGGGGTCGGCCACCCGGAAATCAGGGAGGTAGGTCCGCACCGGCTCGTCCAGAGCGACTTTCCCCTCGTCGACGAGTTGCATGAAGGCGAGGGCGGTCCACGTCTTGGACACGGAGCCGCACTGGTAGATGGTGCCGGACGTCGCGGGATCCCGCGTGATGATGCTCTTGACGCCGACGGCGAAGTCGGTGATCTCCCCGCCGTGGAGGACGCCGATCGCGGCGCTCGGGATCCGGTATTCAGCCAGCAGTTCGGCGACGCGAGCTCGAATGCTGGTCACGTCCAACGCTTGTGCCATAAGGGGTTCCTCGTTACTCCTGAGTGTTTCAAAGCAGGGAAAGGCTACGTTGCCTTTCATAACTCGTCAACGAATATCGTCGTTGTAGCTGGCCTTTTTGGAGAATCGTTGCAACAGACTTGCCGGTAAATGCAATCCACGCCGAGCCTCGTTGCAATGTACTGTTGGTGAACGCACCCGTGGACCCGAACCGACAGGAGGGCGAGCCGATGCCCGGAGGCAGGCTGACCCATGAGGATCGCAGGCAGATCGCGATCTGGATGGCCGAAGGGCTGGGATACGCCGAGATCGCCAGGCGTCTGGGCAGGCCGACGTCCACCATCAGCCGCGAGGTGGCACGTAACAGCGCGCCAGGCGGCTACCTGGCCGACGGCGCCCAGCAGGCCGCCGGGCAGCGCGCCCGCCGCCGCAGGACGGTGCAGGCCGCGGGACCGCCGGCCGAGCCCGTGCACGGTTTCGTGGAGCGGTTGGCGACGCTGCTGGCCGGGACCGGCCTTCCCCGGATGCCCGCTCGCGTGTTCGTCTGCCTGCTCACCTCCGAGTCCGGCAGCCTGACCTCCGCCGAGCTCGTCCGCCGGCTACAGGTCAGCCCGGCGTCGGTGTCGAAGGCCATCGGCTATCTCGAGGCGATGGAGCTGGTCAAGCGCGCGCAGGATTCCGGCCGCCGCGAGCGCTACGTCATCGACGACGACGTCTGGCTCCAGGCGTTCAGAGCCGACACCGGAGCGCACGCCGCGGTCGCGGCGGCCGCGCGGCACGGGATCGAGATCTTCGGCGCCGGCTCGCCCGTCGGCGCCCGGCTGGGCGAGATGGCGCGGTTCTTCGCCTGGATCAGCGAGCAGATGAACGGCACCGGCCCCACCGGCGCCGTCGTTCGCGACGCGCTGACGGTGGTGGCCGCGCTGGTGTACGCCGCCCGGCCGCTCACCGTGGACGACCTCGCCACGGCACTGGACTGGCCCGTCCGGCGGGCAGCCGACGCCCTGGACGCGATCAGCCGCCATCCGGTGCTGTCCGACCCGCTCGCCGTGGAGCAGCGCGGGCGCGGCGCGTACGCCGTCACCCCGAGGGCGGACCGCCTGAGCTCCGCGCAACGCGACGCGGTCAGTGCCGGCCGGGCGCCCCTGGCGGAGGGGCTGCGGGCGGGGGGCGATCGCGGCGGGCCTATTATGTAAACGCATCCGTATGCGTTTGCGAAATGAGGTGGCCGGATGCCGAAGATTCTCGGCAAGATCGGGTTGCTCGTTCCCGCCCTCATGGCGGGCGCGGCCTGGCTGGTGGTCCTGCGGTTGAAAAGCGTGCCGGTGCCGCTGCTGGTGGTCTATGGGCTGCTGCTGGCCGGATCGGTGGTCGGGCTGCTGTGGCCCGGTGTGCTCGGCCGGCGGTCCACGCGGCGCCGGGTGCTGGCGTACCTCGGGGTTCCGGCCGGTCTGTGCACGCTGGGGCTCTACCTCGCGGTCGTGTACTACGTCACCGACCTGCCGGTGCTGCTGGCCCTCGCCGCCGCGGGCTGCCTGGTATGGGCGGCGGCCGCCCTCCTGCGCGGACGCCGGAGCGCGGGCGGCTCGGACGCCCGGCAGACCAGACGCGCCTTCCTGCTGGGCGGTGCCGGGCTGGTGCTGGGCGTGCTGAGCGGGCTGTCGGTCAGCCGGGTGGAACGGCAGCGCCGCGAGATGCTGGCCCGGCGCGAGCAACAGCGGCAGGCGGCCGTACGCGCTTCGGGCGCGCGGCGGCGGGTCGCTGACGGCGCCCTGCGGGTGTTCCCGATCCACACCGGCGACACCATCGTCACCTACGGCCAGTTCTACGGCGGCCTGGACGGCTGGGAGGGGTTGACCGGCTACGTGCGCACCCTGGTGGACAAGGCGCAGATCGCGGTGCCGGTCTACGCCTACCTCATCGACCACCCCCGGCACGGGCTCCTGCTGGTCGACACCGGCGTCAACAGGGAGCAGGCCCACGATCACGACGGGTACTACGACATGACCTCGCGCCTGCTGACCGAGCGCGACGAGTACCAAATGACACCCGAGCAGGACCTGCGGGTCCGCCTGGCCCGGCTGGGCTACGACGCCAAGGAGGTCACCACCGTGTTCCTCACCCACGTCCACGACGACCACGCGGGAGGGTTGCGCCACCTGCCCCAGGCGACGGTGGTGATGGACCGCCGCGACTGGGACCACGGCGTGCTGTATCCGCACTCCTTCGACCTGGTCAAGGAGAACCTCTCCTTCCCCGCCTTCGACTCCGGCGCCTTCGGCGCCTTCCCGGCCAGCCAGGACCACTTCGGCGACGGCAGCATCGTCCTGCTGCCCACTCCCGGCCACTCGCCCGGCCACATGTGCGTGCTGCTGCGCATGGACGAGGGCGGCGTGCTGTTCATGGGCGACACCCTCTACACGCTGCCCCACCTTGCCGTCGACCAGGTCCGCCAGATGACCATCGGCGGGGCCGACACGATCCACCAGATCGAGGCGGCCCGGCGCATCCAGAACCTGCTGGCCTCCGACGCCGGCGTCGTGCCGCTGTTCGCCCACGACAACACCCGCTACCAGTCCGACCGGGTCCTGTCCGCGTTCGCCCACGGGACGCCGGGCGAGGAAGGGCTGCGGGAGTTGCGCGCGCACATGCAGGCCGTCCTCACCCCCGGCTGGCGGCTGCGGCCCGGGCACGCTCCCCACTTCGTACCGGCGGCGTCCGGCACGGGATGGGGGCGGGTGGAGTTCCGATGACCTCTACGCGGCGCACCCGGGGCAGGCCGCGCGACCCCGAGGCAGACGAGGCGATCATGAAGGCGGCGCTGGAGTTGTTCGTGGAGCGCGGCCTGGAAGGCGCGAACTTCGAGCAGATCGCCAAGCGCGCCGGCGTGGCCAAGGTGACCGTCTACCGGCGCTGGTCGTCGAAGGAGGAGCTGCTCACCCAGGCGATCGAGCGGGCCCGCACGCTCGTCCCCGAGGCCGACATCTGGGCCAGCGCCGACGCCGCGGCGCAGCCGGCCGACGAACAGCTCATGGACTCCTGGGTACGCACCTTCGGCGACGCCCGCTTCCGGGCGATCCTCGCCCAGCTCGTCGGCTCCAGCGTCACCCGGCCGTCACTCCTGGCCACCTACCGCGAGCAGTACATCGAGCCCCGCCGCCGGATGGTCCGCGCCGCGCTCGAGCGTGCCCGCCGCGATGGCCGGCTGGACGCCGACGCCGAGATCGACACGGTGATCGACATGGTGGTGGGCGCGGCCATGTACCGCATGCTCATCGACCCGGACGCATCGACCCATCCCGCCGCCGCACGCCGATACCTGGAAGAGGTGCTCCGCCAGGCCGACCGGCTGCTGCGGCTCCCCGACGTGCCTCATCGACGGGGAGAGGGGCAAGAACCCGGCGTGCAGCGGAGCGGTCATGCGCCGACGTAGGCCGCGAGGTGTTCGCCGGTGAGGGTGGAACGGGCGGCGACGAGGTCGGCGGGGGCGCCCTCGAAGACGATCCGCCCGCCGTCGTGCCCGGCGCCGGGGCCGAGGTCGATGATCCAGTCGGCGTGCGCCATGACCGCCTGGTGGTGCTCGATGACGATGACCGACTTGCCGGCGTCGACGAGCCGGTCGAGCAGGGCGAGCAGCTGCTCGACGTCGGCGAGGTGCAGGCCCGTGGTGGGCTCGTCGAGGACGTAGACGCCGCCCTTGTCGGCCATGTGGGTGGCCAGCTTCAGCCGCTGGCGCTCGCCGCCGGACAGCGTGGTGAGCGGCTGGCCGAGGCTGAGGTAGCCGAGCCCGACGTCGGCGAGCCGGCCGAGGATGGCGTGCGCGGCGGGCGTGCGGGCCTCACCGGCGCCGAAGAACTCCTCGGCCTCGGTCACCGGCATCGCCAGCACCTCGCTGATGTCGCGCCCGCCGAGGCGGTATTCCAGCACCGACGCGTCGAACCGCCTGCCCTCGCACTCCTCGCACGTGGTGGTGACGCCGGACATCATTCCGAGGTCGGTGTAGATGACTCCGGCGCCGTTGCAGTTGGGGCAGGCGCCCTCGGAGTTGGCGCTGAACAGCGCCGGCTTGACGCCGTTGGCCTTGGCGAACGCCTTGCGGATCGGGTCGAGCAGCCCGGTGTACGTAGCCGGGTTGCTGCGCCGCGAGCCGCGGATGGGCGCCTGGTCGACCGACACGACGCCCGCGGAGGCGGGGATGGAGCCGTGGATCAGCGAGCTCTTGCCGGAGCCGGCGACGCCGGTGACCACGCAGAGCACGCCGAGCGGGATGTCGACGTCGACGTCCTGGAGGTTGTGGCGGTTCGCGCCGCGGATCTCCAGCTTGCCCTTCGGCGTGCGTACCGACGGCTTCAGCCCGGCGCGGTCGTCGAGGTGGCGGCCGGTGATGGTGTCGCCGGCCCGCAACCCGTCGACGGTGCCCTCGTAGCAGATGGTGCCGCCCGCGGTGCCGGCGCCGGGGCCGAGGTCGACGACGTGCTCGGCGATCGCGATCGTCTCCGGCTTGTGCTCGACGACGAGCACGGTGTTGCCCTTGTCGCGCAGCCGCAGCAGCAGGTTGTTCATCCGCTGGATGTCGTGGGGGTGCAGGCCGATGGTGGGCTCGTCGAAGACGTAGGTGACGTCGGTGAGCGCGGAGCCGAGGTGACGGATCATCTTGGTGCGCTGCGCCTCGCCGCCCGACAGCGTGCCCGCAGGCCGCTCGAGCGAGAGGTACCCCAGCCCGATCTCCACGAAGGATTCGAGCGTGTGCAGCAGCTTGTCCAGCAGCGGCGCGACCGACGGCTCGTCGAGGCCGCGGATCCATTCGGCCAGGTCGCTGATCTGCATCGCGCAGGCTTCCGCGATGTTGACGCCCTTGATCCGCGAGGAGCGGGCCTCCTCGGTGAGCCGGGTGCCGTCGCACTCGGGGCAGGTGGTGAAGGTGACCGCACGATCCACGAACGCCCGGATGTGCGGTTGCATGGCCTCCCTGTCCTTGGCCAGGAACGACTTCTGGATCTTCGGGATCAGGCCCTCGTACGTCAGGTTGACGCCGTCGACCTTGACCTTCACCGGCTCCTTGTACAGGAAGTCCTGCAGTTCCTTCTTGGTGTACTCGCGGATGGGCTTGTCAGGGTCGACGAAGCCGGACTCGGCGTAGACGCGTACCGTCCAGAAACTGTCGGACTTCCACCCCGGGATGGTGAACGCGCCCTCGGCGAGCGACTTGGAGTCGTCGTAGAGCTGGGTGAGATCGAGGTCGGTGACCGTGCCCCGGCCTTCGCAGCGCCCGCACATGCCGCCGATCCGCGTGTACGTCGCCTTCTGCGCCTTGCGGTTGTTGCCGCGTTCGACCGTGATCGCGCCGCTCGCCCGGACCGTGGGGACGTTGAAGGAGAAGGCCTGGGGCGAGCCGATGTGCGGCTCGCCGAGCCGGCTGTAGAGGATGCGCAGCATCGCGTGGGCGTCGGTGGCGGTGCCGACGGTGGAGCGGGGGTCGGCGCCCATCCGCTGCTGGTCGACGATGATCGCGGTGGTCAGCCCGTCGAGGACGTCGACCTCCGGCCTCGCCAGCGACGGCATGAAGCCCTGCACGAAAGTGCTGTAGGTCTCGTTGATCAGCCGCTGCGACTCCGCGGCGATCGTGCTGAACACCAGCGAGCTCTTGCCCGAGCCGGAGACGCCGGTGAACACCGTCAGCCGGCGCTTCGGGATCTCGACGCTGACGTCCTTGAGATTGTTGACGCGTGCGCCGTGCACGCGGATCACATCGTGGCTGTCGGCGGTGTGCGGCGCAGGCGACTGCGTGTCGTTCCTCGTGGTCATGCTCATCGTGTCTCCGTTCCTTGGCGGGCCGCCCCTCGCGGCCTTCGTCTGCGTCGCCTGGCTCGATCAGCCTTGAGCGTACGCGCGGTCGTCCTGCGCTTCTGCCACGCGGCGCGGGCGAGCTCGGGAGGCGTACGGGACGAAGCCCGCGTGAAGGGTGCGGCCCATGACGCTCACGTTAGGCGGGGGCCGGGGGCCGGCGCTTCTCCATTCCTGATCGGTCCGCGATCGACCCCGTGACCGCCGGCGTTCACCCTGGCCGCTCCCTGTCAGGACCGCCATGGTCCGGCACCTGTCCCGTCGGCGGCTGCTCGTTCGTCTCCACGACATGAGCGACCACCTTGCCGCCCTCCCGCGAGAGCGGCGCAGCCGTACCGGACTCGGGCCCGCCTCCACGACACCAGGTGAGACCCGTCGATGAACGTGTTCTTGTGGATCTTGCAGGTTTTCGTGGCCGTCATCTTCACCATGTCCGGCCTGGTGAAGATCGTCCAGCCGAGGGAGATGCTGATCCCCAAATATCCGTGGATGCGCGATTACTCCCCGGCGTCGGTGCGGTTCATCAGCGTGCTGGAGGTGCTCGGTGCGATCGGGCTGGTCGTGCCGGCCGCCACCGGCATCGCACCCGTCCTGACCCCGGTCGCCGGGACCGGGCTGGCGATCATGATGGCCGGGGCGATGGCCCTGCACATCCGCCGCGGAGAGCCGTCCGGACTGCCGGTGACCGGGGTCCTGTTCGTGCTCGCCGTGCTCGTCGCCTGGGGACGGTTCGGCCCCTACAGCGGGTGACCGGCACCAGCGCCTCGCTCAGCTCAACGCTCGCCTGGTCGGCCACATCTCGCTGCGAACAGCGGCGAACGGTGGCGGACGGTGGCGGACGGTGGCGAACACCAGAAAGTACTCATCGACCCGAGGAGGGATCGCATGTCGGCGACCGAAGTGGCACGTAACAAGGAAACGCTCCGGCGCTTTCATGACGCCGTCAGCACCGGCGACGCGGAGGTCATCGCCAGGACGATCGACGAGGTCGTCGACCCGGACGTGCTGATCGGCACGCCACTGCCGATAGAGGCGAAGGGGGCGCAGGCGCTGAAGGAAGTGTTCGCCGTGCTGCATCGGGCCTTTCCCGACCTTCACATCGAGATCGAGGACGTGATCGCCGAGGGGGACCGGGTCGTCACCAGGAACACGGTGACCGGCACGCATCAGGGCAAATACATGGGGCTGGCACCGACGGGCAAGTCCATCACGTACAAGGAGATCCTCATCGCCCGCTTCGCCGACGGCCGGGTCGCCGAGACCTGGGCGGTCGTCGACGTCCTCGCGCAGATGCGGCAGCTCGGCGCCATTCCGTCCTAGCGACGGCACACTCCGTGCGTCCGGCTCGGCAGGCGCGCCGGACGCACAGGTGGCACCTCCTCATCGCCGCGGCTCAGGGTTAATGTTCGAGAATGGCCTCAACCTACCGACCGTCGGGCGCGTTGGCGTTCGTGGCGGCTGCGACACTCGTCGGGACCACCGCCCCGGCATGGGTCGCGCAGGCGCACGAAGGGCCCGCGAGCGCGGCCGATCGAGTCCTTCGGGTCTACAACAACAACATCGAGAACCTGGTCACCAACAACGCCGACGGCTCGTGCACCCGGATCTCGGGCCCGGACCACCTCACATCGATGCTGGTCGACGACAGCGGCAGGACGGGCACCTCCGGCGTGCAGGCTCCCGACCTTCTGATCGTGCAACAGGTCCGCGGCACAGGACAGGCCACCGCGTACGCCGACCAGCTCGCGGCCAAGTTCGGCTACCCGGCGGGCACCTACCGAGCGATCGTGGCCTGGGACGACCCCGAGCCGTGGGGCGGCTCGCACCACTGCAGCCAGCAGTCGCTGGGCGACCTGAAGAAGAAGCAGACCAACGGGATCATCTACAACACCAGAACGCTGAGCCTGGCGGCGGGCGACATCTCGAAATACTGGAGCGCGGGCTGGCTGAAGCCCGGCACCGCGTACGCCGGCGGCGCCGGGTGCACGCTGTACAAGCCTCCCGACAACGACGACGGCGCGGCCAACACGTACAAGTGGAAGCGCACGAGCGCCATCGCGGCGAGATTCGCGATCAAGGAGACAGGGACGACGGTCTTCGCCGCGACCATGCACCTTCCGGAGCAGAACGGAGCGAATGCCTGCGCGGGTGCGGGCACCACCGGCATCGCGGACTCCGGCATCCATGTCGGCGCGGACGCCACGAGCCTGATGAACGCGTCAACGATCCGGGTGATCGGCATCGACGCGAACCGCACGAACATCGCCTCCTCGACGCTGAGCGGGTTCGGCATGACCGGCTACGGAGCGCGATCGACCATGGGCTCCCGTAAGATCGACTACCTGTTCGTCAAGGGCGCCGTGCAGCCGTCGAGCATCGATCACACGGTGAGCGGTACGAAGTCCAACCACCTGGCGCTGTACGGATTCATCACCTACTGAGCGACGGCATCGCCTCGACCGGTGGCGTCGGCCGATGAAAGTGAGCCGTCAAACAAGGGTGGAGTACAGTGCGGGGCATGGGCAACGGCGGGCTGCGCGAACGCAAGAAAGCCAGGACCAGGGAGGCGATTCTGCGGGAAGCGTTCAGGCTCTTCCGCGAGCGCGGCTACAACGCCACCACCATCGATCAGATCGCCGAAGCCGCCGAGGTCTCGCCCGCTACCTTCTTCCGTTATTTCCCGACGAAGGAGGATCTGGTCACGCTCGATCGGTTCCCGCCCCTCATCGAGGCTCTTCAGGTGCAGCCGCCGGGTCCGCCGGTCACCGTGCTGCGCGGGGCGTTCCGTACGGCGTTCGACTCGATGACGGCCGAAGAGATCGTCGCGGGGCACGCGCGGGAGGTGTTCGCGGCGACCGTGCCCGAACTGGTGGCCGCCAACCTGCGCAAGAGCCCCGGTCTGCTGCGGGAGACGTCCGAGATCCTGGCGGTCAAGGCGGGATGCGACGACGGCGACCCCCGGCTGCGCAACGCCATGGGCGCGGTGTTCGGGATCGTGACCCTGATCTGGCTCCAGTGGGCGCACGATCCCGGCATGGACGGACCCGCCGAGGTCGACCGGGCGCTCGCGCACCTGGAGTCAGGCCTGACGCTGTGAGTCGTTCCCGCGTTCGGTGGTGGTAGCGGCACGGCTCGCGCGCCCCTGCCGCCGTACGGCCGCGGCGTCCAGATGGTGAAACCATCCGGATGTTGTATCTTACGCCGCATGATTCGAGCGGAGGGTTCCCGATGGCCAGGCTGACCCGGGCGCAGCAGCAGGAACGCACGCGCGCCGCCGTACTGGCCGCGGCGAGGGAGGAGTTCGCCGAGCACGGATACTCCGACGCCAAGGTCGACCGGATCGCGGCGCGGGCCGAGCTGACCCGGGGCGCGGTCTACTCGAACTTCCCGAGCAAGCGCGCCCTCTACCTGGCGGTCCTGGTCGACTCGGTCGAACACGTGGGTGAGGCGGCATCGTCCCCCGCCCCCGACGAGGCGGCGGCCGCCTTCGCCCGGGTCTGGCTCGAACGGCTGCCGTGGTCCGGCGAGACGCCCGCCGGGGGAAGCCTGCAGTCGCGCTCGCTGGACGGCGTCTTCGACGACGAACCGGGCCGTACGTCGATGGCGCAGGTCACCAAGCTGGAAGCCCTCCTGCTCGCACTCTGCCTGGAGTCACGCACGCCGCGGGGCACGAGGCGGGTGCGCCTGGCCGAGCTCGTCCTCACCCTGCTGAACGGCGCCGGCCACCTCGCGGGCACGGCTCCCGGGTTCGGCGACCCCTTCGACGTGGCGCGCGCCTGCGGGCACCTGGCCCACCTCGACCTCGCCGACACGTGGGACCCGCCGCACCTGCCCTTCGTCGCCCCCGCTCAGCGCGCCCAGGACCCCTGGCATCCGCCCGCGGAGCTGCCTGACCTCCTCACCGGCCGCCCGGCGGGGTTCGACGGCGACGGCGTGATCGTGTTCCTCGGGACCGGCCGGCTCGACGCCGCCGAGGAGGCCGTCCGCGCCGCCCGTCCCGGCGACCGGGTCACCGTGGCCGTGACGACGGGCGATCCCGCCGAGCTGGGGCGGCTCGTCCGGCTCAGGATCGGTGACCTGGCCGGGTGCCTGCGCCGCGTGTTCGCGCCGGACGACCGGCCCCGCCTTCGCGTCGTCCTCGACCACCGGGCCGCGGTCGCCACGGCCGCAGCGATCCCCGAAACGGGCGACGCCACCGAGTGCGCGGTGCGCGTCGAGGCCGGCACGATCGTCGCCCGGGCCTGCGGGCGCGGCGCCGCGTACGCCGTGGCGTCCATGACGCGTTCGGGCCAGGCGGGATGACCGGGTCGGCGGCCGACGTGGCGCCGTGCTGAAATGAGAAAAGTGCCGACGGTGTCCCTTGCGCGGGTGCTCGTTCGTCGTTCGGGTGAGAGCTTCTCGCCCCGGAGGTTGTGATGCAGTACGCCCTGATGATCTACGGTGAGCCCGGCTACATCGAGGCGCTGTCGGACGAGGAACGGGAGGCGGCGTACGCGGACTATTTCGCGTTCGCCGAAGATGAGCGGTGTGTCAGCGCCGCGCAGTTGCAGCCCGCGGAGACGGCGACCTGCGTGCGGGTGGCCGGTGGCCGGACGCTGATGACCGACGGGCCGTTCGCCGACACCAAGGAGGTGCTCGGCGGCTTCTGCCTGGTCGAGGCCGCCGACCTGGACGAGGCGATCGAGTTGGCGGCGCGTATCCCGGCGGCCAGGTTCGGCGGCATGGTGGAGGTCAGACCGGTGATGCGATTCTGACCGTGCTGGAGGAGGTGTTCAGGGAGCAGTGGGGCCGGGTGCTGGCCTCGCTGGTCGGGTTCCTGGGTGACTTCGACCGGGCCGAGGAAGCCGCGCAGGAGGCGTTCGCGATCGCGGCGCAACGCTGGCTCACGTCGGGTGAGCCGGACAATCCGGGTGCATGGCTGGTGACGACGGCCCGTAACCGGGCGATCGACCGGATCCGCCGGGAGCGCACCCTGGCCGACAAGCTCCACCTGCTGCCGGCGCCGGAGGCCACCGTGGACGAGTTCGACGACACACTCATCAAGGACGAACGGCTCGAGCTGATCTTTACCTGCTGCCACCCGGCGCTGCCGCTGGAAGGGCAGGTGGCGCTCACGTTACGGACGCTCGGAGGCCTGCAGACCGCCGAGATCGCCCGGGCCTTCCTGGTCTCGGAGGAGACCATGAAGCGCCGACTGACCCGCGCCAAGAACAAGATCAGGGCGACCGGCATCCCGTTCGCGGTCCCCGGCGCGCATCTGCTGCCCGAGCGCGTCGACGCGGTGCTCGCCGTCATCTACCTGATCTACAACGAGGGCTACCGCGGCCGGGTCGACCTCGGCGCCGAGGCCATCCGTCTGGGACACGTACTCGCCACTCTCATGCCGGGGGAGCCGGAAGTCCACGGGCTGCTCGCGCTGATGATGATCCACCACGCCCGGCGGCGGGCCCGGTTCTCCGGCGAGGACCTCGTCCTGCTTAACGATCAGGACCGCTCGTTGTGGGACATGCGCCAGATCACGGCGGGACGGGCGGTCCTCGACCGAGGGCTCGCGCTTGGCGGGCGCGGCGCCTACGTCGTCCAGGCCGTGATCGCCTCGCTGCAGGCGCGCGAGCGCATCGACTGGCCGCGGGTCGCCGCGATGTACCGGCGGCTGGCCAACCTGACCGGCTCGCCGGTGGTCGAGCTCAACCACGCCGTGGCCATCGCCCAAGCCGGCGACCCCGCCGCGGCCCTGCACGCCGTCGACCGCCTCGACCTGGACGGCTACCTCTACTTCCACTCCACCCGCGGCGAGCTCCTACGGCGGCTCGGTCGCGACGCCGAAGCCCGGACCGCCTACCGCCGCGCCCTCGAACTCGCCACCTCCACCCCCGAGCAGCGGTTCCTGGCCCGAAGGCTCCAGCAACTCTGACCCGGGCGGCTCAGGCCGGCTTTCTGCGTACGGAAACCCCGCGCCGATCCCGGACGGCGGCCGGTCACGGCTCAGCAGTCAGAGGTCCGAGGCCGGGCGCGGCGGGTACGGGGGCCGGCCGTGGGGGAGCGATCGATCAGGGATGAGCCGTCGCGGTGAGGCGCCGCAGTGCGGCGTGGGCGGGCGGGCCCCACGTGGGCTTGCCGCCGGGGCGGCCGCGGACGCCGGCTTCTCCGATGAGGATGCCGGCCAGGGCCTGCCCCGCCGCCAGTCCGCGGGCGCGGCGCAGGGTCGCGGCGTCCGGGGCCGGCCGGTAGGCGGCATGGAAGCGGTCGGCGGCGCCGTCCGGCAGCAGGGTCCACGCGGCGGCGAGGTCGAAGGCCGGGTCGCCGGCGCAGAGGTCGCCGAAGTCGATCACGCCGCAGAGGGTGCCGTCCGCGGTGAGGACGTTGGCCGGATGCAGGTCGCTGTGGAGCCATAGTGCCGGGCCTGCCCAGCCGGGCGCGGCGGCGGCGTCGTCCCAGACCGCGCGGACGGCGTCCGGGTCGGGAATCAGCCCCAGCTCGGCGGCCGAGGCGAGCTGCTTGGCGAAACCCTCCGAGTGGCCGGCCAGCGGCCCTCCGCGGTTGAAGCGACCGGCGGGCGCCTGCTCGGGGGCGGGTTGGTGCAGAGCCGTCAGGAAGGCGGCCAGGACGTCGGCCGCCTCCGCGGCGCGCGTGACGGGGGCGCGGTCGGCAGGCTCGCCCGGCACCCAGGTGGTGACGATCCAGGGACGCGGGAACCGCGCTGAGGGCTCGCCGAGGCGCTGCGGGACGGGAACCGGCAGAGGAAGGCGCGGGGCGAGGGCGGGCAGCCAGGTGTGCTCATTACGGAGCAGTACGTCCGCGGACTGCGTCGCCCAGGGCAGCCGGACGGCGAGGTCGTCGCCGAGCCGCCACAGCTGGTTGTCCCAGCCCCGCGCGCCGAGCCGCACGGGGAGATCTGCCAGATCGGGGTGCTGGTCGCGCAGCAGCTCCCGGACGAACTCCGCGGTGATCTCGATCTCGGTGTGGGTCATGCGAGGCAACACTAGCCGGAAGCCTCGCGCGCCGGGCCCGCTCATCCCGGGCCCGGCGTCTCGGCGTACGGATCAGCCGCGCCGGCCGGTTCGGCGGCGGCACCGGGGGCGGAAGCGGTTGCCGCGGCGAAGGCCAGGGCAGCGCATCCGGCGGCTAACCAGCGGGTGTTGTGTCGATGCCGCGGCATGGTGGCTCCTCCGTGGGTTTCGATCGCCGGTCTGGTAGCCGGCCGGGACGAAGTGGTGGTGCCGGTGGCGGCCATCCGGTCCAGGTACGGGTGAGCCCGAGCGGGTTGCCGTGTGAACCGCTGTCGTCGTAGCGCTGCTGATCGAGGGACGTCGGGTGCCGGGCGCCGCGGCGTTGGTGGTCGAGGGACGTCGGGTGCCGGGCGCCGCGGCGCTGGTGGCGTCCGGTCGTACGAGGTGTCACGGGGGGAGGTCGGCGAACGGTTCCGGTTGCCGGTTGCGTTCGGGCAGCAGCGCCTCGGTGTCGTCGAGCCAGCGTGACAGCAGGTCACGCATCCGGGCGGCGACCTCGGGGCGCTGCGCGGCGAGATCGATCCGCTCGCCGGGGTCGGGGACGATGTCGTACAGCCGGGCGGGGTCGCCCTCGAACGACACGATCAGCTTCCACCGGCCGTCGCGGATCGCGGCCGACGGGCGCCCGCCCTGGTTGCTGTAGTGCGGGTAGTGCCAGAAGAGCGGGCCGCGGGCGAACGGCTCGCCGCGCAGGGCCGGCCCGAAGTCCACGCCGTCGACGTGCTGCTCCGGTATGGGGGGCAGGCCGGCGGCGGCCAGGAGCGTCGGGTAGGAGTCGGGACTCGTGACCGGCTCGCTGATCCGCGTGCCGGCGGCCACCACCCCGGGCCACCGTACGATCAGCGGTACGCGGACACCGCCGTCCTCGGTCCAGCCCTTGCCCTGTTTCAGCGGGAGGTTGCTGGTCGGCGAACCCTCCGCTGTGGACAATCCACCGTTGTCGGAGGTGAGGACGACGATGGTGTCCTCGGCGTCGCCGGTGCGATCGAGGGCGTCGAGCAGCCGGCCGACGTTGCCGTCGAGGTTGTCCACCATGGCGGCGTAGGCGGGGTCCGACTGCACCATCCGCCGCCTCACCCGCGCGTCGCGCTTGTCCCAGGTCGGGAACGGTTCGCCGGTCTCGACCGGGTCGATCTGCGCGAGGCCGGTGTCCCGCGCCTTCGCCTCGTACTTGGCGACCGGCTCGGGCGGCGCCTGGATCGGCACGTGTACCGCGTAGTGCCAGAGGTTCAGGAAGAACGGACGGTCGCCGGAGGCCTCGATGAGGGCGATCGCCTCGTCGGTGAGCCGATCCGTGAGGCATTCGTCATCCGGCCCGTCCGGCAGGGTGGGGTTGCCGTACGGGGAGAACCAGCTCTGCGGGTGTCCCCGGTCGCAACCACCGATGATGACCCTGGCCGGGTAGCGGCCGGTGAGCAGGCTGGCCCTGGTGGGCGAACGGGCCGGCGCCGCGGCGTAGGCGTCGGTGAACAGGGCTCCCCGGGCGGCCAGCGCGTCCAGGTGCGGCGTCTCGTAGAACGTACTGCCGTAGCAGCCGAGGTCGCGCCAGCCCAGGTCGTCGATGAGGATGAAGACGATGTTGGGCCGGCGCTCCGCACCACGCGCCGGCGCGGGCCGCCCGGTCAATGTGCCTCCGTGGTGGTCTCGGTGGGCGGTGGCGCCTCCTCCGGCGGGTCATCGGCGAGCTTGGACTCTATGCCGATGTAGTGGTCGTTGATCGCCGTTCGTGCCTGGTCCGGGTCGCCGGTGAGGATCGCGTCCAGGATGGTGGCGTGGCCGTGGTAGGCGTCCATCGGCGTGCGGCCGCGCGCCGGTGGGACCGCCGCGTGGAACGCCAGCCAGAACTGATCGAACAGCCGCAGCAGCATCGCGTTGCCGAGATCGCGGAACAGCAGCTGGTGGAACTGCCGGTCCTGCTCGGCGAAGCCCTCTCCCCGTTCGGCGAGTTCGCGCATCGTCTCCAGGGTCTCCCGCAGCGCGGTGACGCTCGCCGGCGACATGACCTGCATCGCGTCGGTGATGAGGGCGGCTTCGAGGGTCTTCCGCAGCGCGGTCAGCTCGCGCAGGGTCGCCCGCTGGTCCTGGATGAGGCCGTACGGGAGGTGATCGAGCAGCGGGGCGAAGGAGAAGTCGCGTACGTAGACGCCGCTGCCGCGGCGCGTCTCCAGGACGCCGGTGGACTCCAGCGCCTTGACCGCCTCGCGGACCGAGTTACGGCTGACTCCGAACAGCCGGGCCAGCTCGGACTCCGGCTTGAGCGGATCGCCGGGCCGCAACCCCTGCCTGAGGATGTAGTTCCTGATCTCCTGCTGCACGATCTGGTACAGCGGAGCTGTGTTGCCGAGATGCCGGAACTCCGGCTCCACGTCGTCCTGCTGAGTCGCCACGCTCTCGATCAACCTCTCGCTCGGTTCAACTTGTAGGATATCTTGCCACTCTTGACACTCAAGATCTGCAGGCCTACGGTAAGCGAAATCTGTAGGACATCTTGCAGCAATGCGCAGGCCACACTAGCGCCAAGGAGGTCGTCAGGTGTCAGGTGGAGCCCTCGACGGCGTGGTCCGGGACGGGAACGCCCACAGCGGCACCACGCCCGGCGTGCCGGATCGCGGTGCCGGGCAACCGGTGCTGAGGCTGCGCGACCTGACCGTCGAGTTCACGACGTCGGCGGGCGTGGTGCGCGCGGTCGACGGGATGAGCTACGACGTCTTCGGCGGCGAAACGCTCGGCGTGGTGGGGGAGACCGGGTCCGGCAAGAGCGTGTCGGTGCTCGCCGCGCTGGGCCTGCTCCGGACGCCGAACCTGCGCCGGGTGTCCGGGAGGGCCCTGCTCGGCGACGTCGACCTGCTCGCCCTGCCCGAACCGGACCTGCGGCGGCGGCTCGGGCGGGACGTGGCCATGATCTTCCAGGACGCGATCTCGGCGCTGAACCCGGTCCAGCGGGTCGGCCACCAGATCGCCGAGGCGCTGCGGGTGCACGACCGCGCTCTGTCGGCCGCCGCGGCGCGGACGCGGGTCGTGGAGCTGCTCGACATGGTGGGCGTCCCGCACCCGGGGACACGCTATGACCAGTACCCCCACCAGTTCTCCGGCGGCATGTGCCAGCGCGTGATGATCGCCATGGCGATCGCCAACCGCCCGAAGGTCCTGATCGCGGACGAGCCCACCACCGCCCTGGACGTCAGCGTGCAGGCGCAGATCCTGGACCTGCTGCGGGTCGCGCGGCAGGAGACCGGAGCCGGCGTGGTGCTGATCACCCACGACCTGGGGGTGGTCGCGGAGACCGCCGACCGGGTCAGCGTGACGTACGGCGGCCGGATCGTGGAGGCCGGCGACGTCACCCAGATCTTCACCCGGCCGCGGCACCCCTACACGGCGGCACTGCTCGGCGCGCTGCCCCGGCTCGACACGGCGTCCGATCGCCTGCTCCCGATCCCGGGACAGCCGCCGGACCCGAGCGAACTGCCACCGGGATGCGCCTTCGCGCCCAGGTGCCCGATCTCCCGCGGTCGCGCGCTGTGCACCGAACTCCGGCCGGAGCCGGTCCCCGACGGCGGCGGCGCCGGGGCGAGCGCCTGCCATTTCCCGGACGAGGCGGCGAGCCTGCTCACCGCCAGGCCGGACGGTGAGCAGGCCGCACCGGTCGATGAGCGGGCCGAGCCGGCCGGCACGCGGGAAAGCGCCGGCGCTCCTGTCACCGCCGGCGGACCGGCCGCGCCGGTGCTCGACATCCGGGAGGCCATGGCGCGCTTCCCGGTGCGTTCCGGCCTGCTCGCCCGCCCGTCCGCGTGGGTGCACGCGGTGGACGGGGTGTCGCTGCGGGTTCCGGCCGGTCGGACGCTGGGACTTGTCGGCGAGTCCGGGTGCGGCAAGACCACGCTCGCGCGGCTCGTCCTGCGCCTCGTCGAGCCGACGGGCGGCCAGATCATGGTCGACGGCGACGACGTCGGCAAGGCGGGCCGGTCCCAGCTGCGGCGGATCCGGCGGCGCGCGCAGATGGTGTTCCAGGACCCGTACGCCTCGCTGAACCCCCGGCTGAGCGTCGGCGACAACGTCGCCGAACCCCTGCGACTGCAGGGCGTGCCCCACGGCCGGCGCCGGCTCGAGGTGGCCGACCTGTTCACCCGGGTGGGGTTGCGGCCGGAGCACGCGGACCGCCTGCCGGCGCAGTTCTCCGGCGGGCAACGCCAGCGGGTCGCGATCGCGCGGGCGCTGGCGTCCCGGCCGGGGCTGCTGATCCTCGACGAGCCGGTGTCCGCACTGGACGTGTCGGTGCAGGCGCAGGTGCTGAACCTGCTCGCCGACCTGCAGCGGGCGTCCGCGATGGCGTACCTGTTCGTCAGCCACGACCTGGCGGTGATCCGCCAGGTCGCGGACGAGGTCGCGGTGATGTACCTGGGGAGGATCGTCGAGTCCGGGTCGGTGCGGCGGGTGTACGACGACCCGCGCCATCCGTACACGCGGGCGTTGCTCGCCTCGGTGCCGGTGCCGGATCCCGTCGGCCGCGCCGGCCGGCGGCGGGTGCCGCTGGGCGGTGACGTCCCCAGCCCGGTGGATCCGCCCTCGGGATGCCGGTTCCGGACCCGGTGCCCGCTCGCGGCCGCCGTCTGCGCCGAGGAGGAACCACCGTTGCGGCTCATCGCCGGCGGCCACACCGCATGTCATTTCGCCGAGCAGACCCCCGGCCTGAAACCGGCCGAGCGGACTCCCGCACTGAAACCCGCCGAGCAGACCCCCGGTCCTGAACCGGCCGAGCGGGCTGCCGGCCAGGAACCGGAGGTGCGCGGATGACCACGGCCCCGGACGTTCCCGCGCCGGCGCCTCGGCGGCGGCTGGCGTCGCTGCGCCGGTTCATCAGGTCCCGGTCGGCCGTCGCCGGCGCGGTCGGGTTGCTGGTACTGGCCGCGCTCGCGCTGTTCGCGCCGCTGATCGCCCCGTTCGACCCGGCCGCGCAGGACGGCGAGCCCCTGCTCGGCCCATCTGGGGCGCACCTGCTCGGCACCGACCAGCTCGGCCGCGACATCCTGTCCCGGCTGATCCACGGCGCCCGCGCCTCCCTCATCGCCGCCGCCGGCGCCGCCGCGGTCGGCGCGGGCATCGGGGTGCCGCTGGGGCTGCTCGCCGGCTACCTCGGGCGGTGGGTGGACGCGGTCGCGATGCGCCTGGTCGACCTGCTGCTCGCGGTGCCGGGGATCCTCCTCGCGCTGGTCATCATCGTGGTGCTCGGCCCGGGCCGGCTCAACCTGATCCTCGCGATCGGGATCGGCGCGGTGCCGGAGTTCGCCCGGCTCACCCGGGTGGCCACGCTCGGCATCCGGGACCGCGACTTCGTGCTGGCCGCCCGGGGGATGGGCGCGAGCACGCCGGACACGATGGTGCGTACGGTGCTGCCGAACGTGCTCGCTCCGATCGTCATCCAGCTCGTCGTCACCGCGTCGATGGCGGTCGTGGTCGAGGCGGGCCTGACCTTCCTCGGGCTGGGCACCCCACCGCCGGCGCCGTCCTGGGGCGGCATGCTCCAGGACGCCCGCTCGTACCTCTATCAGAGCCCGAGCTACGGGCTGTTCCCCGGGCTCTGCCTGGTCGCCACGGTGTTGTGCCTCGACAGGATCGGGCGCGGCCTGCAGCTCGCGGTGAGCGGCGGCGGCCCGAACGTGGCGACGCGCATCACTACCGGAGGTGCGGTCTAGATGTACGGCTACCTGATCCGGCGGCTGCTGCAGTTCGCCGTGGTGCTGCTGCTCGGCTCGATCGCGGTGTGGGGCTTCACGTTCGCCCTGCCCGGCGATCCCGCGACGGTGCTGCTCGGCCCGGACGCGAGCGAGGCGGAGCTGGCCGCGACCCGCGACCGGCTCGGTCTGGGCGGGTCCGTCGTGGAGCAGTACGTGTCCTGGATCGGCCACGCCGTCGCCGGCGATCTGGGCTCCTCGTACTACTCGGGCCAGCCGGTGGTCAGCGAGCTGCTCGACCGGATCCCGGCGACGGTGCAGCTGGCCGGGTTGGCGATGGCCCTGACCCTGCTCATCGCGGTACCGGTCGGCACCGCCGTGGCTCTGTGGCCGCGCTCGGTGGTCGGCCGGACGCTGCAGGGTTACCTGACGGCGGGCCTGGCGGTACCGGCGTTCTGGCTCGGGCTGCTGCTGATCATCGTGCTGGCCGTGCAGCTGCGGTGGTTGCCCGCCTCCAGCGACTTCGTACCGCTGTGGCGGGATCCGGGCGGCGCGCTGACCGCCACGATCCTGCCGGCGAGCGCCATCGCCGTGCACACCTCCAGCGTCACCGCCCGCTTCCTCGCCACCTCGCTCGGCGAGGTCATGGGCAAGGACTACATCCGCACCGCCCGCGCCAAGGGCGTACCGGAACGGGACGTGATCCGCCGCCACGCGCTGCGGAACGCGTCCCTGCCGACTGTCACCATCGTCGGGCTCCAGCTCGGCGGCTTCCTCGGCGGCACCGTCGTCATCGAGGCCGTCTTCAACTACCCCGGTCTGGGGCGCCTGCTCTACACCGCGATCGGCGAACGCGACTACTCCCTCGTCCAGGGCGGGGTGCTGTTCGTCGTCGCCACATTCGTGCTGCTCAACCTGCTGGTGGACGTGTTCTACGCCGTCCTCGACCCGCGTATCCGGCTTACCTGAGATCCACCCCATCTCACCCCTCAGGCGGCAACACCATGACCATTTCCCCGATTCAGTCCCGCCTCATCGCCCGCCGTACGCTGCTGCGGACCGGGTTCCTCGCGGCCGGCGCGATCGCCGGCGCGCCACTGCTCAGCGCCTGCGGCTCTGACAGCGGAGAGAGCGGGGGCGGCACGGCCGGCAAGATCACGCTCGGCACGACGAAGATCATGCAGTTCGATCCGTACCTCACGAACACCGACATCCACATCCACTCCTTCTACACGTACCTGATCGACTACCCGTCCGACGGCACCTACAAGGCCATCCCGGCAGGGGCCGAGAAGTGGGAGTTCGCCTCCGATCACAAGTCGGTCGTCATCACCCTGCGGGAGGCGAAGTACCACTCCGGGGCGCCGGTGACCGCCGGCGACGTCGTCACCGGGGTCAAGCGGGCGCAGGACCCGGACGCCGGGTTCACCCTCGCCCAGCCGACCAGCTTCATCGCCTCGGCGACCGCGGTCGACGACCGGACCGTGCGCCTGAACTTCAAGCAGCCCGCGCCCGAGCCGCTCGTGCTCGACTGGATGTTCGCCTTCCCGCTGGTCACGGCGGCCGGTAACACCCCGGCGAAGCTGGAGCACGAGCCGGCCGGCTCCGGCCCGTTCCGGCTCGCGGAGTTCCAGCGCAACCAGCGCCTGGTGCTGAAGAAGAACCCCGACTTCTACGACGCAGGCAAGCCGTTCCTGGACGAGGTGGAGTACCGGTTCTTCACCGACGAGGACGCGCTGGTCGCCGCGCTGGAGTCGGGGTCCGTCGACGGCGCCGCCTACATCGCCTTCCGGCACGCGGACCGGCTGCGGGACCGGTTCTCCCTGGTGGAGGGCAACGGCCGGATGTCGCTGTTCTTCATGAACGCCCTCATCCCGCCCTTCGACAACAAGCTCCTGCGGCAGGCGCTGGCGCGGGCGATCGACCGGGAACGCGTCCTCAAGCAGGTCAACTTCGGCATCGGCGACCCGGTGTACACGGCTTTCATGCCGTCCTCGCCCGCGTTCGACCCGGCGTACCTCGACTCGCACGGGTTCGACCTGGACGCGGCCGCGGCGCTGCTGGAGCAGTCGGGCGGCGCCCGCAAGGCCGTCGCGGGCGTGACCTCGGGCACCCCGGCCGTCTCGACGCTGGAGATCATCCAGGCGGACCTGAAGAAGATCGGGTTCGAGCTGGAGATCGCCCCGCAGGAGGAGGCGGCGTACCTTGAGGCGCTGTTCGCCAGCAAGCTGCAGTGCACCGTCGCGGCGCAGCCCAACAACATGCAGAGCCCGTCGCTGGTCGCCCGGGGCCGGCAGATGCTGACCACCGAGGCGAACACCACGTTCGGCGGCAAGGTGCCGCCCGCGTACGTCGATGCGGTCGACGCGGCCGCCGCCGCCATCAAGCCGGAGGAGCAGAAGGCCGCCTACGCCGCGCTGAACCGCATCCTCGTCGAGGAGGCGTGGGCGATCGGCATCACCACCATGCCGTCGCTGTTCGCACTGGACAAGCGCGTCTCCGGCCTGGTCACGGACGCCCGCGACTTCGTCAACCTCACCGAGACCAAGGCCTGACCTGCCGGTGGGCAGAGCTCGTCCGCCGGCAGGCAACGAGAAAGGATCCGCATGACCGGGTTGCGCTACTCCACCGATGGACCGGACATGGCACTGCTCACCGCCGTGTTCACCCCGTTCACCGAGACCGGTGAGCTCGACCTCGACACGGTGCCGAAGCAGGCGGACGACCTGGTCGCGTGGGGTTCGGCGGCGGCGTACGTCGGAGGTACCGCCGGTGAGGGGGCGTCCCTGTCGACCGCGGAGCGGATGGCGCTGGCCGAGCGGTGGTGCGAGGTCGCGGCGGGCCGGCTGGACGTCATCGTGCACGTGGGACACTCCAGCCTCACCGAGGCGCGCCGGCTGGCCGCGCACGCCGAGTCGGCGGGAGCGCGGGCGATCTCCGCCGTCGCGCCGTACTTCCACCGTCCGGAGACGGTGGACGCGCTGGTCGACGCCTGCGCGGCCATCGCCGACGCCGCACCGGCCCTGCCGTTCACCTACTACCACATCCCCTCGATGACCGGGGTCGGCCTGCGGGCCAGCGACGTGCTGCTGGCCGCCCGGGAGAGGATCCCGACGTTCGCCGGCGTCAAGTTCGCCCACAACGACATGGTCGACCTGCAACGGTGCCTGCACCTCGCCGGCGGGCGGCACGAGGTCTTCGTCGGCGTCGCCAAGCTGGTGCTCGCCGCGTGGCAGTGGGGGGCCCGGGCCGCGATCGGATCGGTGTACAACTTCGCCGGTCCGCTGTTCCGGCAGCTGCTCGACCACGCGGCGCGCGGCGAGCTGGCCGAGGCGCGAGAGTGCCAGATGCTGGCGCAGCAGGTCATCGACGCGGCCGCGCGGCACGGCGGCGAGCTGGCCGGTTTCAAGGCGCTGGGCTCCCTGTCCGGGGTCGACTGCGGAGGCTGCCGGCCGCCGCTGGTGTCACCCGGCCCGGAGCAGGTGGCCGCGCTGGGCGCCGAGGTGACCGGGCTCGGGTTCGCCTGCCGGGGCCGTTGATGGCGACGAACGTGCTGGTCATCCAGGCCGACCAGTTCCGGGCGGACTGCCTCGGCGTGGCAGGGAACCTGGATGTGCGTACCCCCCACCTGGACCGGCTCGCCGGGGACGGCGTGCGCTACCGCAACGCGTACTGCCCCTTCCCGGTCTGCACCCCCTCCCGCTATTCGCTGGTGTCCGGCCTGCACGTCCGCCAGCACGGCGGCTGGACGAACCGCTGCACCCTCGCCCCCGGCATCGACACCTTCCCCCGGGCGCTGCGCCGGGCCGGATACCGGACGGCCGCGGTCGGCAAGATGCACTTCACGCCGACCTACCTCGACGTCGGTTATGACCATCTGGAGCTGGCCGAGCAGGACGGGCCCGGCCGGTACGACGACGACTACCACCGGGAGCTGGCGGCGGCCGGGCTGGCGCCGGTGACCGACCTGGTCGACCAGGAGCGCGAGTTCCGCGCGCTGGCCCCGCAGTCCTACTGGGACACGTACGGCAGCGGCCGGTCGAACCTGCCGGAGGAGTGGCACTCCACCACGTGGATCGGCGAGCGGGCACGACGGGTGCTCGCGGGCTGGTCCGACGCCGGTGGCCAGCTGCTGCACGTGTCATTCGTCAAGCCACACCACCCGTTCGACCCGCCCGCCGGCTGGGACGAGGCCTACGATCCGGCGGCGCTGACCCCGCTACCCGGCTGGACGGAGGCGATCCCGACCGCCGACCAGCGGCACCGGCGGGAGTACTTCGACTACGAGCTGCTGGACCTGCCGCGGCTGCTGCGGGTGATGGCGCACTACTACGCCACCATCACGCACCTGGACCACGAGGTCGGGCGCATGCTCGACCTGCTGCGGCAGCGCGGGCTGTACGACGACACCCTGATCGTCTTCACCGCCGACCACGGTGAATACCTCGGCTTCCACCACCTGCTGCTCAAGGACGGGCCGATGTACGACCCGGTGGTGAAGGTGCCGCTCCTGGTCAAGTTCCCCGGGCGGCAGCGGCCCGGCGAGGCCGCGGACGCGCTGGTCTCGCTGATCGACATCGCCCCGACGGTCCTCTCCGCCTGCGGGCTGTCTCCGGCGACGCCGTTGCCGGGCAAGGACCTGGCCGATCCGGCCGCCGGGCACGGCTGCGTCTTCGCCGAGGACCGCCGGCACGGCATCGCGGGAATGGCCCGTACCGACCGGTACAAACTGCTGTGGTCGGACGTCGCCGGGGAAGCCCTCTTCGACCTGAACGCCGATCCGCACGAGCTGGCGAACGTCGTCGACGACCCGGCGCACGGCGACGCGCTGCGGCGGGTGCGCGAGGCCGTCGCGCGGTGGGCGCTGTACGACGCGACCCCGCCTACCTATCTGGACCCCGCCGCCCCGCAGCGGCGCGCGGTCACCGGCGGCGACCGCGCCGCCCGGCACCGGCTGTTCGCCGGCGCGGTGGACGAGCACCGCCCCGGGGCCTGACCTCCGGCTCCTGACGCTTGACGTGGAGAGGAACGACGATCGTGACCACTCATCGTTCGCCCCGCTATCGCCCGCTGCTGATTGACGGCCACGTCGCCTCGCCTGCGGCGTGCCTGACCGGCTAGGGAATGGTTCCTCTCTCGCGCGCGAAAGAAAATCTGTAGTCGTCACGGTAGACATTCGCGCGAGTGGGGGATAAGGTTTGTGACATCGCAAAGGACGGATCCACGAGGGCAGTGCAGAGTGAGCACCACGACGAACTGCCCGGACGAGCGTGGACAGCAGGTTTGAGGAGAAGGGCAGAAGGTCGGACTGCCGCGGCCAGTGCAGTGGTAACAGGGCCGGGGCGGTGGACGCGCTGCCGTCGCACGAAGTCGGCACCAGCATTCGGGGTGTCGAGGCACGGATAACCGGAAAGGAGTGTTGAACGCCATCAGGATCGCCCGTCGCCGGCCGCACGTCGCCGCACGGGTACCGCAGCTCCACGAACAGGATGGTGGTCTACGGTCACGCTTACGCGATCCCCGCACCCCCGCCCCGGGCGGCTGGTGCGGAAGAAGTGAACCGGCCAGCAGGGCCGGTGGATGGTGTTAAACCTCTGGGCCCCGGCGCATCATGGCGCCGGGGCCCCTGTTCGCATTCAGGAAGGTTGAATGGATCAAACACATCAGGCGTCGGTCACCGCCTCCAGGCGAGAGCCGTCCCGCCCTGCCGGTGCCGACCCGGCCGATGAGCCGGCCACCTCGGCCGGCAGTCCGGAGCAGCGGCTTGATGACGAGGACTACCCCGCCTACAGCATGGGCCGGGCCGCTGAGATCCTCGGCGTCACCCCGGCCTTCCTGCGCAGTCTCGGCGCCGCCAAGCTGATCGAGCCGCTACGCAGCGAGGGCGGTCACCGCCGCTTCTCCCGCTACCAGCTGCGCCTGGCCGCCCGCGCCCGCGAACTCGTCGACGCCGGCACCGCGTTGGAGGCGGCCTGCCGCATCATCATCCTGGAAGACCAGCTCGCCGAGGCGATGCGCATCAACGAAGAGCTCCGCCGGCGCCCTTGACCGCTCCCGGCCCCGGCGACGCCGGCGTCCTGTCAGTCCGAGTCGCCGCGGGCGCGCGCGTAGCGCTCGTAGATCACGCGCGAGCCGAACGTCCTGGTCTCGATCAGGTCCAGCCGAACCTCTTCGGTGACCGGCGGCAGGAAGGGCGTGCCGCCACCGACCACGATCGGATTGCGGAACATGCGCATCTCGTCGACGAGGCCGAGCTCGATCGCTGCCGCGGCCAGGCCGGCGCCACCGATCGAGACGTCCCTGGCGGTCGCGTCGAGCGCCGCGGCGACCTCCTCGGCCACCGACGCCGAGGCGAGCCGGGCGTTGCCCTGGACGCTGTCGAGCGTGCGGCTGAAGACGACTTTCGGGATAGCGCACCAGATGTCGGCGAACACGGCCCCGAGCTCGTGGTAGCGCATCAACGGCCGTCTCCCACGGCAGCATGGTCTCGTAGAGCCTGCGGCCGCAAAGACAGCCGCCGAGTTCGCGGATCTGGGCGATGCTGAAACGAAACTGCTCCTCGTCAGGAGCCGTCCACCCGAACGAGCCCTCGCGGTCGGTGATGAAGCCGTCCACCGAGACGCTCATCGAGTAGATCGGCATGGCTTCGACCTCATCGCACCGGAGCGACGGACGATGATCGCGATGAGCTTCACCTTTGAGCTCGACATCGGGCACTCCTTCCTTCCGCAGGCTGCTCTGCCACAGCTGGTGACCGATCGCGAAACGAAAACTCATCGTCATGGCGGTCCAAGCGATCGGACGGCCATTGCCGACGCCGCACCGGGCCGCCGGAAGCGGACCCCTCACTGGCGCGCTTCTCCGCCCGGCGCGGAGCGGGCGGCCGCGTCGCGCCGACGCGGCCGCCATCGACGCCTTGGTATGGTGCGCGGGTCGCTCCGCTGGGCGAACCGCGGCAGCGATCGACGGAGAGGAGCCAGGCGACGATGGAGGCGTCAGAGGTCGCGCGTGCGGTGGCCGCGGCCATGTCGACGGCCTCATCACTTGGCCTGGCGGCCGACGACGCGATCGTTCTTCACGACTCGAACAAGCTCACCCTGCGTCTACTGCCTTGTGACGTCCTGGCCAGGGTGGCACCTGCAGCGCATCAGGTCGCGCGGTTCGAAGTCGAGCTTGCTCAGCGGCTCGCCGCGTTCGGGTGCCCTGTGGCTGCTCTGGAGCCTCGAGTGGAGCCACGCGTCCACGAGCGTGACGGCTTCGTGGTCACGCTGTGGACCTACCACGAGCCCGTGACCTTTCAGGAGATCTCGCCCGCCGGCTACGCCCATGCGCTCGAGCGGCTGCATGCCGGCATGCGCAAGATCGAGATGCCGACGCCGCACTTCACGGATCGCGTCGAGCAGGCTCAGCGACTCCTGGCGAACCGCGAGCACACTCCGGCGCTCGCCGACGCGGACCGGGAGCTGCTCAGCCACACGTTACGGCGCCTGAGACGAGTGATCGGCGAGCGCGGCGGCGCCGAGCAACTGCTGCACGGCGAGCCGCACCCGGGCAACGTGCTCACCACGAGGAAGGGGCTGCTGTTCATCGACCTTGAGACGTGTTGCCGTGGGCCCGTCGAGTTCGACCTCGCCCATGCGCCCGAAGACGTCAGTGAGCACTATCCGGGTGTCGATCAGGACCTGCTGCGCGAGTGCCGGACCCTCGTGCTGGCGATGGTCACAACGTGGCGCTGGGATCGAGACGACCAGCTGCCGAACGGGCGCCGGCTGGGCACGGAGTGGCTCAGCCAGATCCGGGCGGCGCTCGATCGCGAGGGACTGGACAAGCGTGGCTGATCGCGGGCCATCGAGGCCGTAGCCGGCTCGGACACTTCCTGCCGGACCGGACCACACCGGATCGCGACCGTGGCCCGTGCCGCGCGATCGCCGGGCCCTCGTGGAAGGCGCCCACGAGGGCCCGGCCGCCGGACCCTACCGGTGGCGGTCTGGGAGGCCGGCCGGCCATGATTTATGAGCTGGTCCGGCTGAGGGGATCGCGCGCCGCGGCCACGACCCCGCTAGTGCCCGGCCATCACGGTGAAGGCGAACCCGGCGCTCGTCGTCCGGCGGAGCGGAATCTCGCACTTGATCCGGCGCAGCACCTCGTTCCTGCTGAGGCCGAGCCCCTGCGCGATGAGCCGGTCCGGGCGCACCGGCACCGGATCCTCGAAGACGACCTCCACCCGAACCGGCCACCCCTCGTCGAGCCATGCCGACGGGGCGTCCAGCCGCCAGGCCCCCTTCCAGTCCAGGGTGACGCGGTTGCGCCGGGCGAGCACTGGATCCAGCAGCCTGGAGGCCACCAGCTCCGGATCGTTGGCGTGGTAGCCGTCGAGCTCGGCCGGATCGAAGGATCTGACCGGCGCCCGCTCGTGCACGGTGAGCTTGCTCGTCCGATCGCAGGACACGCAGCGGACCAGCAGCCACACGTCCAGCAGCTTGGCGTTGGCGTTGACGCGGAACCTGCCCTCGCCGGTGGTGGCCGACTCCGACCGGCAGGCCACGCACCGCAACGACAGCAGAGGCAGCCTGGTCCGACGGACGACCCAGGGCAGCACAGTATGAGGTTGTGAAGACATGAACTCTCTAGACCTGACACGAGGCCGATTACGCGCGGCCTCAATCGCTGGAGAACCGGGCGCACACGGGCAGCCCGGCAGAGCCGGCGTTAGGGCCGGCCTGAAGGTGAACGGAAAGACGTGTCAGGTCTGAAGAGCAGGCGGGGTCACGCGGTTCTGTCCTCTGTCCTCACTGCGACGGGTCGCGGGCAACCTACCGGAACGCCTGAGGAAAACTCAACCGGTTTTCCGGCCGTGCCCCTACTGGGTGGCCGAGGTGTAGGTCGCGATGATCACGCCGCTCTTCATCACCTTGGTGGCGGCCAGGTTCAGCGTGGTCCGGACGTCGCTCAGCGGCGCCGAGATCGACGGGCCCCCCACGAACACGGGGGTGATCCAGAACCGCACCTCGTCGACCAGGCCCGCCTTGACCAGGGCGTGGGTGACCGTGCCGTAGCCGTACATGAGGATGTTCCTGCCCTCCTGGGCCTTGAGCCGGGTGACCGCCTCGATGAGGTCGCCCTGCAGCACCTCGCTGTTCTTCCACTCCGGGTCGGTGAGGGTGGTGGAGGCGACGTACTTCTTGACGTTGTTGAAGTAGGCCGCGCCGGTGCTCGGGTCGCTCTCGTCCTGGTTGGGCCAGGCGGCGGCGAAACCCTCGTAGGTACGGCGGCCCATCAGCAGCGCGTCGGCCGAGTCCGTCTGCTCGCCGGCGAAGGCGGAGGCCTCGTCGTCGAAGTACGGCATCGTCCACGCCGGGTCCTCGATGACGCCGTCGAGGCTGATGTAGGTCGAGTTGATGATCTTGCGCATTCCGGGTTCCTCCTGTTGCCAGTACGCGTTCCGCCGATCGTGACGGGAGCCGCTCAGCGCGCCGTCCCGCTTGTGACTCTCATCCTGGGGGGCGCACCTTACGATCCGCTTCAGGTCGCCTTCCGGCAGGGGCCCGCCCGCCGGACACGTTACGGTCGGTTCGGAGCGGCGACCGTCATGGCCTGGTCGCCAGGCAGCAGCGTACGAAGTCCTGGATCACGGGGTCGGCGTCGTCGGCGGGGGACCAGGCGACGCCGACCCGGGTGGGGCTGACGCCGGTGACGGGACGGTAGGTGACGCCGGGCCGGGCGTAGAAGCGGGCGGAGGACGCGGGGGCGAGGGCGATGCCGTATCCGCTGGCGATCGCGTTGAGCCACTCGTCCGGCTGGTCGGTGACGGCCCCGATGCGGACCGGACGGCCCTCGCGTTCGCCGGCGGCCAGCCAGTGGTCCCGCCACTGTCCTGTCGCCGCCGGCGCCGCGACGAACGGCTCGTCCCACAGGTCGCGGAAGGGGATCCGTTCGCAGGCCGCCAGCGGGTGGCTTGACGGCAGCGCCACCCAGCGCGGCTCGGTGAACAGCACCTCCACGCGCAGGCTGTCCTGGCCGGGGAACGGCAGCCGCAGCAGGGCGGCGTCGACGTCGCCGTCCGCGAGCCCGGCCGACGGGTTGGACCAGGCCGCCTGCCGCATCTCGACGCGCCAGCCCGGCCGGCGGCGGGCGAAGTCCGCGATGATGTCCTGGGTGGCCTCGTTGGCGGCGCTGGCCAGAAAGCCGACCCGCAGCACGCGGGCCGCCTGGGCGGACGCGCTGCGGGTGTCCCGCAGCGCACGGTCCCAGCCGGACAGCAGCGCCGGCACCCGTTCCGCCAGGGTCCTGCCCGGGCCGGTGAGGGCCATGCCGGCCTTCGAGCGCGTGAACAACCGCACCCCGAGCTGCGCTTCGAGCTGCTTGATCTGCTTGGTCAGGGCGGGCTGCGACACGAAGAGCCGTTCCGCGGCGCGGGTGAGGGTCCCTTCCTCGGCCACCGCGGTGAAGTAGCGCAGGAGCCGCGTGTCCACATCCATGCCATCAGGTTATAGATACAGGTATTAGACGGCAGAAACGGGCCTGGGCAGGGTGGGAAGCGCACGTACTGACCTGTTCGCTGAAGTGGAGAGATCCACGTGTTCATCGCCTACGCCCTCGTCACCGTCCTCACGATCGCCGTCAACGCATGGGCGGCGACAGCGGACTTCATGAAGGCCGGATTCGTCCTCGCCAATTCGGCCGGACTGGGCATTTCGCAGTCATGGCTGCCGCTGCTCGGCGCGCTCAAGGCCGCCGGAGCCGCGGGGCTGCTGCTCGGGCTGCTGGGCGTCCCGTTCGCCGGCATCGCGGCCGCCGCCGGGCTCGTGCTGTTCTTCGTGGGCGCCGTCGTCGCGCACGTACGCGCCCGCGTGTACGCCAGCATCGTGATCCCCGGCGGCTTCCTGGCGCTGGCCGTCGCCTCGCTCGGCCTCGCCCTCGCGCGCTGACGGGCGGGGTGAACGGTTCGCCGCGCGTGCGGCGAACAGCCCGCCGAGCCCGGTTGGGAAGACCTCACGCGGGGGTCGAAGCCCGCCGTTCCGCCCGGGCCGCCGCGGCGGCGATGTTCACCGGGATCCGCCCGAAGATCAACCCGTGGAACGGCGAGATCCCCCACCAGTACAGGTGCCCGAGCAGCCCGCGCGGATGGAAGATCGCCCGCTGGGTGTAGTAGGTGCGGCCGCCCTCCTCGCGGACGCCGAGTTCCAGCCACGCCAGGCCGGGCAGGCGCATCTCGGCGCGCAGGCGCAGCAGCCGGCCGGGCAGCACCTCCTCCACCCGCCAGAAGTCGACCGCGTCGCCCACCCGCAGCCGGGCGGGGTCGCGCCGCCCGCGCCGCAGCCCCACACCGCCGAACAGCCGGTCGAGCAGGCCCCGCAGCTGCCACGCGACGGGCAGGGAGTACCAGCCGTTCTGGCCGCCGACGGCCTCGATGACCCGCCACAGGGCCTCCGGGCCGGCGTTCACCTGGCTGTCGCGGCGGTCGATGTAGAGGCTGCCGCCGGTCCAGCCGGGGTCTGTGGGCAGGGGGTCGCTCGGCGCGCCGGGCGTGGACGCCGACGACCAGCGGGTGGCCACGTCGGCCTCTTTGATCTTCTGCAGCGCCAGGGAGACGGCCTGCCGGAACCCGGTCAGCCCGCCCTCGGGGTCGGGTACGTGACGGGCGATGTCGTGCTCGTGGCAGACGGCCTCGGTGCGTACGGACTCGACCAGCGGGCGCGCGATGCCCGCGGGCACCGGCGTGACCAGGCCGACCCAGTGGCTGGACAGCTTCGGGGTGAGCACCGGCACCGGCACGATCACCCGGGACGGCAGCCCGGCCACGGACGCGTACCCGTGCATCATGTCGGCGTAGGTGAGCACGTCGGGGCCGCCGATGTCGAAGCTCCGGTTCACCTCGCCGGGCGCGGCCGCCCAGGCCACGAGGTAGTGCAGCACGTCACGGATGGCGATGGGCTGCGTGGCCGTGCGCACCCAGCGCGGCGTCGTCATGACGGGCAACCGTTCGGTGAGGTGGCGCAGCATCTCGAACGACGCCGAGCCCGAGCCGATGATCACGGCGGCGCGCAGCACCACCGCGGGCACGCCCGACCGCAGGAAGATCTCGCCCACCTCCGTGCGGGAGCTCATGTGCGGGGAGAGCCGCTCGTCGGCGGCCAGCCCGCCGAGGTAGACGACGCGCCGCACGCCCGCCCGCTCGGCCGCCGCCGCGAACGTGCGCGCGGCCAGGCGGTCCTGATCGGCGAACCGGCCGGACGTGCCCATCGCGTGGATCAGGTAGTAGGCGACCTCGATGCCGCGCAGTGCCCGGTACGTCTGCTCGGGATCGGTGGCGTCCGCCTCGGCGACCTCGGTCCGGCCCGCCCACGGCAGGTCGCGCAGCCTGGCCGCCGAGCGCACCATGCACCGGACGTCGTGACCGGCGGCCAGCAGCTCGGGGACCAGCCGTCCCCCGATGTAGCCGGTCGCCCCCGTGACCAGGCACTTCACCATCCGACACTCCCTCCCACGGTTGCCCCGTTCCCCGCCGCGCCCTCGTCATGCGGAGGCAGGGTCACGCGCGCGAGCCGTGCCGGGCAGCCGCCGCCCATACCGCGGCGGGCGTCAGCGGCATGTCGATGTGGTCGACGTCGAGGGCGTCGCACACGGCGTTGACCACGGCGGGCGGGATGCCGATGCAGCCGGCCTCGCCCGCGCCCTTGGCGCCCAGCGGCGTGTTGGGGTTGGGCGTCACGGTCTCCAGCAGGGTGACCGGCGGCATGTCGGCGGCGGTGGGCAGGAGATAGTCCAGCAGGGTGCGCGCGTACGGCATGCCGTCGGCGTCGATGACCGCCTGCTCGTAGAGGACCTGCCCGAGACCCTGGGCGATCGAGCCCTGGCCCTGGCCGTCGACGATCATGGGATTGACGACCACCCCGTAGTCGTCCGCGGCGACCAGTCGCAGCACGTGGACCGTGCCGAGATCCGGGTCGATCTCCACGACGGCCACGTGCGCGCCGTACGGGAAGGCCTGCGGCGGGGCGAGGATCTCGTCGGCGCGCAGCGGGCCGGTGCGGGCGACCAGCTCGCCCAGGGTCAGGCCGGTGATCGGGCCCGTGTCGAGACCGGCGCCCGGGGCGTCCCCTGCTCGCGGGCACGGAGGCTCCGAGGCGCCGGCCAGCAGCCGGCCCCCGGCGTAGGAGACGTCGTCCTCCTGCAGGCCGAGCAGGCCGGCGCACCGGCGGCGCGCGGCGGCGACCAGCGACTCGGCGGCTCGCCACAGCGCCGCCCCGCCCACCTGCATGGAACGGCTGCCGAAGGTGGCGAACCCGTAGGGGATCTCGCCGGTGTCGCCTTCGACGACCCGGACCAGGCCGACGTCCACGTCCAGCACCGAGGCCACGACCTGCGCGAACGCCGTCAGGTGGCCCTGCCCGGTGGACGTGGATCCGACGCGGGCGATGAACGTGCCGTCCGCGCAGGCCTCCACGCTGCCGAACTCGTCGCTGTCCGGAGGCCCTCCCGAGCGCTCGACGTACGTGGCGATGCCCACGCCGATCGGCGGCCCGCCCTCCTGGCGGCGCCGGGCCTGCTCGGCGCGGATGTCGTCGTAGCCGGCGGCCGCCAGCGCCTGGTCCAGCGTGGCGGCGTAGTCGCCGGAGTCGTAAGCGCGCCCCGTCGGCGTGAGGTAGGGGAACTGGCCGGGGCGGATGAAGTTGCGGCGGCGCAGCTCGGCGGGGTCCGTGCCGAGCCGCCGGGCGAGCCGGTCCACGGTGCGTTCGAGCGCGTACGCGGCTTCCGGGCGGCCTGCGCCGCGGTACGACGCGGTCGGGGCGGAGGTGGTGAGCACGCACCGGATCCGGGTGTGCACCCGCGGCGTGCGGTAGGCACCGGTGCTCATCGCCCCGGTCATCATGGGGACGAAGGCTCCGGTGTGCGGGTAGCCGCCGACGCCGGCGTCGACCAGCAGCTCGTACGCGAGGAAGGTGCCGTCGTCGTCGGCCGCCAGCCGTACGCGCTGGTTCTGGCCGCGGCCGCGCGGGCCGGCCAGCATGGCCTCGGCGCGGTCCTCGCACCAGCGCACGGGCCTGCCGAGGTGGATCGCGAGCAGGGCGGCGACCACGTACTCGGGGTAGGTCTGGCTCTTGGCGCCGAACGCGCCGCCGGTGGCCGGGACGATGACCCGGATACGTTCCCTGTCGAGGCCGAGCGCCTCGGCGAGGGAGTCGCGCAGGCGGTGCTGGGCCTGGTGGGAGGCCCACACGGTCAGGCCGCCGCCGTCGCCGGGGTCGGCCAGGACGGCCCTCGGCTCCAGGGACGTGGGCAGCAGGAGCTGCTCGCGGTAGGCGGCCTCGACGACCACGGGCGCGGTGGCGAACACGTCGCCGGCCGGCTCGCCGAAGGTGCGCTCGGCGACCACGTTGCCGCGATCGTCGAACAGCGGGGGTGCCTCCTGGGCGGTCATCGGGTCGCAGACGGCGGGCAGCGGTTCAAGGTCCAGCCGGACGGTCTCCGCTGCGTCCTCGGCGCGGGCGCGGGTGTCCGCGGCGGTCACGGCCAGCGCCTCGCCCGGGTAGCGGACGCGCCCGGTGGCGAGCAGCGGCCACGGGGGCGCGTCCTCCGCACCGGGCAGGCCACGGGCGGCGAGGTAGGGGAGCTCGGCGGCGGACCACGCGCCGGCCACCCCTTCCTCCTTGAGCGCGGCGGCGACGTCGACGCCGCGGATCAGCGCGTGCGGCACCGGGCTGCGGGTGAAGGCGAGTTCCAGGGTGCCGGGCAGATCGAGGTCGGCGACCCTGCGGGCCCGCCCGGCGAGCAGGTCGGGGTCCTCGCGCCGCGCGAGCGGCATCCCGATGTACCGCAATGTTTGGACACCCCCGCCTTCGGTACCAACGTGGATATCGGATGCCCGGGATGAGGGACATGAAACCGCCACAATTCGACTACGTAGCGCCCGCTTCCGTGCCGGAGGCGGTGGCCGTGCTGGCCGAGCGAGGGCCGGAGAGCCGGGTGCTCGCCGGCGGTCAGAGCCTGCTCATCGAGCTGCGTTACCGGACCGAGCGCCCGGCCCTCGTGGTCGACGTCAACCGCATCCCCGGGCTGTCGGACATCGCGGTCGAGGACGGCTCCGTGCACATCGGCGCGCTGGTCCGGCACGCCCAGCTGGAGCACGCCCGGTTCGGCGACCCGCTCGCCGAGCTGTTCCGCCAGGTCGCGCCGTACGTCGCCCACCCGCCCATCCGCGCGCGCGGCACCTTCGCCGGGAGCCTGGCCTGGGCGCATCCGGCGTCGGAGTGGTGCGCGCTGGCCATGGCGCTCGACGCCGGGATCGAGCTGGACGGCCCGTCCGGCCGGCGTACGGTGCCCGCCGGCTCGTGGTTCCGCGGCGCCTTCACCACCGCCTGCCTGCCGGAGGAACTCGTCACCGGCGTGCGGCTGCCGCGCCCGCCCGCGGGGGCCGTCGTGGCGTTCGCGGAGCACCGCCGCACCCACGGCAGCTTCGCGCTCGCCGCCGCCCTGGTCATGCTGCGCGTGTCCGAGGGCCGCGTGGCGTGGATCCGTATCGGGCTCGCCAACGCCGCCGACATCCCCTTGCGCGCCGTCGAGGCCGAGCACCTGATGATGGGGGAGCGGCCGGAGCCGGACCTGCGCGCGCAGGCCGCGGCCCGAGCCGCCGCCGAGGCCGACCCGGCCGACGAGCCGCACGCGCCGGCCGCCTACCGCAGGCACGCGCTGGCCACCCTGGTGCGGCGCTGCCTCGCCCGAGCCGTCGAGAACGCGGGAACACCATGAACGTCGAGCTCACCGTCAACGGCAGCACCCACCGGCTCGACGTCGAGCCGCGCACCAGCCTCGCCGACGCGCTGCGCGACGGGCTCAAGCTGACCGGCACGACGCTGGGATGCGAGCACGGGGTCTGCGGCTCGTGCACCGTACTGGTCGACGGCACCGCCATCCGCTCCTGCCTCGTCCTGGCCGTCCAGGCGGACGGCGCCGACGTCCGTACGGTCGAGGGGCTCGCGGGCGACGGCGGGCCGCACCCGCTGCAGGAGGCGTTCGCCGCCGAGCACGCCCTGCAGTGCGGGTTCTGCACGCCCGGGTTCCTCATGCTGCTCGCCGGCGCGCTCGCCGAGGAGCCGGACCTGGACCACGACGAGCGGCGGATGGACGAGGTCCTCGCCTCCAACCTCTGCCGCTGCACCGGGTACGCGGGCATCCGCCGCGCCGCGGCCCGCGCGGCGCGGCGGATGCGCGGGGACGTCGCCCCCGGCAGCCGGTCGTGACCCCGGTTGACCATGCCGTCGACTCCTCTGAGCCGCTCACCTGCTTCTTCACGCTCTCCCGATCCCGTTCCGTCTCACGGTGTACCGCCGGTCGGGGAGGCGGTCCGCGGGCCGGATCGGTGCGGCCCGCGGTCAGGCGGCCAGGCTCGACTCGCGTACGACCAGTTCGGTGGCGAGCTCGACGTGACGGGACTCGATCTCCTCGCCGGCGGCCAGCCGCAGGGCCGTGCGCAGGGCGACCGCCCCCATCTCGCGCAGCGGCTGGCGTACGGTGGTCAGCCGCGGCGAGGACATGTAGGCGACGTCCGTGTCGTCGAAGCCGACGACGCTGAGATCTTCGGGGACGCGCAGGCCACGGGCCCTGGCGGCATGGATCGCGCCGAAGGCGGCCTCGTCGGAGGCCACGAAGACGGCCGTCGGCGCGGGGGACAGGTCGAGCAGGGCGGCGCCTCCCCGCACCCCGTCGGGATAGCAGTAGCCGGGCGTGACCACGTATCCCGGCAGGACGGGCACGTCCGCGGCCTCCATGGCGGCGCGGTAGCCGTACATGCGGGCCTGGTTGGAGGCCGCGGTGGCGGGGCCGCCGAGGTAGGCGATGCGGCGGTGGCCGAGGGCCAGCAGGTGCTGGGTGGCGGACAGGCCGCCGGCGAAGTTCGTGGGGCCCACGCTGGTCACCGAGGCGCCGGGGAGGCCGAGCGGGTCGATGACGACGACCGGCAGGCCGGCCCGTGAGAGCGCGGCGAGCTGCCGCGGGGCAGGCTCCTCGAAGAGGGTGATCACCGCCCGGCGTCCGGCGGTCACGTCGAGGGGCCCGGTGGCCCTTCGGGTGATGACGACCGACACGCCTGACGCGGTGCCCGCCTCCATCACACCCTTGATGATCTCGGACGAGCACGCGCAGAGCTCGTCCACCTGCACCTCGACGGTGCCGGGTTCGGTCCGGCCACGCCGCGGCGGGACGTAGCCGTGCTCCTGCAGCAGGGACCGCACCAAGGCCCGGGTGGCGGGTGCGACGTCGCTGCGGTCGTTGAGCACCTTGGACACGGTGGCCACCGACACGCCGGCCGCGGCGGCAACGGTGGCCAGCGTGGCCCGTCTGCGACTTGCCTGCATCGACCCTCCCGATATCCGGCACTCACCATATCCGGCCCAGAGCTGGACATGCGCGACTTAAATTCCAGCAGCGATCGCATACGCTATAAATGTAGCGATACATTTGTAGCGAAACGAGGACCACATGGACGACGTCGTCATCGTGGGCGCGGGCCCGACCGGGCTGATGGCCGCCTGTGAGCTGGCTCTGGCCGGCGTACGCTGCAGAATCGTCGAGAAGCGGAACGGTGGGACCGGCGTCACCCGGGCGTTCGGCCTGCACGCCCGGGCCCTGGAACTGCTCGACGCCCGGGGCCTGGGAGACGAGCTGGTCGCGCGGGGAAACCCGCTCGGCACGGTGCACCCCGCCTACGCCTCCCGGGTCGACTTCGAGCGGCTCGCCACGCGCTACCCGATGTTGCTGATCGTGCCGCAGAGCGGCACCGAGGAGGTGCTGCGCGAGCGCGCCGCCGAGCTCGGCGTGGAGATCGTCAGGAACGCCGGCGTCGTCGGCCTCTCCCAGGACGCCGGGTCCGTACGGCTCGCGCTGGAGGACGGCACCGAGGTGCCGGCCCGGTACGTCATCGGCGCCGACGGCGCCCACAGCACCGTCCGCGAGCTGCTGGACGTGGGCTTCGCGGGCGAGACCTACAGCCTGCCCATGCTGCTGGCCGACGTCCGCATCCCCGGACCTCACCTGCCGCCCATCACCCAGGTCGGCGCGGCGGGCGCGGTCGTGGCCATCCCGTTCGGCGACGGCTGGTTCCGGGTCGGCGCGTGGCTGCTGGGCGGGGACGACCCGGGCCGGGAGCCGGCCTTCGGGCAGATCCGCCACGCGTTCGAGGACATCGCCGGCACCGACTACCGGATGAGCGAGCCGCGCTGGTTCTCCCGCTTCGCCGCCGAGCGCCGCCAGGCCCGCGCCTACCGGTCGGGACGGGTGTTCCTGGCCGGCGACGCCGCGCACGTGAACTCCCCCATCGGCGGCCAGGGCATGAACACCGGCATCCAGGACGCCGTCAACCTCGGCTGGAAGCTCGCCGCCGACCTGCGCGGATGGGCTCCGCCCTGGCTGCTCGACACCTACCACGCCGAGCGGCATCCGGTGGGCGCCGCCGTGCTGGCGCTGACCGACCATCTCACCCGGCTGGTCCTGACCGGCTCGCGGCTCCGGCTGCGGACGAGCCGGCACGTCATGGCCGCCCTGCTGCACACCGGCCCCGGCCGCCGCCGCATCCTGGGGCTGATGTCCGGGCTGGAGATCGCCTACCCTCCCGGCGACGCGGGTGCCCACCCGCTGGCCGGCCGCCGCGCGCCCGACGGGCCGACCACCGGCGGGCGCCTCTACGAGGTCCTTCGGGAGGGCCGGTTCGTCCTGCTGACCTCCGGCGGCACCACCGCCGCGCGGCCGTGGGCCGACCGGGTCCGGCCGGTGCGCCCGCTCGGTGGTCTGCGGCCGGGGGCGGCGCTGATCCGCCCCGACGGATACGTGGCCTGGGCCGGAGACCGCGACGGCATCCGGCAGGCTCTGGTGAAATGGTGCGGCCCCACAGACCACACCGACCGGGGAGACCGACCCGACCGTGCCACGCCCTAATCCCCAGCGCCGCGACCACCTCGCCGGCGCCGCCATCGCGGTGCTCGCGGAGAAAGGCTCCCGCGGGCTGACCCACCGGGCCGTCGACGCCGCCGCCGGCGTCCCTGACGGCACCACCTCGCGCTACTTCCGCACCCGCGACGCCCTGATGGACGCCATCGTCCAGCGGATCGGCCGGCGCCTGTCCGAACGGGTCGACGCCCACGTGGTGCGCCCGCTCGACCCCGCCCACCTGGAAGAGGCGCTGGTGCAGGTGCTCACCCTGATGGTGGCCGACGAGCGCGGCGAGCCGCTGGCGCTGTTCGAGCTGCACCTGGAGAGCACCCGCAACCCCGCCCTGCGGGGCATGCTGGCCGATGCCCTGCGCGAGCGGCGCGACCTCATCGTGCGCCAGTGCCGCGCCGCCGGCATCACCGTCACGGAACAGGACGCGATGCTGCTGGAGACGAGTGTCCTCGGCATCCTGTTCACCGCGCTGACCACCGGCGTGCCCGACGATCCCGGCCCGTCGATCCGCGCCGCCGCGCGCACCGTCCTCGACCGCTACGTCCGCGCGTGAGCCGTCAGGGCCGGACCGCGCCGGCCAGGCGGCCCCGCCAGTAGTCGTCGAGGTCGACCACCTTGATCACGTCTCCGGTCTGCGGCGCGTGCACCATCTTCCCGCCGCCCGCGTACATCCCCATGTGCCCCAGCCCCTTGCTGAAGAGCAGGTCGCCGGGCTCCACGTCGTCCAGGGGGACGCGGCGGTCGGCGCCCCAGCTCCACTGGCTCCAGGTGGTGCGCGGCAGCTCGACCCCCGCGGCGCGCCAGGCGGCCTGGACGAGACCGGAGCAGTCGAAGGAGCCCGGGCCCGTGCCACCGTACTGGTAGGGCTTGCCGACCTGGGCGAAGGCGAAGTCGAGCGCCTCGCGGGCGTTGCCCGAGGCCGCCCCGGTGTACGGGATGCCGGGGCTGCTCGGGTTGCCCTTGTTGTAGATGCCCAGCCGGCGCAGGAGCTTGGTCTGCTGGTCGACCAGCTTGTCGACCTTCGCCTTCTCGCCGCGCACCTCGTCGCGTGCGGCGTCGGCCTTGCGCAGGACGCTTTTCGCCTGGTCGCGCCGGTCGCGCAGGTCCTTGGTCGCGGCCTCGAAGGCGCGCACCTTCGCAGCCTCGGCCTGCGCGATCTGGTCGAGAGAGGCCATGGAGCCCAGGACCGCCTCGGGGTCGCTCCGGCCGGTCAGCCCGCTCCAGGCGGGAAAGGACCCGAGCCGGTAGTCGCGGGCCGCCAGCGCGGCGAGGTCCCGGCGCAGGCCATCGGCCCTGGCCGACCGGCGCCCGAGTTCGGCGTCGAGGGCGTCGTACGCCTTCTTCGCCTTCTTGTGGGCCTCCGTGGCCTGGTTGTACCGCTCGACCACCTGGTCGGCCTGCTCGTTGAGTTTCACCAGCCTGGCCCTGGCCTTGGCGGGAGACGGATCGGCGGCGGCCGTGCCGGGAGCGCCGAGCAGCGTGGCCGCCGCCAGCGCGACGGCCGTCGCGGTTCGCCCAGTCCCTGCGGGAACGGCCACTGTGGACGCCTCCTCACGATCGGCAGGTCATGAGGAGATACGCGGGCCGCTCCGGAGGTGTTCAGCGATGCCGGTCGCGCGCCCCGGCGTGGCCGGTCAGCCGGATGCCGGCTCAGGCCACCGGTAGTCGACGCCGGTGAGCTTCTCGGACAGGTGCCACAGCCGCCGGGCGGTGGCGGCGTCGTGGAGTCCGGGGGCACGCGTGCACCGGGTGGGGGAGCCGTACGCGTGGAACGGGCCTCGCGGCACGATGAAGCTGCCTCCGGGCAGGTCCGCGGCGGTCGCCGCGTGCAGGGAGGGCTTGGCGCCGCTCTCCGGGGGACGGAAGGCGACCCGCAGCATCATGCGGATCAGCGTCCGGTAGAGCCGGCCCTTGCTGCTGTGGACGCCGGCCATGAACACGTTGGTCCGGCTGAGTTCCGGCACGACGGCCATGCTGCGTAACGGCTGCCCGGCGGCGTCCGCCCGGCGCTGCAGCTCCATGGCGAAGTAGAGGTTGGCCCGCTTGGACCGCATGTAGGCCACGAACGTGTTGTAGCCGCGTTCGGCGTTGAGGTTGTCCAGGTTGAAGGTGCAGAACCGCTGGACCTCGCTGCTGACGGTGACGACGCGCGGCTCGGGCGCGGCCAGCAGGTGTGGCAGCAGCCCGCCGGTGAGGGCGAAGGTGCCCAGATGGTTGGTCCCGAACTGCCGCTCGAAGCCGTCCTCGGTCCTGGTGAACGGCCCGATCGCCACGCCCGCGTTGTTGACCAGCAGGTCGAGCCGGTCGTGGTCCCACCGGGCGGCGAACTCGCGGATGGAGGCCAGGTCGGCCAGGTCCACGCGGCGCAGCTCGGCCTGCGCGCCGGGCACCTCGTCACGGAGGCGGGCGAGGGCGGCCTGCCCGCGTCCGGGGTCGCGGCAGGCCAGCACGACGTGGGCGCCATGACGGGCCAGTTCGCGGGCGGTGACGTAGCCGATGCCGCTGTTGGCGCCGGTGACCAGTGCCAGTCGTCCTGACTGGTCCGGGAGGGAGGGCTCAGCGCTGAAAGTCATGATCATTACCTCGGTGTGATCATGTCAGCACAATTCGGGTAGCGCAACCCTTGGGACACCGGGTCCCGCGCCCGCGCCCGCGCTGCCCACGCTGCCCGCGCCGCTCGGGCCGGGAGCGGGCAGGCAGGGCTCATGGCGCGCCGATCGAGCCGGCACCCAGCAGCGCCTTGACGTCGCCGTAGAACGCCGGCTCCGCGGCGACGCGGAACGGTACGAGGTTGAGCAGCAGGTCCTTGCGGCCCTGGCGGTGCAGGCGCACGTGGACGGGCGCCGGCCCGGGATGGGCGGTCAGGATGTGCTTGAACTCCCGCACCAGGCGCCGGCTCAGGCGCGCCTCCTGGATCGAGATGACGACGGGGGAGGCGGTGTTCGCGGTGGAGACGTCGAGGAGGGCGATCTCCTCGCCGTAGATGCTCATCGTCTCGTCCCGGACGTTGATGCGGCCTCTGACGGAGATCACGCGGTCGTCGGCCAGCAACTCGCCGTACAGCGTGTACGTCTTGGGGAAGATCAGGCACTCCACGGCGGCGTCGTGGTCCTCCAGGGTGACGATCGCCCACGGGTTGCCGTGTTTGGTGACCTTGCGCTGCAAGCCCGAGATGATGCCGCTGACGCGGGTCACGCCCTCCTGCCGCTCGGAGGCGAGCAGGCCCGCGATCGTGACGTCCCGGTGGGCGTCGAGGACACGCTCCGCGCCGTCGAGGGGGTGGCTCGACACGTACAGTCCGAGCATCTCGCGCTCGAACGCGAGCAGGGTGGCCTTGTCCCACTCGCCGTCGGGGATCGCGACCGAGAACGCGCCGGCCTGGCCCGTCTCGCCGAACAGCGAGTCCTGGCCCTGCGCCTCGTTGCGCTTGAGGTCGATGACCGCGTCGATGGCCTGCTCGTGCACCGCGACCAGGGCCGCGCGGTCGTGCCCCAGGCTGTCGAACGCGCCGCTCTTGGCCAGCGACTCGATGACGCGCTTGTTGCAGACGACGGTCGGCACCTTGGAGAGGAAGTCGTTGAAGTCGGTGTAGCGGCCCTTGGCCGCGCGGGTGGTGACGATCGCGTCCACCACGTTCGCCCCGACGTTGCGGACCGCGCCCAGGCCGAAGCGGATGTCGGAGCCGACCGCGGCGAAGTCGAGGCGGCTCTCGTTGACGTCGGGCGGCAGCACCTTGATGCCGAGCCGCCGGCAGTCCGACAGGTAGACGGCCATCTTGTCCTTGTCGTCGCCGACGGAGGTGAGCAGCGCGGCCAGGTACTCGGACGGGTGGTTGGCCTTGAGGTAGGCCGTCCAGTAGGAGACCAGGCCGTAGCCGGCGGTGTGCGACTTGTTGAACCCGTAGCCGCTGAACGGCACCAGGACGTCCCAGACCGCCCTGATCGCCTCGTCGGAGAACCCCCGGTCGCGCATGCCCGCCGAGAACCTGTCCCACTCGGCGTCCAGGACCTCCTTCTTCTTCTTGCCCATGGCCCTGCGCAGCATGTCGGCGCCGCCGAGCGAGTATCCGGCGAGCTGCTGGGCGATCGCCATGACCTGCTCCTGGAAGACCACCAGGTGGTAGGTGTCGCCGAGGATGGGTTCGAGCGCCTCCTCCAGCTCCGGGTGGATGGGCTCGACCCGCTGCTTGCCGGTCTTGCGCAGCGCGTAGTTGGTGTGCGCGTTCATCTCCATCGGGCCGGGCCGGTAGAGCGCGTTCACGGCCGCGATGTCGGTGAAGGTCGTGGGCTGCATCAGCCGCAGCAGGACCCGCATGCCGCCGCTGTCCAGCTGGAACACCCCGAGCGTGTCCCCGCGGGCCAGCAGCTCGTACGTCGTCGGGTCGTCGAGCGGCACGTCGTGGATGTCGATGTCGACGCCCTTGTTGGCGCGCACGTTCGCGACGGCGTCGCCGATGACGGTGAGGTTGCGCAGGCCCAGGAAGTCCATCTTCAGCAGGCCCATGTCCTCGGCCTGCGTGAACGGGAACCCGGTGATGACGGGGCCGTCGGCCTTCGGCTTGACCAGCGGCACCACGTCCATCAGGGGTTCGGACGACAGGATCACGCCGGCGGCGTGGATGCCGGTGCCGCGGGTGAGGTTCTCCACGCCGGTCGCGGTGTCGATCACCCGCTTGACGTCGGGGTCCTGCTCGTACATCTGGCGCAGCTCGGCTGCCTCGCCGTGGCGGGGGTGGCGGTCGTCGTGGATGGCGGCGAGCGGGATCTCCTTGCCGCCGTTCGCCGCGGGGAACGCCTTGGTGATGCGGTCGCCGAGCGCGTACGGCAGGCCCAGCACGCGGCAGGAGTCCTTGATGGCGGCCTTGGCCTTGATGGTGCCGAAGGTGACGATCTGGCAGACGTGCTCCTCGCCGTACTTGCGGGTGACGTAGTCGATCATCTCGTCGCGCCGCCGGTCGTCGAAGTCGAGGTCGACGTCGGGCATGGTGACCCGCTCGGGGTTGAGGAAGCGTTCGAAGATCAGCTTGTGCTCGATGGGGTCGAGCTCGGTGATGCCCGTGCAGTACGCGACCATCGACCCGGTGGCCGAGCCGCGGCCGGGGCCGAGGCCGATGCCGTTCTCGCGGGCGAAGCGGCAGATGTCGGCGACCACCAGGAAGTAGCCGGGGAAGCCCATGGCGTCGATGACGGACAGCTCGTAGTCGATGCGGTCCAGCACGTCTTGGGACGGCTCGCCGTGGTAGCGGCAGCGCGCGCCGTCCAGGGCCTCCTTGCGCAGCCAGCTCGACTCGCTCTCGCCTTCGGGCACGGGGAAGCGCGGTGTCAGGTCGCGGTGGGCGAACACCTCGCCGTAGTCGCCGATCCGCTCGGCGATCAGCAGCGTGTTGTCGCAGGCGCCGGGGATCTCGGCGTCCCAGAGCGCCCGCATCTCCTCGGCGGTCTTGACGTAGTAGCCGCTGCCGCCGAAGCGGAACCGGTCGGCGTCGGCGAGACGTTTCCCGGTGCCGATGCACAGCAGCGCGTCGTGCGCCTGCGCCTGGCTCTCGGTGACGTAGTGGGAGTCGTTGGTGGCCAGCGGCGGCAGGCCGAGCGTCCGGCCGAGCCTGAGGAGGTCGTCGCGGACCCGGCGCTCGATGGCCAGGCCGTGGTCCATGACCTCCAGGAAGTAGTTGTCCTCGCCGAAGACGTCCCGGTAACGGGCGGCGGCCTCGACGGCCTGGTCGTACTGGCCGAGGCGGAGCCGGGTCTGCACCTCTCCGGACGGGCAGCCGGTGGTGGCGATGATGCCCTGGCCGTGCTCGGCGAACAGTTCATCATCCATACGCGGATATTTCTGGACATGCCCTTCCAGCCAGGCCCGCGACTGGAGCCGGAACAGGTTCCGCAGCCCCTTCGCGTCCGCCGCCCACATGGTCATGTGCGTGTACAGGCCGCGCCCCGAGACGTCACCACCCTCGCCGGTGTCGTCGTTCGACCTGCGCAGGGCGAGGTTGTCGCTGTAGAACACCGGCTGCCTGCGGCGCCGGGAGGCGGGGGCGACGTAGGCCTCGATGCCGATGACCGGCTTGACGCCGGCCTTGCGCGCCGCGTGGTAGAACTCGTACGCGCCGTGCACGTTGCCGTGGTCACTCATGGCCACGGCGGGCATGCCCTGCCGCGCCACCTCGTCCATGAGCAGGCCGACCTTGGCGGCTCCGTCGAGCATGCTGTACTCGGTGTGCACGTGCAGATGGACGAAAGACCCCACCGACCAAGACTCCTCGTGGTTGTAAGCTCGTACGCGGACCCGAGCATTCGACCCGAGGGCAGGCAGGGTTGTCCAACAATCGACACGCCGATCCGCCACAACCGCAGGTTGTGGCAGAGCTGGATCTCGGCGCCGTGCGCGCCTTCGTCGCCATCACCGAGGACCGCTCCTTCAGCGAGGCCGCCGTCGGGCTGGGCATCAGCCAGCAGGCCATCTCCAAGCGGATCGCGCGGCTGGAGTCAGGCCTCGGCCTGACCCTGCTCTTCCGCTCGCGCAACGGGGCCGCGCTCACCGAGGACGGCAGGGCGTTCCTCCCGCACGCGCGCGCCCTCGTCGGGCTGGCCGACCAGGCCGTTGAGGCGCTGCGGGGCCGGCGCCGCGCCCTGCGGATCGACGTGCTGGACACCCGGCTGGCGACCTCCGTCGACCTGGTCAGGGCGTTCCACCAGGCCACCGAGAACGCCGACGTCGAGATCATCACCTCCAACGGGCTCAGGTCGGCTCGTGACGCGCTCGCCCGGGGGTCCATCGACGCCGCCTTCGCCCGCGTCGGCGGGCCTCTGGAGGAGCACCTCCGGCACGTGCCTGCCTACCTGGAGCCCGTGCACCTGCTGGTCGGCCGCGACCACCCGCTGGCCGGCCGGCGGGAGGTGGAGATCGAACGGCTGGCCGGCTCGACCGTGTGGATGCCGGGCAACGTCCCCGGCAGCGAGTGGGCCGACTACTACCGCCTCCTGGGCGCCGCGTTCGACATCCCGATCGACGACTCGGGGCCGGACTTCGGCTGGGAGTATTTCGTGGAGGAGATCGCCTCCGCAGGACGGGCCGGCTTCGTGGGGGGAACGTGCCGGATGCCCTGGAACCCGCGCGTCGTCCAGCTCCCTGTCGTCCGTCCCGCCCCCGTCTATCCGTGCTCGCTGCTCTTCCACCGGCAGAATCACCATGCGATGCTGGCCGGGCTCGTCAGCTCCGTGCGCGCCGGCTTCCGCCCGTACGACCCGGGCCGCCAGTGGCTCCCCGAACCCGACCGCGCCGCGTTCTCCCGAAATTGATGTCCTCTTTCGTGTCGATCCCGGGCCATCCCGGTCGACGCGTCAGTAGAGACACCGAATTCCGGTAGAGAGAGGACGACCATGAGGAAGATCATCGAGCAGGGTGTGCTGACGCTGGACGGCCAGATCAGCACCCCGCAGAACTGGCTGGGCACGTTCTGGGCAGGAGAGTTCGAGCAGCGCTCCCGCGACCTGATGTTCTCCGTCGACGCCCTGCTGTACGGGCGGCTCAGCTACGAGGCGCACGCGCCGGTCTGGCCGCAGTTGGAGGAGGAGTTCGGCGACTACGCGGTGCGGCTGAACACCATCCCTAAGTACGTCGCCTCGACCACGCTGAAGGAGACCACCTGGAACGCCACCCTCATCAAAGGGGACGTCGTCGAGGAGGTCGCCAAGCTGAAGGAGCAGCCCGGCGGCGACATCCTGAAGGTCGGCACCGGCGGCTCGCTCAGCCGCACCCTGCTCAAGCACGGGCTGGTCGACGAGTACCTGTTCTGGTTGTTCCCCGTGATCGCGGGCAGCGGCGGACGCCTGTACGACGGCATCGACTCCACCTACCTGAAGCTCGCCGACGTCACGAGGCTGGACAACGGCATCCTCGGCCTCACCTACACCCCGCGGTGAGCCCCGCGGCCGATCGGCATCGCGGCGCGCCGGGAGCCCGCACGCCCCGGCGGCGCCGCCGGACCCGCGGCTCCGCGCCGTCCCCGGCCGGCCCCGGCACCCGGACCTCCCGCCCCGACAGCGGCATCTCGCCGACGTCCCCCGCGGTCGGCGCGAGCCGCGGGTCCACGATGCGCCGCCCGGCCGCCACCTCGCGTACGGCCTGGGCCGGCCTGTCGGAGGGCTGGTCCTTGAGTCGGACCATCATCCGATGACGAACGGGAGCCGCGCGGCCAGGCCGCCCAGTTCGGCCCTCTCCGCGTCGGTCGGGGCCCGCCGTCCCGTGCCGACGAGCAGCGTGTCCTTGTCGGAGAACGACGCGGGGAACGCGGTCCCGGCGATCTGCTCCAGCATCTCGCGGGCCCGGGCGAGCCCTTCCGCGGGGGGTTCCTCCGCGTCCGGCAGGTGCGCGATCAGGTCGAGGTGGTGCAGCGTCCACTCCAGGACGTACGCGGACAGGTAGTCGCCCGCGGTGAGGACCATGTCCTGGGTGGCGACCCGCCGGCGCGGGTCGGCGAGTTCGGCTGCGCGGCCGGCGGCGGAGCCGACGTCGTCGAGGTGGAACTTGAGCAGCCGCGGCTCCTCGTACGCGGCGGCCAGCCGGACGATCAGCGCGTCGAGCGGGTCGTCGCCGGTCGGCGGCGTCGCGCTGACCTTCCAGTAGGTCACCGCGTCGCAGGTCGGTTCCTTGTCCGCGGGCGTCACGAGCGTGATCAGCACGTCCTGAGCGTCGATGATCAGGTGACAGGCGAGGTCTCGCACGAGCCAGCCGGCGCAGCCGGACGGCCGCGCGAAGTCCTCGTCGGGGAGGTCGGCGACCGCCGTGCGCAGCGCCGTCCAGGAGCGGGAGAAGAGGTCCATGCCGCCACCGTAGTGTGGCGCCGCAAAAGCCGGCGAAACGCTCGGCAAAGGCGGCTCGCCCGCCCGGCCGGCCGGGCGAGCGGTCACGGCTTCTTCCTGGAGGCCAGGACCTCAAGGTAGTGCGGGTTGTACATCAGGCCGAGGAGGTTGCCCCACGGGTCGATCACGGAGGCGGTGATGAAGCCTTCGCCACGGTCATGGGGTGCGTCGTGCTCTTTCGCTCCCATGGCCACGAGCCGTTCGAGGGCCGCCGGCACGTCGTCCACGTGCCAGAACGCCACGGCTCCCGCCGGGCCGCCGATCCGGCCGGGGTCCGGGGTCATGGCCAGCTCGGTTCCGGCGTACGAGCTGCTGACGAAGCCGAACTCGTGCCGGTAGTCGCCGACGCGCCACTCCATGTAGGCGGGGGTCTCCAGGTAGGGCGGGATCCCGAACAGCTCGGTGTACCAGTGCTTGGTCGCCTCGAAGTCGGGAGAATAAAAGGTGAGGGTGGTGAGACCACGCAGCATGGGCGGTCCTTTCTCGCGATGTTGCGACCATCCTCCCGCCCAAAGTGCTCATCAACTGACTACTTTGTTCTCGCCTCCCGCAAGGCGACCTGCGCACCGACGGGCAGCAGTTCCGGGCGTTTGGCCGTGCGGTGGTCACCGGAGGAGCGGCCGCGCAGGCGCCTGCCGGCCCAGGGGCCGAGGAAACCGGCGACCCAGCGCAGCTCCGCGCCCGCCGCGCGCCACCCGGACAGGGCCGGCTCGGGCGGCAGGGGATGCGTCCACGCGTCGCTGCTGCCGGGCAACTCCAGCGCGTGGGCGACGGCCGCGGCGATGCGTTCGTGCCCGAGCGGGCCGGCGTGCAGCCGGTCGGGGCTCCACAACCGGGCGTCGGTGACGACCGGGTGGTGGGCGGTCTCGGCGACGACCACCCCGTGGCGGCGGGCCGCGGCGCGGATGCGCTGGTTGAGCGCGGCGGCCCGCGGGCTGAACGGGCGGGCGAGCGGGGTGATCCGCGCCAGGTCGGGGAAGGTGACGGTGGCCACGCGGGCGCCCTGGGCGGCGAGCGCGGCGAACATCGCCTCCAGGTGGCCGCCCACCTCGTCGGCGTCGAACCGGGGCCGGAGCAGGTCGTTGACCCCGGCGACGACGGTGGCCAGGTCGGGGTGGAGAGCGAGAGCCGGTCCGAGTTGTTCGGCGTGGACCTGGGCGGCCACCCGTCCGCGCACGGCCAGGTTGGCGTACTGGAGACCGGGACTGGCGGCCGCGAGCCGCTCGGCGAGCCGGTCGGCCCACCCGCGCAGGCCGTTGACGTCGTCGCCGTCGCCGAGCCCTTCGGTCTGGCTGTCGCCCAGGGCGACGTAACGCAGGTAGTCACCCTCGCGCATGCGCCGTCCGCCTCTCTTCCAGGATCGCCGCGCTCCGGCGGCACCAGTCACGGTTGCCCTGCTCGAACGCGATGCCGCGCAGGCACGTCAGGTAGGGGCCGATGCGTTCGCCGTGGCGCAGGAACTCCTCCTCGCTCATGCCGCCGCGCATCTTCCGCAGCAGGCCGCCGAGCAGCTCGATCTTGGCGTCGGCGAACGCGGCCCGCTCCGCGAGCTGCTCGATGAGCGCGCCGGCGGCGACGTGGTCGGCGGCCTGGACCTTCACGAGCAGGTCGTCGCGGATGAACGAGGGTTTGTTGGCGGTCGCCGCGAACCGCTCCAGCTCGGCCAGGCCGGCGTCGGTCGCCGTGAACAGGCGCTTGTTGGGCCGGGTGTCCTGCACGACCTCCCGGCCGCTGACCAGCCCGTCCCGCTCCAGCCTGGCGAGCTCGGCGTAGAGCTGCTGGGGAAGGGCGTGCCAGAAGTTGGCCACGCCCAGGCCGAACGCCTTGGCCAGCTGGTAACCGCTGAGCTCCTCGTCCAGCAGTGCCGCCAGCACGGCGTGCCGCAGCGCCATCGCGACGTCCTCCACTTCCCGTATGAACGCCGCCATGATACTCAAGAATCTGACTATTCGTCTTTTTTACTAGGAAGGACGCCATGACCGTCGCCGACCGTTTCAGGGCCGCCGTCGAGCGGCGCGACCTCGCCGCGCTGGACGAGCTGTTCACCGACGACGTCCGCCTCTACAGCCCGGTGAAGTTCACCCCCTTCGAGGGCAAACCTGCGGTCCTCGGGCTGTTCGGCGTGCTGCTGCGCGTCTTCGAGGACTTCCGGTACGTCGGCCGGCTCGACGGCGCCGCCCGGCCCACCGCTGACGGCGCCGAGACCCCGGCGATCGTCCTGGTCTTCCAGGCCACCGTGCGCGGCAGGCAGATCCACGGCATCGACCTCATCCACCTGGACGAGGCCGGCCTGATCAAGGAGTTCACGGTGATGGTGCGCCCGAAGTCCGCGGTCGAGGCGCTGGGCGAGGCGGTCCTCGACGGCCTCGTCGCCGACGGCCTCGTACCGGGGCGCTGAGCTTCCTCGCGCTACCCGGCCGTCGCGGAGGTGCCGGCGTCCTTCGCGATATCGCCCGTGATCCCGCCCGCGATGATCGCGATCGCCTGGCGCACGGCCTCGGCCTGCGCCGGGGCCAGCCCGTCGAGGAACGGCTCCAGCAGCGCCGGATCCCACCCGTCCGCGCCCAGCCCGGAATCGGCCAGCAGGTGCTCCATGCTGTAGTCGGCGAGCGACCGGGCCAGCGGCGCAATCCTGGGGTCGCCGGGCTCGGCGTCGGCCAGCTCGTCCAGCCTGCGGTAGAACTCGTGCCCGACGGCCGTCGCCTCCGGATCGGCGGCCAGCGACTCCAGCCGCACGAAGGCGCGCCTCCTGCCGGGCTCGACGGCCACGCCGTCCATCAGCACCAGCAGCTCGCGGTCCCAGGCCGCCGCCTTCGACTCGGGCAGGCCCACCACCCGCAGGAACGCCAGCAGGTCGGGCGAGGCGATGTCGTCGGGGCCCAGCGACCCCGTCTCGGCCCGCCCGATCACCTCCGCCAGCTTCGCCCGCCGCTCCCGGATCTCCCGTTCCTGCCTGGCCAGATCCGCGTCGATGTCGGCCAGGATCTCGGTCAGCTCCCTCGACCGGTCGTCGGCGATCACGTCTCGTGCCTCGTCCAGGCTCAGCCCGAGCTGGACGAGGCGGCGTACGCGGGCCAGGGCGACGGCGTCGCGCATGCCGTAGTGGCGGTAGCCGTTGGCCAGGCGCGGCGGCTCCGGCAGGACGCCCTGTTGGTGGTAGTGGCGCACCGTCCGGGTCGACACCCCGAGCAGCGCGGCCAGCTCTCCGATCCGCATCCCCCTAGTAAAGCCGCTGACGCCGGGCCGCGGCCCACCGGCCCCGGCGGAAACCATATCGGCGGCCGGTACGTCAGAATAAATGAGTGGCACCGCCGGCGACCGCCGGTTAATGTTTACTCCGTCGAGACCGGAAACGTCAGGAAAGGCCAGTCATGCGATACGGGATCACCACTCTGGAGCAGGAACGGCGCAGCTGCCGCCGGCTTGTGGTGCTCGGTCGCGGCCTGGCCGGGCAGGCTTCTGGATAGATTATCGCCACGCGCATCCAGAGGCCGCCGGATCCCATCGGGCGGCCTTTTCTCTTGCCCGTGCCCGCATGTGGGCCGACGCCTTTTGACAATTCCATGAGCGCATCACGCCGCAGAGGCCGAACGGGTAAGGCAGCTGGCTTCCACCCAGCAGGACGGGGTTCGAGCCCCCGCTGCGGCTCCACGCGTCCGTAGCCCAACGGGAGAGGCGCCGGCCTCAGGAGCCGGGTGTTGCGGGTTCGAATCCCGCCGGACGTACGAACCTCGACGCGTTTCGGGGAAGGCCCCGTTGGTCTAGCGGTCAGGACGCCCGGCTTTCACCCGGGAGAACACCGGTTCAAATCCGGTACGGAGTGCTGACACTATTTTTTCACGGCCCTATAGCTCAATGGAGAGAGCGCCGGCCTACGAAGCCGGGTCCGTTGCAGGTTCGAATCCTGCTGGGGCCACGCGGTCGCACCACGGCCTGTAGCTCAGGTGGTCAGAGCGCCGGTCTTACAAACCGGGCGTCGCAGGTTCGACTCCTGCCGGGCCGACCACGATTTCCCCACGCGCGAGCTGGGCATCGGGGAGCCCACCCGGCTGTAAACCGGGCGCTTCGGCTGTGGCGGTTCGACTCCGTCCTCGCGCACGATCCGCCTCGACGGGATGGGGGCCGAGGCGGTTATGGCGCAGTTCGCGGGTGCGGAGGTAGGCCTGCAAAGCCGTCCGTGCGAGTTCGACTCTCGCCTGCGTCTCCACGTGTCACCGCACGCGGCCAACCAGCAGATCATCGACGAGTCCGGCCGGCGGCTCGCCCAGGCACCACTGCCTGCTCGCCGGCGCCGAGGTCACCGTCGAGGACGGCGTCTTCACCCGCCCCGCGAGGCGGTCGTGCTTCGCGGCCGCCACCCCCTTGCGCGCGACTTGCTTACTTAAGCTATGGTTTGCTTATGCGAGCAAATGAGTCGCCGTCCGGGAAGCGTGGCCGGACGTTCACGGAGAGCGCGCGGCGGGCGCAGATCGTGGCCGCCGCGATCGAGACGATCGCCGAGCTGGGATACGCCCGTGCCTCATTCGCTCAGATCGCCAAGCGCGCGGGCCTGTCCAGCACGGGCCTGATCTCCTACCACTTCGCGAGCAAGAGCGAGCTGGTCAAGCAGGCGGTGATCCAGATCTACGGCGAGATCACCGCGTTCATGACCGAGCGGCTGCAAGGCCGGCCGACGGCGTCGGCGGCGCTGCGCGCGTACATCGAGGGGAACGTCGAGTTCTCAGGGGCGCATCCGGTCGAGATGGAGGCGCTGCTCGACATCTTCATCAACGGCGGCATCGATTATGACGAGCCCAAGGAGCGCACCACGCTGTCACCGCTGGAGCAGATCCTCCACTGGGGTCAGGAGACCGGCGAGTTCCGTGCCTTCGACGTCCAGGTGATGGCGACGAGCCTGCAACGTTCCGTCGAGGGGCCGAACTTCCTGCTGGCCGGCGACGCCGCCCTGGATCTGCAGGCCTACGCCCGGGAACTGGTGGCGCTGTTCGAGCGGGCCACCCGCGCGGACACCTGACCGGGCACACACCACACCATCGACAGGGAGACATCCTTCATGAAATCCGTGCACCGCCTGGTGTACCCTGCCGCGTTCCTGCTCACGCTGGGCGCGGCAGCCCCCACACAGACCACCGGCCCGCCCACCGCCGAGCCGAAGCCGACCGCGTCGGCGTCGGCTCAGGCGACCGGCTCGCCGGTCGTGCGCCTGAAGTCCGGGCGCGTCCGCGGCGTCGACAAGGGCGCGGTCCGGACGTTCTCCGGCATCCGTTACGCGCAGCCGCCGGTCGGCCGCCTGCGCTGGGCCCTCCCCAAGCCCGTGCGGCCGTGGAGCGGCGTCGCCGACGCCACCAGGCCCGGCGCCGCGTGCCCCCAGGCCAAGATGCCCGGCGTGCCGCCGACCGCCGAGGACTGCCTGTACGTCAACGTCACCATGCCGCGCCACTCCGGCGGCAAGCCGCTCCCGGTGATGGTCTGGATCCACGGCGGCGGGTTCACCAGCGGCGCCGGCAGCCAGTACGACGCCCAGCGCCTCGCCACCCAGGGCAACGTGATGGTCGTGACGGTGAACTACCGGCTCGGCGCGCTCGGCTACTTCGGGCACGAAGAGCTGACGGGCTCGGGCACGTTCGGGATGGCGGACCAGATCGCCGCGCTGCGCTGGACGCGCCGTAACGCCGCGGCGCTCGGCGGCGACCCGGGCAACGTCACCGTCTTCGGCCAGTCCGCCGGCGGCATGAGCACGTGCGGGCTGCTGACCACCCCCGCCTCGGCCGGCCTGTTCGACAAGGCGATCGTCTCCTCCGGCTCGTGCATGATCGACTGGGCGGAAGGAGGGCTTTTCCCCAGCTCTCCCGCGCACACCCCGTACACGTCCCTGGCGACGACGAAGAAGGACGGCGCCGCGCTCGCCCGGACCCTGAAGTGCGACAAGGGCTCGGCCCGCGAGACCCTCGACTGCCTGCGCAAGCTGCCCGTCGCGGCCTTCCTGCCGCACATGACCAAGTTCAGCGACCACCTCACGTACGGCACGCCGCTGCTGCCCAGGAACCCGGCCGAGGCGCTGCGGAAGGGGACGTTCCAGCGCGTGCCGGTGATCTCCGGCGGCACCCGCGACGAGATGCGCGCCTTCATCGGCGGCGCCGCCATGGCCGGCCAGAAGTTCACCGCCGAGCGCTACCCCGAGCTGCTGCGCACGGCGTTCGGCGACAGGGCCGGCGAGGTGCAGGCCCGCTACCCGCTCTCCGCGTACGACTCGCCGGCGATGGCCTGGGCGGCGGTGAACACCGACCGATCCTGGGCCTGCCCCACTCTGGAGGCCGACCGGCTGCTCGCCCGCCACACCGACGTCTACGCCTACGAGTTCGGTGACCGCGACGCGCCGAACGTCAACGGCATCGACGTCCCCGGCCTTCCCCCGGGCGCGGCCCACGCCAGCGACCTGCCGTCCTTGTTCGACCTGAACGGCGTGTACGCCCTCCCGACCCCGCCGCAGCAGCGGCTCGGCGCGCAGATGGTCGATTACTGGACCGCCTTCGCCCGCAGCGGCGACCCCAACGGGAAGGGTTCGCCGCGCTGGGCCCGGTTCACCGGGCAGGGGCCGGTCCTCGGCCTGGTGCCGGACGCCGTCCGGCCCGTCGGCTACGCCGCCGACCACCAGTGCTCCTTCTGGAACAAGCTCGGCTGACGCCGCCTCGCGGCGGCCGCGCCGACTGCCGCGGGCGCCGCGATCAGGCCTGGGCTGGGCGCGCCATCCACCGATCGGTGGATTCCGCGCTCAGCCCGATCCGCCGCCGAGCATGGCCGGCGGGTCGATCCCCGCCGTGAGCTGCGAAACCATGATGGACGCATGGCAGTCATCGACGTCGCCGGCCTCACCAAGAGGTACGGCGACCACACGGTTCTGGACGGCGTCTCCTTCTCCGTCGAGCAGGGCGAGATCTTCGGCCTGCTCGGCCCCAACGGCACCGGCAAGACCACCACCGTCGAGTGCGTGGAGGGTCTGCGGCGGCCCGACGGCGGCACGATCCGGGTGCTCGGGCTCGACCCGATCGGCGACGGCCGCGCGCTGCGCGAGCGCATCGGGGTGCAGCTCCAGCACACCCAGCTGCCCGAGAACATCAAGGTGTGGGAGGCGCTCGACCTGTACGCCTCCTTCTACGCCGAGCCGCGTGACTGGCGCGAGCTGCTGGAGCAATGGGGGCTGGCCGGCAAGCGCGGCGCCCGCTTCGGCAAGCTGTCGGGCGGCCAGAAGCAGCGGCTGTTCATCGCCCTGGCCCTGGTGGGCAATCCGAAGGTGGCGTTCCTCGACGAGCTGACCAGCGGGCTCGACCCGCAGGCCCGCCGCGCCACCTGGGAGCTGATCAAGCAGGTGCGGGCGTCGGGCGTCACCGTGGTTCTGGTGAGTCACTTCATGGACGAGGTGGAGGAGCTCTGCGACCGCGTCGCGGTCTTCGACCGGGGCGGCATCGTCGCGACCGGCAGCCCGGCGGAGCTGATCGACGGGGTCGACGCCGAGCACCAGATGCGGTTCACGCTGATGGCCGGCGACGCCAGCGACCCGATCGCGCTGCTGAGCGGCCTTCCCGGCATCTCGGGCGTGACCCGCGACGGCGACCGGGTGAGCGTGACGGGCCGGGGCGACTTCGCCACGGCCGTCACCTCGGCCCTGGCCCGCGACCTCATCCCGGTCGCGGACCTGCGCATCGACAAGCGCACGCTCGACGACGCGTTCACCGCCCTGACCGGCCGCTCGTTCCACCTGTGAGGCAGGCCCCCATGACCGTCATCACCAAGCTCACCACCGTCGAGCTCAAGCTGCTGGCCCGCGAGCCCGGCTCGATCTTCACGATCCTCATCCCGCTGTTCATCCTCGTCGTCTTCGGCAGCTCGATCCCACCCGGCGACACGGTGCTCCTGCCGATGACGCTGGCGATCGCCGTGGGCCTCGTCGGCCTGTACCAGCTGCCGACCACCCTGGCCACCTACCGCGAACGGGGGATCCTGCGCCGGCTGTCCACCACCCCGGTCCGGCCGGGGAGCATGCTGGCGGTGCAGCTCATCCTGCAGCTCGTGCTGGCGCTGACCGCCTGCGCGCTGCTGATCGCGGTCGCGGGCGCCGTCCTGGGCGCGCACCTGCCCTCCCAGGCGCTGCCTGTCGCCGCGGTGTTCCTGCTCGGCACGGCCGCGATGTTCGCCATCGGCCTGCTGATCGCGGCCGTGGCGGCGAACGGGCGCACCGCCAACGGGGTGGGCGTGCTGCTGTACTTCCCGCTGGCCTACCTCGCCGGGCTCATGCAGCCGGTTGACCAGATGCCGGATATCCTGGCGCGCATCGGCGCCTTCACCCCTCTGGGCGCTTTCCGGCAGGCCCTTCATGACGTCTGGGCGGGGCTGTCGCCGGACCCGCCGCTGCTGGGCGTCATGGCCGCGTACGCGGTGATCGTCAGCCTCGCCGCGGCCAGGTTCTTCCGCTGGGAGTGAGCGATGACGACAGGGGACATCCCCCGTCTGGATCAGTGGGAGCGGCTGCTGCAGCGGCTGCTCACCGCCGTCCCGTACGTCCTGCTGGCCATCTCCATGGCGCTGTCGTGGCTGGCCGACGACCGGCCGGGAACGTACCATCTCGTCACGCTCGGCCTCGCCGCGCTCGCCGCGGCGTGGATCTGGCTCATGCCCGAGCGCCATCCGGTCGTCTATGTCACGGGCCTGGTGATCCTGATCGCGGTGCTCTGCTCGCGTGGATTGTGGTTCGGCAGTTTCTTCGCCTTCACCGGATACCTCCATTCCTGGCACCTGCTGAAGGGGAAGTGGAGGTTCGCCGGGGTGGCGGCCACGGCGGCCATCTCCATCACGGCCTACAGCGGAGGGTTGCCCGAGCCCACCCTGTCCGCGATCGCCACCCACGTGCTCTTCACCGCCGCGATCGTGGCCGTGGTCAGCCTGTTCAGCTTCGTCGGCGAGGTCACGGCCGAGCGCAGCGCCGAACGCAAACGTATGGTGACGCGGCTGGAGGAGGCGATGCGGGAGAACGCGGGCCTGCACGCCCAGCTCCTCCTGCAGGCCCGCGAGGCCGGCGTGCTCGACGAGCGCCAGCGCATGGCCAGGGAGATCCACGACACGCTCGCCCAGGGCCTGACCGGCATCATCACCCAGCTCCAGGCAGCCGTGCAGACCGAGGCCGACCCGCAGGCGTGGCGGCGGCACCTCGACCACGCCGTGGGGCTGGCCCGCGAGAGCCTGGCCGAGGCCCGCAGATCCGTGCACGCCGTCCAGCCGGGCCCGCTGGAGTCCGCCCCGCTGCCGGCGGCGCTCGCGGAGATCGCCGCCCGGTGGTCGGAGCTGAACGCCGTGCGCGTGGAGGTCGCCACGACCGGCACGGCGCGTCCCCTGCATCCGGAGGTGGAGGCGACCCTGCTCCGCATCGCCCAGGAGGCGCTGGCCAACATCGCCAAGCACGCCGGGGCGTCGCGGGCCGGGCTCACGCTGTCCTACATGGAGGACGTGGTCAGCCTCGACGTCCGCGACGACGGCGCGGGCTTCGACCCGGCGCGCGCGCTCGACGGCGGCGGCTTCGGCCTGGCGTCGATGCGCGACCGGGTGACCCGCCTGGCGGGCGCCTTCGAGATCGAGTCCGAGCCCGGGGCCGGCACCGCCGTCTCCGCCGTCGTCCCCGCCATCACCGCGCCGACCACCACCCCTGAGGAGTCGAGGAGTGCCTGAGAGCCCCGTCCGGCTGCTGATAGCCGACGACCACCCCATCGTCCGCGACGGCATCCGCGGCATGTTCGCCGGCGATCCCGGTTTCGAGGTGGTCGCCGAGGCCGGCGACGGCGCCCAGGCCGTCGACCTGGCGCGGGCACTCGACCCCGACGTGATCCTCATGGACCTGCGGATGCCCAGGATGGACGGGGTGACGGCCATCAGGGAGCTCGCCCGGCTGGGGCTCAAGGCGCGGGTGCTGGTGCTGACCACGTACGACACCGACAGCGACGTGCTGCCCGCGATCGAGGCGGGCGCGACCGGCTACCTCCTCAAGGACGCGCTGAGGGAGGAACTGGCGCGCGCGGTCGCCGCGGCGGCGCGCGGGGAGGCCGCGCTCTCCCCGTCGGTGGCCACCCGCCTGCTCGGCCAGGTACGCGCCCCCGCCGACCCGCTGAGCGGGCGGGAGCTGGAGATCCTCGACCTGATCGCCCAGGGCACCACCAACCGGGAGGCGGCCGCCCGCCTGTTCATCAGCGAGGCCACGGTCAAGACGCACCTGCTGCACATCTACGCCAAGCTGGGCGTCAACGACCGGGCGGCGGCGGTGGCCGCCGCCTTCCAGCGCGGTCTCCTCCCCAGAAAATGACCCCGCACCGCCGACGCCGGCGGGCGGGTGGAATCTCTTGTGCCGCGGCTCCCGCTGCGCCTTCCCGGACCCTGCCGGCAGTTGAGTCCACTGCAAATTTGCAGCGGACTCAACTTTTGCAGTAGATTCCTATTTATGGCGGAAGGGCTGCGGGAGCGGAAGAAGCGGCGGACCAGGCAGCGCATCTCCGAGGCGGCCCTCGGCCTGTTCGTGGCGCGCGGCTTCGACGACGTGACCATCGCCGAGGTCGCCGCGGCCGCCGAGGTGTCGGTCAACACCGTCTACAACTACTTCGAGTCCAAGGAGGACCTCGTCCTGCCGCCGGACGAGGCGTCGCCGCAGCGGCTCGCCGACATCGTGCGGGCGCGCGAGCCGGGCGAGTCGGCGGCGGGGGCCGTGCTGGGGCGGCTGCGCCAGGAGGTGCGCGGGCGCGAGCGCCAGGTGGGCCTCAGCCCGGGGTTCGGGCGGGTCCTGGAGATGATGCTGGCCGCCCCCACGCTGACCGCCCGGCTCGAGGGTCTGGGCCGCCGGATGACGGACACGCTCGCCGCCGCCCTGTCCGAGGAGACCGGCGCGGCCCCGGATGACCCGCTGCCGCGCGTGATGGCCTGGCACATCGGGTCGCTGCACGCGCTGGTCCTGGGCGACATCGCCCGCCGCGCCACCGCGGGGGAGCGGCCGGAGGTGATCGCCGAGCGGGTGCTGGAGCTGCTCGACACCGTGGAGAGCGTGCTAGGCGAGCGGGTTCTCACCTATGCCGTACGAGAGGAACGACCATGTTCAGGGTGACGATCAGGGGCAAGTTCGCAGGGTTGGACGACGCCGGCCGGGCCAGGGTGCTGGCGGCGAGCGGCACCGTCTTCACCGAGGCCGGCACGTTCACCCACGACCAGAGCGTCACGGCGTTCACGTTCCGCTGCCAGGTGCCCGCCGGGCCGGACGACGGCGAGGACGAGGCGGCTCTGGGCGCGATGGCCGCGCTGGAGGCGCACGGGCACCCGTACGAGATCCTGAAGATCGGGGTGACCGACATGCGCGACATCAAGATCCGGCGTGGCGGACGCCGGCCGGGGCTCGCGGGGTCTGCCCCCTGATCAGGGGGCAGAGAGGGCGGCCGGCGGCGACTCCCACGCGTCGGTGACGAGCACCGGCGGCCGGGGGTTGCGGGCCTGTCAGGTGCGGCCGCCGCGGATCGTCACGGACCCGCCGTGATGGTGATCTGGTCGGGTGCCGCGTCCAGCAGGATGAGGACTCCCGCTATCCCGACGATCCAGCGCAATGTGGTGCGGGATCCGGAGTCGAGCCTGCCCTGCCAGCGTTCGAACCGGTCACGCGTCCGCTCGCCGAGGGCGGCCCATGCGGCGAAGAGCAGGACGCCGGGGATCACCATGATGGTCACGTAGGCGCCGAGGAGCGGCGACCACTGGGCGGCGGGCAGGCCGGCGAGGGTCATGATGCCGATCGCGCCGAAGTAGGGGACGGCGGTGGCGAACTCGAACAGCCAGGTCCCCAGCCCCAGCAGCAGCATCGAGCGCATGGTGAAGGACCGTGCCTTGGGGGATGCGCGGTGGGGGTCCCGGTCGGGGATGAAGTAGCTGCCCACCACGAGGGCCGCGCCGAAGGCGGCCTGCCCCCAGGTCCACACGGTGTCGTCGACGCGGGGCACGACGGCGCCCAGGCCGAGCATGAGCAGCACGCCCAGGGTGAAGTACGCGATCGCGACCGTCGCGAGATACGTGCCCAGCAGCGCGCCCATGCGGTGCGGCCGGGACAGCAGCAGATAGAGCGTGATCCCGATCAGCGCGGGGCTCAGCGTGTCGAGCAGGGCCAGCCCCAGCACCGCCGCGATCGTCTGGATCGACAAAGCCTTCTCCTAGGGGGAGTCAACGAGTCTTAGTAACACGCCCGTGTCAACATGCTAGCACGGGCGTGTTAGCACGCGCGTACTAGCATGTGGACGTGCCAAGACTCGTTGATCACGACCGGCGACGGGCCGAGCTCGGGGAGGCGGCCATCCGGATCATCCTGCGCGAAGGGCTGGCCGGCGTGACCGTCCGCGGCGTCGCCGCCGAAGCAGGCTGGTCCACCGGGTCCCTGCGGCACTACTTCAGCAACCAGCACGCGCTGCAGGCCTACGTCGTCCAGGCCACCGCCGACACCCTCCGCCGGCGGGTCCTCCCACGCGCCCAGCGGCCCCGCACCGGAGGATCGGTGGTCGAGCAGGTCGCCACCATCGTGGAGGAGATGCTGCCGCTCGACGACGAGCGGCGCGAGGAATACGCGTTGTGGTCGGCGATCGTCGAATGGGAGCGTCTCCACCCCCAGGAAGAGGGCTCGGTCTCGTGGAACGACCAGCGGGCGCTGCACCGCCAGTGCATCGCCGCCCTGCGCGGGCACGAGCCGGTCCGCGACCCGGGCCAGGCCACGGCCCCGCACCCCGATGCCGAGGTCGAGCTCTGGGCGGCTCTCCTGCACACGTTCGTCGACGGGCTCGCCGCCCAGCTCATGAACACGCCTAGTCAGGTGTCCGCCGGCACCGCCGGGCACCTGCTGCGTTCCCTGCTGAGAGCCGTGCCCCGGCCGGAACAGCCCGCGCACCACACGGAAGTGGAGAGCCCGCCGCAGGGCTGATCCGCGTGGACCGGGACAGCGTTCCGGCCGGCGCCTCGTATCCCGGTGGCAGATGATCGAGTCGAATGTTGTGGGATACCTCCATGAGTGAAGCGTGCCGTTCTGGTGTGAGATCGACCCCATGAAGGATGAAGGGAAGCAGCACAGGTTCCCCACGGGCGACCTGGCGAGAGTGGCCGTGTTCGCCGCGCTGATCGCCGCGCTCGGGTTGCCGGGCTCGTTGAGCCTCTTCGGCAACGCGGTCCCGATCACCCTGCAGACCGCGGGCGTGATGCTGGCTGGCGCGATCCTCGGCTCCTGGCGGGCGGCGCTGGCCGTCGCCGTGCTGCTCGTGCTGGTCGCGGCGGGACTGCCGCTCCTGGCGGGCGGGCGCGGCGGGCTGGGCGTGTTCACCGCGCCGTCGGCGGGATTCCTGCTGGGCTGGCTGCCCGGCGCGGCGGTGACCGGCTGGCTGGTCGAGCGGGCCGGCCGCCGGCCGGGCTGGTTCCAGCTCCTCGTGGCGAGCCTGGTGGGCGGCGTCGGCGTGGTCTACCTGGTCGGGATTCCCGTGCAGGCGATGGTCACCGGCGCGTCGCTGGGCGCGGCGGCGCTGCTCACGCTCGGGTTCCTGCCCGGCGACCTCATCAAGGCGGTCGTGACGGCCTACGTCGCCAGGGGCGTGCAGGTGTCCTACCCCGACGCGGTGCCCGCCGTGCACCGCGAGCGCCTGCGTACCGGGGAGCGTTGATCCCGCGATGCCGGTAGCAGAACACGTGCTGCGGCACGCCGCCGAGCGTCCTGCGCGGCCGGCGGTGTGCGGCCAGGACGGCGAGCTCTCCTACGCCGAGCTCGCCGCGAACATCCAGGGCGCCGCCCGGCACCTGCGCGGCCGGGGGATCGGCCCGGGCACGCTGGTCGGGATGGGGCTGGCCGGTCCGGCCGCGCTGCTGACCGCCGTGCTCGCCGCCGACCTCGCCGGCGCCACGCCGCTGGTGGGCGACCCCGCCTGGGGGCGCGAGCGCTGGGCGCGCGTCACCGGCGCGGTCACGCCCGACCTCCTGGTCGCCGGGCCGCTCCCGACCGCGCCCGGCCCGGCCGTGACCCCGGACGCGGCCCCTGACGACCGGGCGTGGGCCTGCTTCAGCTCCGGCAGTACGGGCCGGCCGCGTGCCGTGGTACGCCGCCGCGCGTCGTGGACGGACTCGTTCGCGCACCTCAGCGACCTGGCCGGGATCGGCGCCGGCGACGCGGTCCTGGTGCCGGGGCCGCTGACCTCCAGCCTGTACGCCTTCGCCGCGGTGCACGCGCTGGCCGTCGGCGCGACCGCCGTCGTGCCCGGCCGCCGCCCCGGCAGGGCGCTGGCCGCCCGGGCGGCGTCGGCCACCGTCGTGCATCTGGTGCCGCACCTGCTGGGCGACGTCCTGCGCCGTCGGCGCCAGTCCGGGGCGCTGCGCACGGCCGTGGTCGGCGGCGCGGCCCTCGCCCCGGGGGCGCGGGCGGCCGCGGCCGAGGCCGGGGTGAACGTGGTGGCCTACTACGGCGCGACCGAGCTGTCGTTCGTGGCCGTCGACGCCGGCGGAGGCGGGCTGCGCCCGTTCCCCGGCGTGGAGATCGAGGTCAGGGCCGAGCCTGGGGCAGCGCTGGGCGAGGTGTGGGTGCGCTCGCCGTGGCTGGCCGACGGCTATCTGGGCGACGTGCCCGGCCCGTTGCGGCGCGACGCGGGCGGCTGGGCCAGTGTGGGCGACGTGGCGTGGCCGTACCGGGAGGGTGAGGTGCTGCGGCTGCGCGGCCGGGGTGGCGGCGCGATCCAGACCGGCGGCGCGACCGTCGTGGCCGAGGACGTCGAAGAGGTGCTCAGGACGGTGCCGGGTGTGGGCGACGTCGTGGTGGTCGGCTCGCCGCACCCGTCGCTGGGCTCGGTGGTCACGGCGATTCTCGAGGCGGAGGGCGCCTCGCCTCCCTCGCGGGCGCTGCTGGAGGCGATGGCCAGGGGCGGGCTGGACGCGGCGCAGCGGCCGCGCCGCTGGTACGCGGTGCCGAGCCTGCCGCGCACGCAGTCGGGCAAACCCGCCCGCGCCCTGGTGGCGGCCCGGCTGGCCGGCGGCGACCCCGGCATCCGGCGGCTGGTCTGATGGCCGTCGTGGTGGCGGCCCGGCGCACGCCCATCGGCACGGCCGGGCACGCGTACAAGGAGCTGACCGTCGACCGGCTGGCCGCCCCCGTGATCGCCGCGGTGGTGGCGGACGTGGCGGGCGACAGGGCGGGCGACAGGATGGGCGACGGGGCCGGGCGGCTGGTGGGCGACGTGGTGCTGGGCAACTGCATGGGCCCTGGCGGCAACGTGGCGCGGGTGTCCGCGCTGGCCGCCGGCCTCGGGCACGCGGTGCCGGGGGTCACGGTCGACCGGCAGTGCGGCAGCGGCCTGGCCGCGATCCTGCTCGCCGCCCAGGCGGTGCGCGCCGGGGAGATGGACCTGGTGATCGCCGGAGGCGTCGAGAGCGCGTCGACCGCGCCGCTGCGTACCCGCCGGGGGGAGGCGGAGCCGTACGCCAGGGCGCCTTTCACCCCCGGCGGCCACCCCGACCCGGACATGGGTCCGGCCGCGGAGGCGCTGGCGGCCTCGTGCGGCGTCAGCAGGGAGCGCCAGGACGCCTACGCCTGCCGTAGCCACGCGGCGGCGCTGGCCGCCCGCGAGGCGGGGCGGTTCGAGGAGGAGATCGTGCCGGTCGGCGGGCGGGCCGACGATCAGCGGCCGCGGCCGCTGCGGGCGTCGTCGCTGGCCCGGCTGCCCGCGGCGTTCGCCGCCGGGGGTACAGTGACGGCCGGCAACGCGTCCCCGGTGAGCGATGGCGCGGCGGCCGTGGCCATCGTGCCCGACCACCTGCGCGCCGGCCTGCCGGGGATGCGGCTGGTGGCCGGGTCCGTCGTCGGGTGCGATCCCGGGTTGCCCGGGTGGGGGCCGGTGCCCGCCGTGCGGCGGGTGCTCGCGCGTGCGGGGGTCGAGATGGAACGGGTGGCGGCGGTGGAGATCGTGGAGGCGTTCGCGGCGCAGGTGCTGGCCGTCACCGACGCGCTCGGGCTCGACCCGCTCGGGGCCGACGGGGAGCGGGTGTGCCCCGACGGGGGCGCGCTGGCGCTGGGGCATCCGTGGGGCGCCACGGGGGCGGTCGTGGTGGCCAGGCTGTTCACCCGGCTCGTCCGCGCCGGCGCCCCGCCGGGCACGCTCGGCCTGGCGACGGCCGCGGTCGGCGGTGGCCTGGGCGTGGCCGCGCTGTTCGAGGTGGTGTGAGGTGATCGGATTCGCGGACGTGCACGTCCGGCTGGGCGGCCGTGACGTGCTGCGCGGCGTCACCGCCCGCCTTCCCGAGCGGCGCGTCGGCGTGGTCGGCGCCAACGGCTCGGGCAAGAGCACGCTGGCCCGGCTGATCAATGGCCTGGCTCTGCCCACCTCGGGCAGCGTCACCGTGCTCGGACTCGACACCCGCCGGCACGCCGCGAAGATCCGGCGCGGGGTCGGATTCCTGTTCACCGATCCCGACGCGCAGATCGTGATGCCGACGGTGGCCGAGGACGTCGCCTTCTCCCTGCGCCGCAAGGGCCTGGAGCGTGAGGAGGTGGCGCGGCGGGTGCACGAGGCGCTGGCCGCGTACGGGCTGGCCGGGCACGCCGACCATCCCGCGCACCATCTGTCGGGCGGCCAGAAGCAGTTGCTCGCCCTGTGCTCGGTGATGGTGCTGCAGCCGGACATCCTGGTGATGGACGAGCCGACCACGCTGCTGGACCTGCGCCATTCCCGTCAGGTCGCCGAGGTGCTGCGCGGGCTGCCGCAGCAGGTGGTGGCGGTCAGCCACGACCTGCCGCTGCTGGCGGACTTCGACCGGGTGCTGGTGCTCGACCAGGGCCGGATCGTGGCCGACGGCAGCCCGGAGGAGGCCATCGGCCACTACAGGAAGATGATGGCGTGAACGGCCTGACCGGCGCCTACGTGCCGGGGTCGTCGCCGCTGCACCGCCTGCCGGCCGGGGCGAAGCTGGCGGGGCTGGCCGTGGCCTGCACGGTGCTGGTGCTGCTGCCCTCGCCGGCGGCGCTGGGCGGGGCGGCGGCCGCCGTGGCCGGGCTCTACGTGGTGTCGCGGGTGGGGCCGGCGGCGGCGTGGGCGCAGGTGCGGCCGGTGCGCTATTTCGTGGTGGCGCTGTTCGGGCTGCAGTGGGTGTTCGTCGGACTGGAGGGGGCGGCGGTCACGACGCTGCGGGTGCTGCTGGCCGTGGCGCTGGCGGGGCTGGTCACGCTGACCACCCGCACGTCGGCCATGATGGCGGCGCTGGAACGGTGCCTGCGGCCGGCGAGGCTGGTCGGGCTCGACCCGTTCCGGCTGTCGTTGCTGCTGTCGCTGACCGTACGCAGCGTGCCCGTCATCGCGGCGCTGGCCGTGCGCGTCCGGGAGGCACAGCGGGCCAGAGGGGTCGAGCGCAGCCTGCGCGCTTTCGCCGTGCCGCTGGTGGTGAGCTCGCTGCGGCACGCCGACGCGCTGGGGGAGGCGCTCAGCGCGCGCGGGCTGGACGACTGATTATCCCCGTGTTGACTTATATAAGCGGAGCCTGAAATAATGGGTGGCGTGCACGCATTCGACGTCCTCGGCGATCCGGTGCGACGCCGGATCCTGGAACTGCTCGCCGAGGGCGAGCGCAGCTCCGGCGAGGTGACCGCGGTCATCCAGCAGGAGTTCGGCATCTCCCAGCCGGCCGTCTCCCAGCACCTGCGGGTGCTGCGCGACAACGGGTTCGCCAGCGTGCGCGCCCAGGGCACCCGGCGGCTCTACGCCGTCGAGCCCGGGCCGCTGCAGGAGGTCGACCTCTGGCTGGAACGATTTCGCGGCTTCTGGAACCAGCGGCTCGACGCGCTGGCCACCGAGCTGGCGCGGGGCAAGCGCGAGCGCCGCATCAAAGACGACAAGAAGGACGCTTGATGACTTTCATCGACGAACTCAACCGAGCCCACCGCGAGGTGGTCAACGGCGAGCGCAAGACCGTCGCGCTGCGGCGCCACTACGACGCGGGCGTGGAGGACGTCTGGGAGGCCTGCACCGACGCCGAGCGGCTGAGCCGCTGGTTCCTGCCGGTCACCGGGGACTTCCGGGTGGGGGGCACGTACCAGCTCAAGGGCAACGCCGGCGGCGAGATCCTGCGCTGCGAGCCGCCGCGCCTGCTCAGGGTCACCTGGCTGTTCGGCCCCGACCCCGGCTTCTCCGAGGTCGAGGTGCGCCTGTCGGCCGAGGACGGCGGCACCCTGTTCGAGCTCGAGCACACCGCCGAGGTGCCGGCCGAGATGTGGTCGCAGTACGGGCCCGGCGCGACCGGCGTGGGCTGGGACCTGGCGCTGCTGGGTCTCGGCCTGCACCTGTCGGGCGGCGTGCAGGTGGACGAGGAGACCTTCCACCTGACCGCCGAGGGCCGGAGCTACATCATCGCGAGCTGCCAAGCGTGGGGGGAGGCGTTCAAGGCCGCGGGCGCCCCGGCCGACCAGGCCGCCGCCACTGTGACCGCCACCACCGCCTTCTACGCTCCCGAGCCGGAATCCCCCGCGTGACCCGGAGCACCGACACGTAGCAGGCCCCTGCCAGAGGGCCTGTCGCCGGACGGGGACGCGCCCACTCCGGCGGCCGGCCGCTTCTCCGGTCCGCGCCACCGGTTCAGTCGCTTCGGTGGCGCGACGGACCGTCCTCCGCTCCCGTGAAGGACGTCGGGGCGGGCGAAGACTCCTCGGTCCTGACACCGTCGTGGGTGGCGGCCCGCTGCGGCTGCGCCATGGCGGCGGCCGACGGGTCGCGTTCCGGCGGGCCGGCGGGCCACCAGCCGCCGTCGCGTTCGGTGAAGGGGTACCACCGCCCGTCGCGCCCGTAGCGCAGCTGCAGCGGGCCGAGCGTCCAGCGGTTGCGCCACGCCTCGACGCGCGGCGGACCCGCGCCCTCCCAGCCCGCCTCCAGCAGGGTCCGTGCCCTGGCCAGGTCCTGGCGGGGCGGCGTCCAGGGGGTTTCGAGCACGTCGAGGCCGTCGGCGCCGCCGTACCTCCAGGCCTGGACGGCGGCTTCGAGCCCCAGGTCAAGGTTGTGTTCGGCGGCCAGCCGTACGCAATCCTGGTGTTCGGTGAGGCGGGGCAGCCGCCCGCGCAGCAGCAGCTCGCGCGCCCGGGAGGCGGCGGAGGCGGCCAGCACGCCCAGTGCGGCGACGTCGATGTCGACGCCGGGGCCGGGGCCGGGCTCCAGCGCGGGCGGGGTGAAGGCGACGTCGTCCGGCGGGGGTCCGGGCAGCGGCGGTGTCCCGAGCGCGAACGCCTCGGCGGCCGGCACGCCCCCGGGCCCGCCGGCGGACCCACTGCCGGACGCATGGGCGGGCGCGTCGCGCTGCTGGAGCGCCTCGATCAGCTCGTCCTGACCGCGCCCGCGCATGAGCAGCAGCACGAACGGGTCGGCGTCCAGCAACCACGAGGCCTGGTAGCACAGGGCGGCGGCGTGCTTGCACGGGTGGCCCCAGTCGGGGCAGGAGCATTCGGGCTCCAGGTCGCCGACGGCGGGCAGCAGCGGCACGGCGGCGTCCTGGGCGGCCTCGACCAGGTCGTGCGGCATGTCGCGGTCGAGGAGCGCGGCGATGTGCCCGGCTTTGGCGGCCACCTGGCCGAGGAAACGTTCCCATGCGGCGCCGGTGAGCTGCTCGACGCGTACGACGGTGTCGTATTCGTTCTCGGCGACGGCGGCGATGCGGCCGGGGCTGACGGTGATGGGGCCGAGCTGCCCGGTCTTGGCGTACGCGCGGCCCTTGCGCAGCAGGCCGTGGTCGAGGGAGGTGTCCTCCATGGCCTTGAGCCAGGCGCGGCCCCACCAGGAGGTGGCGAAGCGGGCGCCGGCGCTCTGGGGGGCGAAGGCGGGGAACCCGCGAGCGGCGTTCACCTCAGCTCCACGAGGGCGGCGAGGTCGGCGTCGGTCAGTTCGGTGAAGGCGGCCTCGCCGGAGGAGAGCACGGCGTCGGCGAGCGTACGTTTTGCGGCGAGCATGCCGGCGATGCGGTCCTCGATCGTGCCCTCGGTGATCAGGCGGTGCACCTGGACGGGGCGGGTCTGGCCGATGCGGTAGGCGCGGTCGGTGGCCTGGTCCTCGACGGCGGGGTTCCACCAGCGGTCGTAGTGGATGACGTGGTCGGCGCGGGTGAGGTTGAGGCCGGTGCCGGCCGCCTTGAGCGACAGCAGGAACACCGGCGCCACGCCGTCCTGGAAGCGGCGGACCATCTCCTCGCGGCGGGCGACGGGGGTGCCGCCGTGCAGCAGCTGGGTGACCACGCCCCGGTCGGCGAGGTGGCGTTCCAGCAGGCGGGCCATGGCGACGTACTGGGTGAAGACCAGTACCGCGCCGTCCTCGGCCGTGATGGTGTCGACCAGCTCGTCGAGCAGTTCGAGCTTGCCGGAGCGGCCGGGCAGGCGCGGGTCCGCCTCGTGCAGGTAGTGGGCGGGGTGGTTGCAGATCTGCTTGAGCCCGGTGAGCAGCTTGACGATGAGGCCGCGCCTGGCCATGCCCTGGGCGTCCCTGATCTGGGCCATGATCTCGCGTACGGCGGCTTCGTACAGGCCGGCCTGCTCGGTGGTGAGCGCGACGGGACGGTCGGTCTCGGTCTTGGGCGGCAGCTCGGGCGCGATACCGGGGTCGCTCTTGCGGCGGCGCAGCAGGAACGGGCCGACCAGCCGCGCCAGGCGTTCGGCCGCCCGACGGTCGCCGGACTCGACGGGTTTGGCCCATCGCGCCCTGAACCTGCTCAGCGGGCCGAGCAGTCCCGGCGTGGTCCAGTCGAGGATGGCCCACAGCTCCGACAGGTTGTTCTCCACGGGCGTGCCGGTCAGCGCGACGCGGGCGGCGGCGGGGATCTCGCGCAGCGCTCTGGCGGTCCCGGATGCGGGGTTCTTGACGTGCTGGGCCTCGTCGGCCACCAGCAGGCCCCACGGGTGTTCGGCCAGCCGGGCCGCGTCGAGCCGCATGGTGCTGTACGTGGTCAGCACGAACCCCTCGTCGGCGGGCGTGCGGGCGGCGCCGTGGTAGCGGCGCACGGGCACGCCGGGCGCGAATTTGGTGATCTCCCGCTCCCAGTTGCCCAGCAGCGAGGCCGGGCACACCACGAGCGTCGGGCCGGTGCCGGCGCGGTGCAGGTGGAGCGCGATCACGGTGATCGTCTTGCCGAGGCCCATGTCGTCGGCCAGGCATCCGCCGAGGCCGAGGGAGGTCATCCTGGCCAGCCAGCGCAGCCCGGCCAGCTGGTAGTCGCGCAGGGTGGCGGCCAGCCCGGGCGGCGGGCCGGCGTCGGCGGGCTCTGTGAGGCGTTCGCGCAGCTCGCGCAGCCAGGTCGTGGGCTCGGCCTCGATCTGCTCGCCGTCGAGCTCGACCGTCCCGGTCAGCGCGGCGCCGAGCGCCTCGAGCCCGGTCAGGGGCTTGAGGTCGCGCCGCCGGGCCTTGCGGGCCAGGTCGGGGTCGACGAGCACCCATTGCTCACGCAGCCGTACGACGGGGCGGTGGGCCTCGGCGAGCCGGTCCATCTCCGCGGGTGTCAGGCGTTCGCCGCCGAGGGCGAGCTGCCAGTCGAAGCTGGTCAGCTGGTGGCCGCCGAGGAACGACGGCATGTCGGAGGGCGCGCTGTCGTGGTCGCCGATGACGGCGCGGGCGCTCAGGCCGCGTACGAGGGACTTGGGCCAGTGCACCTCGACGCCGATGGCAGCCAGGCGATCGGCGGCAGCGGCGAGCAGGTCCTCGACGTCGCCGTCGGAGAGGGTGAGCTCGTCGGGGACGGCGCTGTCGAGCAGGCGTTCCAGGCGCGGCCAGGCGCGGGCGGCGCGGCGCACGGCCAGGGTGGTCTCGATCCTGGCGCGGACGCCGAGACCGTGGCCGCCGCCCTGCCACAGGGCGGCGGCGTCGACGACGAGCGAGGGGTCGGCCAGGCTGTGCACCTGGACGACGGCGCGGAACTCGGCGGCGGCGAGGTCGCCGTCCGGGTCGCCGTCCGGGTCGCCGTCCGGGTCGCCGGCCTCCAGGCGCAGCGACAGGCGCACGCCGGCGTCGAGCCCGGCCGACACCTCCTCGGCCCATCCGCGCAGGTGCGGCACCTTGACCGGCTTCATGGCGGCGTACGCGGTGGTGCCGGTGGCCCTGACGGCGCCGGGGGAGCGCGGCATGGTGTCGGCGACCGCGTCCAGGAAGGCGCGTACGAGCGGCTCGGCGTCGGGCAGCCTGATCCCGGCGTCCCGCGGGTTTCGCAGGGGTACGGCGCGGGCAGTGGCGGGCATGGCATCGGCCAGGTCGCGTACGCGCTGGACGTCGGCGGCGTCCAGCGGCCCCGCGCGCCAGGAGTCGTGCTCGCCCGCCGTCACCCCCGGCAGCACGCGCCCCCGCGTGACGAGCTGGAGCGCCACGAGAGCCACCGCGCCCCAGAATCGTGTGGCAGGGTGGACGTCGGGGCCGGTGCGGGCCCGGGCCAGTGTGGCCACCGCTTCGTTCACCGGCACGACGGTCGCCGCGACCTGCTGGGTGCGCACCTCGCCGCCGTTCTGCTCGGCCACCGTCATGGTGGACTCACCGTCCGGATCGAGAAAGGCGACCACCCCCGACCTGGGGGGATCGCCGGGTTGGAAGACTGCCGCGTGTCGTACCAGATCCGTCAAGGGGCTCACGGCCGTACAGTGTACGGTACGTCAGGGCTGTGGTTTACCACAGTCGGGGACGGCCACCTGCCGCATTACCGTCATGTCCGATCTTGCCTAGCGTTGATCCCATGACTGACTGGCTGGTTGGACTGATGGAGAGCCTCGGGGCGCCCGGGGCGGGCCTCGCGATCGCGCTGGAAAACATCTTCCCGCCCCTGCCGAGCGAGGTGATCCTGCCGCTGTCGGGCTTCACCGCGAGCAGGGGCGAACTGGGCCTGGTCGAAGTGCTGGTGTGCACGACGCTCGGCTCGGTGCTGGGGGCCCTGGCGCTCTACGGGGTGGGCGCGGCGCTGGGCCGCGAACGCACCCTGGCGCTGGCCGCCAAGCTGCCCCTGGTGAAGACGTCCGACATCGAGAAGACCGAGGCCTGGTTCGGGCGCCACGGCCGCAAGACCGTCTTCTTCGGCCGGATGATCCCCGTCTTCCGCAGCCTGATCTCCATCCCCGCGGGCGTGGAGCGTATGCCGCTGCCGACGTTCACGGCGCTGACCACGGCCGGCAGCCTCATCTGGAACACGATCTTCGTGATGGCCGGCTATCTCCTGGGCGAGCAGTGGTCGGTCGTGGAAACGTACGTGGGGGCCGGCAGCTACGTGGTGATCGGCCTGGTCGTGCTGGCGATCGTGGTCTTCATCGGCGTCCGGCTGGCCGAACGGCGCAAGGGCAGGCATGCGTCTGGCCGGTGAGGGCCTGCGGCTGCTCGGCGCGGTGACGCTCGGGGCCCTGACGGCGCTGTGCGGGCTCGTGTTCCTGCTGGCGGCGCTGCCGTTCCTGGCCAACCCGAACGTCGTCGCCGCCGCCCGGCGCCTGGCCCGGCTCGAAGCGCGTCGCCTGCGCCTGGACGCCGCCGGCCTCACCGCGCTCACGGAGAGCGACCTGCGGGCCTCGCTCTACCTCGCCGCGCGCGTCCCGCTCGGGCTGCTGGGCGGGATGGTGATCATGCTGCTCGTGTACGGCGGGGGCGCGGCGGTGCTCGTCGTCGTGCTGTGGGGACAGGGCAAGCCGTTCGACGGCATGCTGCCGTCGGTGCCCCTGCTGGCCTACACCGTCGTGGCCGGGACCGTGCTGCTGTTCCTCGACCTGTCGGGCGTCGTGGGGGTGCACGCGCTGGAGCGCCTGCTGATCGTGCGGATGCTGGGCCCCGACCGTACCGAAGCGCTGGAGCGCAGGATCGCCGAGCTGGCCGAGAGCCGGGCCGGCATCGTGGCCGCCGTCGACTCCGAGCGGCGCAGGATCGAGCGTGACTTGCACGACGGACTGCAGCAGCGGCTGGTGGCGCTGTCGATGCTGATCGGACGCTCGAAGCGGGGCCGCACCGAGCTGCTGGAGCAGGCGCACCAGGAGGCGCAGGAGGCGCTCGCGGAGCTGCGCGAGGTGGCCTGGCGGGTCTATCCGAGCGGCCTGGACTCCCTCGGGCTGGGCGAGGCGCTGGCGGGCGTGGCCGAGCGGTCCAACGTGCCCGTCAAGGTGGCCTGCGAGCTGCGGCGACGGCCGCCGATGGCGGTGGAGACGGCGGCCTACTTCGTGGTCAGCGAGGCGGTGACCAACGCCGCCAAGCACGCCGCCGCCACGCTTATCAGGGTCGAGGTGCACGAGGAGGACGCCCGGGTGGTCGTACGGGTGCGCGACGACGGCCGCGGCGGTGCCAGCCTGGCGGGCGGCGGCCTGTCCGGGCTGGCCAGGCGAGTGGCGGCGCTGGACGGCACGTTCGAGCTGACCAGCCCGCCGGGCGGGCCGACGTCGATCACGGCGGTGCTGCCGTGCGGGTGATCCTGGCCGAGGACTCCACGCTGCTGCGCGAGGGCCTGGTCCGGCTGCTGCTGGAGGAGGGCCACGAGGTTCCCGCGGCGGTGGCCGACGCCGAGTCGCTGGTGTCGGCGGTGGCGGCGTACGAGCCGGACATCGCGGTGGTGGACGTGCGCATGCCGCCGACCCACACCGACGAGGGGCTGCGGGCCGCGCTGGAGATCAGGACGCGCTGGCCGGCGGTGAAGGTGCTGGTGCTGTCGCAGTACGTCGAGAAGAGGTACGCCGCCGAGCTGATGAGCGCGGACGTCGAAGGGGTCGGCTACCTGCTGAAGGACCGGGTGGCGCAGGTCGGCGACTTCCTGGACGCGCTGGAGCGGGTGGGGGCCGGGGGAGCGGCGTTCGACCCTGAGGTGGTGCGCCAGCTGCTGGCCCGCACCACCCAGGTCGATCCCCTGGCCCGGCTCACCGCGCGCGAGCGCGAGGTGCTGGAGCGGATGGCGCAGGGGCTGACCAACGCCTCGATCGCGCAGGCGCTGCACGTGTCGCAGAGCGCGGTGGAGAAGCACGTAAACTCGCTGTTCGACAAGCTCGGCCTGTCACACACGACCGGCTACAGCCGCCGGGTGCTGGCCGTGCTGCACTTCCTGGAGTCGTGAGCCGGCTCGGTCCGCGTACGCGCAGCTCCCACCGGGGCCGCTCGTTGCCCGTACGACGATCAACCCGCTACGGTTACACCTGTAACCAAATGTTTACGGATGGGATGTCATGACGGCGGCCGAGCCGACCGGCGACGAGCTCGTGGAGATGCTGGCCGCGCTGGCCAACCCGCTGCGGCTGCGCATCGTCGCCACCCTGGCCGGCGGGCGCGACTACGTCAGCCATCTCGCCCGCGAGATCGGCGTGAGCCGCCCGCTGCTGCACATGCACCTGCGCCGGCTGGAGGCCGCCGGCCTGATCACCGGCACTCTGGAGCTGTCCGAGGACGGCAAGGCCATGAAGTACTACGAGGTCACCGGTTTCGACCTGCATCTGACGGCGCCCGCGCTGGCCGAGGCGGCCAAGACCCTCACCAGGCCGGACCCGGACCGGGGTCCAGGACCCAAGGAGCACTCCTGATGGACATCTCGTGGCCCGTGGCGATCCTGCTCATCGCCGTGCTGCTGGTGGCCGGCTTCCTGATCGCCGTGGTCATCGTGGGCCTGTTCGACTCCCGCAAGACCAGGGCCGCCGCCGGCCAGGCCGACGACCTGCGGTGGCTCGTGCACCGTTTCGAGCAGCTGGCCGAGAACACCCTCGACGCCCAGCAGCGGGTGGCCGCGGACCTGGCCGAGCTGCGCGCCCGTACGGCGTCGATCGAGCAGATCTTACGGACCGTCGAGTAGGCGGGATCAGCGCGTACGGCGCAGCAGCGCGCCCAGCCTGCGCAGGGAGTGACGGGCGAGGGCGCGGACGAGCGGGCGGGCCAGCGGCCACAGGGCCCGGCCCAGCGGCCCGAACGGCGGGCGCAGCTCCTCGGCCCAGACGACCCGGCTGCCGCCGTCGTGCGGCCGCACCCGGATCGCGCCGCGGCCGCGCACCATGCGCCCGGTGTGGTTCATGATCACCAGCGTGGGAGGCTCCCAGCGGGTGATCGTCATCGTGTCGAGGAAGCCGAACGGCCGCACGCCGGTGTAGGCCTCGACGGCGTGCTCACCCACCTGGCGGGCGGTGGTCATGAACATCCACTCCCGGTGCCTGGGCCAGTCGGTGATCAGCGCGAACACCCGTTCCGGCGGCGCGGGCACGTGGACGGCGACGGCCGTATACACGGGTTTCATCCGGTTCCCTCTGCGCGTGACCACATGGTCTCCTTCCCGCTCGGACCCTACCCGCGCCCGCAGGCCTGTCCCGGCAGGTCAATCCCGCGGGTCGGGCAGGGAGTCGAGCCAGTCGGTGAGGCGCCGGCCCTCGCGGGTCATGACACCGGGCTCGCGCAGCGCGTTGGCCAGCAGCGACATGCCCTGGTAGGCGCTCACCAGCGTCAGGGCGAGCCCGTCGGGGTCGGGCAGGCCGAGCTGGCGGAACTGGTGTCCGGCCCAGTCGAGCAGCAGCCGGATGACCTTGCCGGCCTCCTCGGCGAGGCCGCCCTCGTCGCGCTTGCCGAGCTCGGAGGCGAGGGTGCCGGTGGGGCAGCCGTAGCGGGCGGCGAGCTCGCGCTCGCCGACCCAGGCCGCGACGAGGCCTTTGAGCCGCTGCCTGGGGTCGGGGAGGCGGTCGAGACGGGTGGTGAGGGTCTGCAGCCCGTGGGCGTGCTCGCTGAGGGCGGCCGCGACGAGGTCGTCCTTGGTCTTGAAGTAGTAGTAGACGTTGCCCACGGGGACGTCGGCGGCGCGGGCGATGTCGGCGATGGTGGTGCGCTCGACGCCCTGCTGGTGCACGACCCGGGCGGCGGCGGCCGTCAGCCGCTGCCGTTTGGCGGTCGCCGTCCTGGCCCGCGAACCCTTAGAGTCAGCCACCTGACTCACTATAGGCGGCGGCCGGGGGAATCAGCCCGCCGCGCCGCCCCGGTAGGCCGGCGCGGCCATCGAGATGCGGGTGACGACGCGCCGGCGCCCGCCGGGGCAGGCCTCATGCGGCCATCGCGGCGAGCTTCGACGGGTTCATCATCCACAACACCCGGTCGATGCCGTCGGAGGTGACGCTCACGGTGACGACGGCGACCACCCTGCCTTCGTGGGACAGCCGGACCGAGGCGTGCCCGTTGGCCTCGACCGGCTCGACCGTCACGCCGTCCCAGAACGTGCCGGCGAACGCGTGCACGTACCTGGCCACGCGGCGGCGGCCGACGACCGGGAACTTCGACGCGCGCACGGCGCCGCCGCCGTCGGAGTAGGAGACGACGTCCTCGGCGAGGAGTGCCTCAAGCCCGGCGATCTCCCCTGACCGGGCGGCCGCCACGAACGCGGTCAGCAGCCGCCGCTGCTCGGAGGCGGCGACGCTGGCGCGTTTCTCCGCGGCCAGGTGCTTGCGCGCGCGGCTGACCAGCTGGCGCACGTTCGCCGGGGTGTGCCCGATGATCTCGGCGATCCGCTCGTAGGAGTGGTCGAACGCCTCGCGCAGCACGTACGACGCGCGTTCGGTGGGCGTGAGCCTCTCCAGCAGCATCAGCACCGCGACTTCCAGGGCCTCGGCGCGTTCGGCGCCCAGCGCCGGGTCGGCGGCGGTGTCGACGGGTTCGGGCAGCCACGGGCCGACGTAGGTCTCGCGGCGTGCCCGCGCCGATCGCAGCACGTTGATGGCCAGCCGGGTGGTCGTGGTGGCGAGGAACGCCTCGGCGTTGCGCACGTTGCGCCGGTCGCTCGTCTGCCAGCGGATCCACACCTCCTGGAGCAGGTCGTCGGCCTCGCTCACGCTGCCCAGCATGCGGTACGCGATCCCGAACAGGCGCCCGCGTACCGCCTGGAACGCCTGTTCGGCCTCCAGCAGGCTGCCGGAGCTGGCCGCCAGGTCTTTGTTCGACTGCATCGTTGCCGGTCCTCGCTACTCGACGAGCTCTTCCTGCCGGGGAGATCTCCCGCGTCAGCGCGGTGGTCTCTCCGTGAACCGGGGGGATCGTTTCCGCTCCACCTGCCCAGGACCGGGCCAAACATGGTTGACCTGCGGCGAAGGGCCGGGGGACGGCCATGACGCCGTTTCCGCGGCGCCGGCCGCGCTCGGTTCCGGCCCGGTGGTCGCGGCGAGCGCGGCCGGGTGCCTGCCGCCGCTCGCCGCCCCTCCGTGGCCGGGTGGCCGCCGGGGGAGACGGCCACCCGGTCGCGCGCTCAGGCGTGCCAGCCGGTCACGCCGCCCGGCACCGGCGCCCCGGGGTCGTACGGTTCGCGGGTGAAGATGAAGGTGTTGAGGTCGAGGTGGTCGGGCGCCACCCGCAGCGTCTCCCCGGCGTAGTAGCCGTCCAGGCCCAGCCACGTGCCGTCGTCCTGCGGCACGAACCGGGAGGCCCGCCCGCCGCCGCCGACCGGTTCCAGCGACAGCCCGCGCTCGGGCAGCAGCCGCAGCGCGTACGGTTTCGGCCCCCAGTGCCACAACCCGGTCAGCTCCAGCAGCCGCGGGTCGGCGGCGACCGGCCGCCATTCGTCGGGCAGCCGCGGTTCGTACTCCTCCAGGATGTCCAGCAGGTCGGTCGCCAGCCTGCCGCTGAGCCCGGAGGTGGTGTTGGCCATGAACAGCACCCCCACGCCGCCCGCGGGGTCGGCCCACACGGTGGCCAGGAAGCCGGGCATCGACCCGGTGTGGCCGGCCAGGCGGCGGGCGCCTGGCCTGGCCAGCTGCAGGCCGAGCCCGAACCCGCCGGTCCAGGTGTCGCCGTCGTCGACGCCGGCCGGCTCGCGCATCTCGGCGAGGGTGCCGGGGCACAGCACGCCTGCGGTGTCGCCGCCGAGGAAGGCCGCCCAGCGGGCCAGGTCGTGCGGGGTGGACCACAGTTGTCCCGCGGGGCCCATGGCGTCGGCGTCGTGCTCGGGCTCGGCCAGCACCACGTCGGCCCACGGGTGCACGGCGTAGCCGGTGGCGTGGGGGGCGCGGGGC
>NZ_SMKO01000219.1 GCF_004348685.1 Nonomuraea deserti | reverse complement strand
CACCACCACAGGGTCCGCCCCCACCACCACAGGGCCCGTCCCCACCGGGGGAACGGTCAGGCTTCCCGGCACCTCCGTGGAGATCGAGGAACGCGCGGACGACCCGATCAGGCTCGCGTCGTACACGACCGACAGCGGCAAGAGCCTCTACGTCAGGCAGCTCACGAGCGGCGCCTTCACCCGCGACCGCCGCTATTTCGAGTACGCCCTGGATCCCCGCAGCAACCGGGCACTCGGCACCGACGTGGACTACAGCACCGACTACTACGCCACCGTCTCGATCATCGACCACGCCACCGACGCCGAACGCGTCGTCAAGCTCAGCCGCAAGCCGGTCTTCCCCACCACGCCGCGCTGGTCGCCCGACGGCAGGTACGGCCTGGTCACCCTCTACAAGGGCACCGATGGCGACACCGACGAGCACGGCTACGGCATCATCGACATCGCCGAGGGGACGGGCCGCACGTTCCCGGTCAAGGAGGAGGGCGCGGGTGAGTGGCGCTTCTTCTGGGACGCCGACAGCCGGTCGGTCGGCACGTGGGTCGGCGGCGTGATGACGTTCTACGACCTGAACGGCAACCGCCTGCGCACCCTGCGGGACGCCGGGTCGCCGGTGTGGGTGGAGGGCGACGACGTCTCGCCGTCGGGCGACCGCTTCCTGGCCCACTGCACGAGCGCGGGCACGTCGCTGTGCGCCCGCCCCACCTCGGGCGACGACACCGGCGCGGTCACCGTCCCGTTCGCCAGCAAGCGGCTCATCGGCTGGTGGGACGACGAGCACCTGGCGGTGTGGCGCACGAAGGGGTCCGGGTACGAGGCCGTGGTGATCGACCTGTCCGGTCGGGTCGGCCGGGTGCTGGCGACGGCGCCGGAGAAGGCGGAGTTCGACCGCATGGGCTTCCGCTTCAGCAGGAACGCCTCGTAAGCCGCCAGGAGATCTGATACGCAGTGAGGGACACGACCGCCGGCCGGGAAGGACACCGCATGGACATCACCGTCGTCGGCGAGGGCGCCGTCCTGGCCGTGCCCGACATCCTGCGGCTGCACGCGGGCGTCGAGGTGCGCAGGGCGTCGGCCGCCGACGCCTTCGCCGCCGTCAGGGCCGCCGCCGCCCGGCTGGCCGAGGCGCTGAGCGGGGCGGGGATCGCCGCCGAGGACGTCCGCACGGCCGAGCTCTCCCTCGGGCCCGAGTACGAGTCCTATCCGAAGGTGGCCGCCTACCGCGGGGCGCGGGGCGTGGAGGTCGTCGTCCGCGACCTGGCGGGGGCCGACGGCGTCATCGACACCGTGGCGGGGGTGGGCGAGGAGGCCCGGCTCAACGGCGTGGTGTTCGAGGTGTCGGATCCGGACGGCGCGCTGCGGGAGGCCCGGGTCCTGGCGTTCCGCGACGCCGCCGCCAAGGCGGCCCAGTACGCCGAGCTGTCCGGCCGGCCGCTGGGCCGCGTCGTGTCGGTGAGCGAGGAGGTCGAGAGCGGCCCGCAGCCGCTCACGATGGCCGCCGCGGACAGCGGCGCCTCGATCAGTCCCGGCCGCCGGACCCTCTCGGTGAGGGTCCGGGTCGGCTACGACTTCGCGTAGGCCCGAGGCCGGCCCTGGGCCCCGGGCGGCGCGTCACGGGAGGGCCAGCATGCGGTCGAGGGCGACCCTGGCCCAGTGGGCGGTGTCGTCGTCCACCGTGATCTGGTTGACGACCGCACCGTCCTCCTCGGCGAGCACCAGCGACTCCAGCGCCCACACCAGGTGGGGCAGGTCGATCCGGTTCATCGTCGAGCAGTAGCAGACCGTGCGGTCCAGGAACGAGACGTTCTTGTCGGGGAACGTCTGGGCCAGGCGCTTGACCAGGTTGAGCTCGGTGCCGATCGCCCAGCTGGAGCCCGCCGGCGCCGCCTCGAGCGTCCTGATGATGTGCTCGGTCGAGCCCACGTGGTCGGCCTTGAGCACCACCTCGTGGCGGCACTCCGGGTGCACGAGCACGTTGACGCCCGGGATGCGCGCGCGCACGTCGTCCACCGACTCCGCGGTGAAGCGGCCGTGCACCGAGCAGTGGCCCCGCCAGAGGATCATCCGCGCGCGCTCGAGCTGCTCCCGCGTCAGCCCGCCGCCCGGGCGGTGCGGGTTCCACACCACGCAGTCGTCCAGCGACATGCCCATCTCCAGGACCGCCGTGTTGCGGCCGAGGTGCTGGTCGGGCAGGAACAGCACCTTGCCGCCCTGCTCGAAGGCCCAGTCGAGGGCGCGGCGGGCGTTGGAGGAGGTGCAGACCGCGCCTCCGTTCCTGCCGCAGAACGCCTTGATGTCGGCGCTGGAGTTCATGTAGGTGACCGGGATCACCTCGCCGGCCAGCCCGGCGTCCTCCAAGGCGTCCCAGCACTCCTCGACCTGGTCGAACGTCGCCATGTCGGCCATCGAGCAGCCGGCCGCCAGGTCCGGCAGGATCACCTTCTGGGCGTCGCCGGTCAGGATGTCGGCGGACTCGGCCATGAAGTGCACGCCGCAGAAGACGATGTACTCCGCCTCGGGCCGGGCCGCCGCCTGCTGGGCCAGCTTGAAGGAGTCACCTGTCACGTCGGCGAACTGGATGACCTCGTCGCGCTGGTAGTGGTGGCCGAGCACGAAGAGGCGGTCGCCGAGGGCCTCCTTCGCCTTGCGTGCGCGTTCCACGAGGCCGGGGTCGGAGGCGGGCGGCAGCTCGCCGGGACACTCGACCCCCTTCTCGCTGTGCGGATCGGCCCCACTGCCGAGGACGAAGAGCGGCAGTCCAGTCTGGGTGGCCATGGCCGTACCCCCTTATCGTCGAATTGACGATACTCATCATGACACACGGACGAACGGGGACAATCAGGGGGAGGTGACCCCGGGAATGTGTGGCATCCCCAAGGTGTTGGTAGCGTCATCAGTAGGACGTCGAAAACAGACAGCCGGGTTAGGGAGTCAGCAGATGACGGTTGAGAGCAGCGAGACCACGGCACAGGGCCTGATCCTGACCGACGCGGCCGCGGCCAAGGTCAAGAGCTTGCTCGAGCAGCAGGGCGAGGAGGGCCTGCAGCTGCGGGTCGCCGTGCAGCCGGGTGGCTGTTCCGGCCTGCGCTACCAGCTCTTCTTCGACGACCGGTCGATGGACGGCGACGTGGTGTCCGACTTCGGCGGCGTCAGTGTGGTCACCGACCGGATGAGCGCCCCCTACCTGATGGGCGCCTCGATCGACTTCGTCGACACCATCGAGAAGCAGGGCTTCACCATCGACAACCCCAACGCCACGGGCTCCTGCGCCTGCGGCGACTCGTTCAACTAGAGCGACGGGCGGCTGGTCGCCGGGTCCCGCGCGCCTTTGTGCGCGCGGGACCTTCGCGTATTCTCGTTGGGCCCACTGGCCTGCTGACAACGAGGAAGAAGAACCCCGTGCGCATCGCCGTAACCGGCTCCATCGCGACAGACCATCTGATGACCTTCCCCGGAAGCTTCGGCGATCAGCTGATCGCCGAGCAACTCGACCGGGTGTCGCTTTCGTTCCTGGTCGATGACCTACAGATCCGTCGCGGTGGATGCGCCGCGAACATCGCGTTCGGCATGGGCTGTCTGGGCCTGACGCCCATGCTGGTGGGTGCCGTCGGCAACGACTTCGCCGACTACCGCTCGTGGCTGGAGCGCCACGGCGTCGACTGCGGATCCGTGCACGTCTCCGAGACCCGGCACACCGCCCGCTTCCTGTGCACGACCGACGACCACCACAACCAGATCGCCTCCTTCTACACGGGGGCCATGGCCGAGGCCCGGCTCATCGAGCTGCAGCCCGTCGCCGAGCGCGTCGGCGGCCTCGACCTCGTGCTCATCAGCCCCAACGACCCCGACGCGATGTTGCGCCACACCGAGGAGTGCCGCCAGCGCGGCATCGGCTTCGCCGCCGACATCTCCCAGCAGCTCGCCCGCATGGAGGACGAGCAGATCCGCACGCTCGTCGACGGCGCCTCCTACCTGTTCTCCAACGACTACGAGAAGGGGCTCATCGAGCAGAAGACCGGCTGGTCCGACGCGGAGGTCCTCGACCGGGTCGGCGTCCGGATCACCACGCTCGGCCCCAAGGGCGCCGTCATCGACCGCAAGGGCGAGCCCTCGATCATGGTCGCCCCCGCCCCCGAGCGGGGCAAGGCCGATCCCACGGGCGTCGGCGACGCCTTCCGCGCCGGTTTCCTCGCGGGCCTGGCCTGGGGCCTGCCGCTGGAGCGCTGCGGCCAGATCGGCAACCTGACCGCCACCCACGTGCTGGAGCGCGTCGGCGGCCAGGAATACGAGCTCGGCCAGCAGGTCTTCCTCGAGCGGTTCGGCGCCGCCTACGGCGCCGAGGCGGCGGAGGAGGTCGCCGAGCACATCCGCTGCTACCACCCCTGAGCGCCGCAGGCCGTCCCGCCGCCGGGCGGGACGGCCTGCGGCGCGGGGGAAGTCAGTAGTTGCGCCTGACGTGGATCGCCCAGCCGCCCTCGGGCAGCTCGTACGACCCGACGTGGCGGTGCGACTTCAGCCTGCACCACGCCGGCACGTCGGTGTAGGCGGCCGGGTCGTCGGCCAGCACCGCCACCACGGCGTTGAGCGGGACGTAGTTGATCTGCTCGGCCAGCATGATGATCGGGATCGGGCACTTCTTCCCGAGCGCGTCGATCGTCAAAGCCGGCTGGGTAACTTCGGTCATGCGACTCCTGCGTCCTGCCGGATGCGGCGCACCAGCTCGGGCAGCACGGCGAGGAATCGGTCGACCTCGGCCGCGGAAGCGCCCCTGGGCAGCGAAATCCGGACGTTCCCATGCGTCAGCACGCCCATCGCTTCCAGAACGTGCGATGGACGAAGCGTACTAGCGGTGCACGAGCTTCCCGACGACACGGCGAACCCGGCCTTGTCCAGCTCGGTCAGCAGTGCCTCGCCGTCGACGTACAGGCACGAGAAGGTCACGATGTGCGGCGCCCGCTCGTCGGGGTCGCCGATCACCTCCACGTCCGGGACGATCTTGGGGACCGTCTCCCTGATCCTGCCGACGAGCTCGGCCAGCCGGGCCTGCTCCTGCGACGCCTCGGCGGCCATCGCGCGCAGCGCGGCCGCCGCGGCCACGATGCCGGGAACGTTCTCGAAGCCCGGCACCCGCCGCCGCTCCCGCTCGTCCTCCGGCAGGAACGAGCGGAACCGCGTGCCCTTGCGCACCGCCAGCACGCCCACCCCGGCGGGGCCGCCCCACTTGTGGGCGCTGGCCGCCAGCACCGACCAGCCGGGCGGGACCGGCATCCGGCCGGCCGTCTGCGCCGCGTCGACCAGCAGGGGCACCCCGTTCGCGCGGCACGCCGCGGCCGCCTCCGCCACCGGCTGCAGGGTGCCGACCTCGTGGTTGGCCGTCTGCAGGCAGGCCAGGGCCGTGCCGGGGCGGGCCACCGCCTCGGTGAAGCGGTCGAGGTCGACACGGCCGGTCAGGCCGACGCCGACGGTCTCGACCGTGCCGCCGTCGCGTTCGTGCACGCCGCCGGCGTGCAGCACGCTGGAGTGCTCGACGGCCGTGGTGACCAGATGGCGCCCGACCCTGCGCCTGCCGTGTAGGGTGCCGAGCACGCCGAGATGCACGGCCTGCGTGCCCGAGGAGGTGAACGACACCTCGTCGGGGCGCGCGCCGAGCGCTTCGGCCACCTCCGTGCGGGCCTGTTCGAGCAGCAGGTGCGCGCGGCGGGCCTGGCCGTACAGTCTCGCGGGGTCGGCCCAGCCGACGTCGATCGCCGCCAGCAGCGCCTCGCGTGCCTGGGGGTGGAGCGGCTCACTCGAGGCCGCGTCGAAATACGCCACGAGACTCATCGTCCCACTTCCGGCGCCATGGAGGGGTCGCGCGGTGGGGCAAGGCCCCTGCACGCTAATGTGTCTGCTTGTCAGTCTGTGCATGAATCAGAAACAGCAATACGCGCCCAGGGGAAAGACTCTTGGGCTACATCTGTGGGGTAGGCGATCCGTGAGTCCGACTCGCCGTACGACGCGGCGTTCGTTGGCCCGGCGCAGGGTGCCACGCGCCGCCGCTTTGGCGTTGCTGCTGGCCACTGCTACGGCGTGTGCTAATGACGTCCCCGAGGCCGACTGGTCTCGCGGCCTTCTTCCCGGCCACATCACCGAAGAGGGCAATGTGGTCCAGAGCCTGTGGAACGGGGCCTGGATCGCCGCGCTCGCCACGGGTGCCGTCGTCATCGTCCTGATCGTGTGGGCGTCCATCTTCCACCGCAAGCGCAGGGCGAAGGCCGAGCTCCCGCCGCAGGTCCGCTACAACCTGCCGATCGAGATGCTCTACACCTTGATCCCGCTCGTCATGGTGTCGGTGTTCTTCTTCTTCACCGCCCGCGACAGCGAGCGCCTCACGCAGATCTCGGGCAACGCGCCGGTGAAGGTCAAGGTCGAGGCATACCAGTGGAGCTGGCGCTTCACCACCACCGTCAACGGCAAGACGCTGCCGCCGGTCTCCGGCGTGCCGGTGAGCGACTACAACCAGGGCCCCCAGCTGGTCCTGCCGACGAAGACCAAGGTCGAGTTCGACCTGCAGAGCGACGACGTCATCCACTCCTTCTGGGTGCCGGAGTTCCTGTTCAAGCGGGACGTCATCCCGGGCATCCCGGAGGACAACCCGGGTCGCAAGTTCGAGATCACGACGCTCGACCGGACCGGCGTGTTCGCCGGCCGCTGCGCCGAACTGTGCGGTGTCGACCACAGCCGGATGCTCTTCTCGGTGAAGCTCGTTCCGCAGGCTGAGTTCGACCAGTACATCGCGACCCAACAGGCTGGGAGTGCCCAGTGACCGCCATCCAAGAACCACTCAGGACGCCGATCAGGCCCGACACCAAGGGCCAGATCATCGCCAAGTGGCTGTCCTCCACCGATCACAAGATCATCGGGCACCTCTACCTGATCTCGTCGTTCGCCTTCTTCCTCATCGGCGGCGTCATGGCGCTGGTCATGCGGGCCGAGCTGGCGCAGCCCGGCCTGCAGTTCACCAGCAACGAGCAGTTCAACCAGCTGTTCACCATGCACGGCACGATCATGCTGCTCATGTTCGCGACGCCGCTGTTCGCCGGCTTCGCCAACGAGCTGATGCCGCTGCAGATCGGCGCCCCCGACGTGGCGTTCCCGCGCCTCAACATGGTGAGCTACTGGCTCTACCTGTTCGGCAGCATCATCGCGGTCTCGGGCTTCTTCACCCCGGGTGGCGCGGCGTCGTTCGGCTGGTTCGCCTACACGCCGCTGTCCAACGCGATCAACTCGCCCGGCGTCGGCGGCGATCTGTGGATCATGGGCCTGGCCCTGTCGGGCCTGGGCACCATCCTCGGCTCGGTCAACTTCATCACCACGATCATCTGCATGCGCGCTCCCGGCATGACCATGTTCCGCATGCCGATCTTCACCTGGAACGTCCTGCTGACCAGCATGCTCGTGCTGATGGCGTTCCCGGTGCTGGCCGCCGCGCTGCTGGCGCTGGAGGCCGACCGCAAGCTGGGCACCCACATCTTCGACTCGGAGTTCGGCGGAGCGCTGCTCTGGCAGCACCTGTTCTGGTTCTTCGGCCATCCCGAGGTGTACATCATCGCGCTGCCGTTCTTCGGCATCGTGACGGAGATCCTGCCGGTCTTCAGCCGCAAGCCGATCTTCGGTTACATCAGCCTCGTGGCCGCGACGATCTCCATCGCCGGTCTGTCCATCACGGTCTGGGCGCACCACATGTTCCCGACCGGGCAGGTGTTGTTGCCGTTCTTCTCGTTCATGACGTTCCTCATCGCGGTGCCGACAGGCGTGAAGTTCTTCAACTGGGTCGGCACGATGTGGCGAGGGCATCTCACGTTCGAGTCGCCGATGTTGTTCTCGGTCGGGTTCCTGGTGACGTTCCTGCTGGGCGGCCTGACCGGCGTCATCCTGGCCTCGCCGCCGCTCGACTTCCACATCAGCGACACCTACTTCGTCGTGGCGCACTTCCACTACGTGGTGTTCGGCACCGTGGTGTTCGCCATGTTCGCCGGCTTCTACTTCTGGTGGCCCAAGTTCACCGGCAAGATGCTCGACGACAAGCTGGGCAAGCTGCAGTTCTGGCTGCTGTTCATCGGCTTCCACACGACGTTCCTCATCCAGCATTGGCTGGGCGTGGTGGGCTTCCCGCGCCGCTACGCCGACTACAGCGCGGCCGACGGCTTCACCGACCTCAACATGATCTCGTCGGTGGGCGCGTTCATCCTGGGCGCCTCGACGCTGCCGTTCTTCTACAACGTCTGGAAGACCTGGCGCAGCGCGCCCAAGGTCACCGTCGACGACCCCTGGGGCTACGGCGGCTCGCTCGAATGGGCGACCTCCTGCCCGCCGCCGCGGCACAACTTCACCTCACTGCCGCGCATCAGGTCCGAGCGTCCCGCGTTCGACCTGCACTATCCGCACGTGTCCGCCAAGTCCGCCCAGGAGGTCGAGGCCTGATGAAGGTCCAGGGTTGGCTGTTCCTGTTGTGCGGCGTGTTCTTCGCCGGCGTCGACATCGCCTACTGGTTCTGGACCAAGGCGGAGATGGGCAGCGGCGAGCCCGTCGGCACCACCGCCATGGCCATCTCGGTCGGGTTCGCGTTCATGGTCGGCTACTACCTGATGTTCACCGCGCGGCGCATCGGCGCCCAGCCGGAGGACAGCAAGCAGGCCGAGATCAGCGACGGCGCGGGGGAGATCGGCTTCTTCAGCCCGAGCAGCTGGTGGCCGCTCTTCCTCTGCCTGGCGGCGGCCTTCGCCTTCGCCGGGTTCGTGATCGGCTTCTGGATGTTCCTGATCGGCGTGTTCCTGGTCATCATGGCCATGATCGGGTTCGTGTTCCAGTACTACCGGGGTAACTTCTCGCACTGAGCCACACCTGAGGCGGGCGCTCTCCCATGGGGGAGGACGCCCGCTTTTTGGTGTTCTTTACCGGTGCCCGGATGTGGTCATTCGATCACTCAGGGTACTAATGAGAAATCTGCTACGTGGACTGCCTCTATGGCCCTAACCAGGTACGGGGCGCCAAGCGAGCGGATTTCTCACCTAGTAAGGCAATGGAGCGGGACAAGGGAGTCACTCGTGGGGCGCGTAGCGTATGGATCGGCCGGCCTGCTGGCCTTGGCGCTGCTCACCGCGTGCTCGGCAGGCGGCACGGCGGGCGGCACGGAGGGCGAGCCCGACGGGGTCGCGATGGCCGGCGCGGGGGTGCGAGCGGCCTCTGTGACGTTCTCTCCGGCCGACAAGGCCGCCGACGTGCCCACGGACCAGCCCGTCGTGGTGTCGGCCCAGAGGGGCACGCTCAGGAGCGTGCGCGTGGAGGGCGACAAGTCCGGCTCGCTGGACGGTGTCCTGAGCGGCGACCGTACGCGATGGCGCAGCACCGTCACGGCCAGGCCAGGTGTGACCTACACGGTCACCGCGGTCTTGGTGGACGCCGCGGGCAAGCAGACCCAGGCGAAGAGCACGTTCAAGACGGTGAAGAGCAACAAGACCTTTGACATCAAGACGATCACGCCGAACAAGGACTACACCGGGCTGACGGTCGGCGTCGGCATGCCCGTCATGATCGAGTTCGACCAGCCGATCGCCGACCGCGTGTCCGTCGAGCGCAACCTCATCGTCCGCAGCTCCAAGCCGGTGGAGGGCGCCTGGCACTGGTTCGACGACACCCACGTGGACTTCCGGCCGCGGAAGTACTGGCCCGCGCACACGAAGGTGCGGGTGGACGCCAAACTGGCAGGAGTGCGCGGCGGGCCCGGCATGTACGGCAAGCGCGACGTCCGGCTCAACTTCAAGGTCGGCCGCGAGCAGATCACCAAGGGCAGCACCAACAACCACGTGCTCACGGTCAGGCGGAACGGCAAGAAGATCCGGACGATGCCGATGAGCGCCGGCCAGGGCGGGCAGTGGAAGTACTACACCACCTCGGGCATCCACCTGGCCATGTCGCGCGAACCGGTGACGATCATGACCTCTCCGGGGATCGGGCCCGGCTCCCCTGGCTACTACCGGCTGACGGTCTACAACACGGTTCGCATCTCCAACAGCGGCGAGTACGTGCACAGCGCACCCTGGTCGGTCGGGTCGCAGGGCCACGCGAACGTCAGCCATGGATGCGTGAACGTCAGCCCGGCGAACGCCGCGTGGTTCATCAAGAACACGCTGATCGGCGACCCGATCATCATCACGGGCTCGCCGCGGAAGCTGGAGCCCACGAACGGGTGGGGGCACTGGCAGGAGAGCTGGAAACAGTGGCTCAAGTGGAGCTCGATCAAGTCGGGCCCCACCGTCACCCTGCCGTAGCCGGCCACCGTAAGACGACCGCCGGACCGGGTCACGCCACCCGGTCCGGCGGTTCCTGCCGTCAGGCCCGCATCCCGCCCGATCGCGGGGCCTCGGGACGACGACCGGACCGCCACACGAGGTGGTGCGAGCCGGGATCCCGGAATTCTGGGGACCGGGACGCCGGGCCCGGCGGTGTGGCCGGGAGCGTCAGGCGGGGCTGCAGGCGCCGCTGACCTCCACCCAGCGGTCGAGGGTGGCGGCGGCCGCCCCCGAGTCGACCGCCTGCGCCGCGCGGGCGTAGCCGTCGATCATCGCCGAGTCGAGGTTGTCGCCGGGCCCGTCGAGCGCCACCAGGGCCGCGGCCGCGTTGAGCAGGACGGCGTCGCGCACCGGGCCGGTCTTGCCGCGCACCAGGTCGTGCACGGCCTGGGCGTTGAACGCCACGTCGCCGCCGCGCAGCGCGCCCACGTCGGCGCGCGGAATGCCGAGCACCGACGGGTCGAAGCTGGTCTGCGTCGCGGTGCCGTCTTTCACCACCCAGACCGTGGAGGTGCCGGCGATGGTCAGCTCGTCGAGGCCGTCGTCGCCGCGGAACACCAGGGCGGAGACCCCGCGCTCGGCGAAGACGCCGGCCAGCACGGGCAGCATCCCGGCGTCGAAGACGCCGATGGCCTGGGCGGCGGGGCGGGCCGGGTTGGTGAGCGGCCCCAGGAAGTTGAAGACCGTGGGGACGCCGATCTCCTTACGGGTGGGCCCGGCGAAGCGCAGTGCGGGGTGGTAGACCGGGGCGAAGCAGAACGCGATGCCCGCCTCGCGCGCGACCAGCGCCGTCTGCTCGGGCGTCAGGTCGAGCCGGATGCCCAGGTGCTCCAGGACGTCGGCGGCGCCGCACGAGGACGAGGCGGCGCGGTTGCCGTGCTTGACGACCCTGGCACCCGCGGCGGCGGCCACGATGGCGGCCATCGTCGAGACGTTGACGGTGTGGGCGCGATCGCCGCCCGTGCCGACGACGTCGACCACGGGGCCCTCGACGCTCAGCGGCGTGGCCAGGTCGAGCATGGTGCGGGCCAGGCCGACCACTTCGGCCACCGTCTCGCCCTTGGCGCGCAGCGCGATCGCGAAGCCGGCGATCTGCGCGGACGTCGCGGCGCCGGACATGATCTCCCGCATCGCCCAGGCCGTCTCGTCAGAGGTGAGGTGCTCTCCTGACAGGAGAGCGGAAAGCAGGGTGGGCCAGGTCGTGCGGGAGTCCATGGGCACCTACTTAGCGTTGAGTCGGGTGGAGGAGCGGCGGCGCATGAGGTCGGCGACCGTGTCGGCCAGCACCATCGGCTCCAGGGGCTGCGACACGACGGCGTCGGCCTTGGACCAGTCGGCCAGCCAGCGGTCGTCGCGCCTGGCGATGATCAGGCAGATGGGCGGGCAGTCGTAGACCTCGTCCTTCGCCTGTCGGGAGACGCCCATGCCACCCGCGGGCTGGGTCTCGCCGTCGAGGACGGCCACGTCGATCTCGCCGGAGCCCAGCCACTGGTGGACCTTGGGCTCGGTGGCGCACTCCACGATCTCGACGAAAGGCACGTCGGCGGCCGGGCGCCTGCCGATGGCCGCGCTCACCTCGGCCCTGGTGGCGGCGTCGTCGCTGTAGACGAGGACCCTCATCGTGTCGTCGGTGCTCCCAGTGGACATCGCTGTCGCGCTCACTATCGTGTCGTAGCAGTATGGTCACCTGGGATCGTACCGGTGCGGTGGTGTGCAATCCCAGGCCGCCCGAGCGCGTGCCGCGCAGCGTGGGCGGTTTGGGTGTGGTTTGCCCCAATTATCCCAGGTTGGTGCGCGGTTCGTACCCCCTAACGGGGGGTCGTGCGCCGGACCGACCACTGGAGCCGCAATAATGCTGCCCGTGGCGACAGCATCCGCAATAACTTCGACGACGGCAGCCCAGCCGTACCGCAGACCCAACCTGGTCAGCGTCGGTACGATCGTCTGGCTGTCCTCCGAGCTCATGTTCTTCGCGGCGCTGTTCGCGATGTACTTCACCATCCGGTCGGTGAGCGAGGGGAGGGGCCTGGCGTGGAATCCGCTCATGGTCCCGAACCCCGAGCACGACTTGAACATCCCGTTCGCGACGGTCAACACGATCATCCTGGTCCTGTCGAGTGTGACGTGCCAGCTGGGCGTGTGGGCCGCGGAGAAGGGGCAGGTCGGCAAGCTCCGCTTCTGGTACATCGTCAGCTTCCTCATGGGCGCGGTCTTCATCGCGGGGCAGCTGTACGAGTACGGCGAGCTGGCGTCAGAGGGCGCGACCCTGTCCGCCAACGCCTACACCTCGGTGTTCTACCTGACGACGGGCTTCCACGGCCTGCACGTGACCGGTGGCCTGATCGCGTTCCTGTTCATGCTGGGACGCACGTACGCCGCGAAGCGCTTCACGCATGAGCAGGCCACCAGCGCGATCGTCGTGTCCTACTACTGGCACTTCGTCGACGTCGTCTGGATCGGTCTTTTCGCGACCATCTACATCATTCGTTAAGGAACGGGACTTCTGTGACTAGGATCACCGCTTGGCGGCGGCATCCCCTAGCGAGATACGCCGTCCTGATTTTGGCGTTGGCGCTGGTCGGGATGGCATACGCCGCTTTTGTCCAGGCGGGTAAGCCTGCCGACGCGGCATTGGCGGCAGGCAAGGTCGACGACGTGGCCGAGGGCAAGAGCCTGTTCGTGGCGCACTGCGCGAGCTGCCACGGCACCAACGCCGAGGGCACCGGGACGGCGCCCACGCTCATCGGCGTCGGCGCCGCGGCCGTCGACTTCCAGATGAGCACGGGCCGCATGCCCGCCGCCAACCCTGGGCCCCAGGCGCCGCGCAAGCCGCAGCCCGAGTGGGTCACCCCGGAGAAGATCAAGCAGATCTCCGCCTACGTGCAGTCGCTCGGCGGCGGCCCGCAGGTGCCGGGCGCCGAGCAGGTCGACCCGAAGCTGGGCGACGCGGGCAAGGGCGGTGAGCTGTTCCGCGCCAACTGCATCCAGTGCCACAACTGGGCCGGCGCCGGTGGCGCCCTGACGCAGGGCAAGCACGCTCCCAACCTCAACGAGGCGACGCCCACGCAGATCTACGAGGCGATGGTCACCGGCCCGCAGGCGATGCCGGTCTTCAACGACACGACGATCACGCCGGAAGAGAAGCGCAGCATGATCGCCTACATCACGCAGGTGCGCGCGCAGAAGGACCCGGGAGGCTTCGCCCTCGGGCGGATCGGCCCGGTCACCGAGGGGCTCGTCGCCTGGATCGTAGGTCTCAGCCTCCTCGCACTGGCAGCCATCTGGATCACCGCGAAGAAGCGACAGAAGTCATGACAGACAACGAGCACGAGATCGAGCAGCCGGACGAACGCGTTCCCAAGCGCGTCATCGGCACCCCCGCGCCGGGCACCTCGATGCTCGGCGCCACCGAGCAGCCGAAGGAGGCCGACCAGGAGGTCCCCGGCGTCACGCTGCAGGACGAAGCCAAGGCCCGCAAGGCCGAGAAGCTCGTGGCCCTGTGCTTCATGGTCACGTTCCTGGCGGCGATCGGGTTCATCATCTCCTACGTGGTCTTCCAGGTCGGCGGGCCCGAGGCGACCGGGGTGTCCAACCTCGCGCTGGGCAGCACCCTGACCGTGGCGATCCTGGGGCTGGCGGTCGGTATCGTGATCTGGGTCCGCCAGATCATGCCGAAATACTCCCTGATCCAGGAGCGCCACGAGATGGCCTCCTCCGCCCCCGACCGCGACATCGTGGCCGCCACGTTCATCCAGGGCGCCAACGAGAGCGGCTTCGTCAAGCGCAAGCTGCTGCGCCGCACGCTGCTGCTCGCGGCCGCGCCGCTCGGCCTGGTGCCGCTGGTGCTGCTGCGCGACCTCGACAACAGCAAGATGCCCGGCGCCAAGTTCAACAAGACCCTGCGCCACACCGTCTGGGGCGAGAAGACCAAGGAGGGCAAGCCGCTGAGGCTCGTCGTCGAGGGCACGGGCCAGCCGATCCGCGCCGCCGACTTCAACTCGCCCGGCGGCATCCTGTCGGTCGTCCCCGAGGGCTACGAGCACGACCTCAACGCCCTCGCCAAGGCGACGCTGATCCTGATCAAGTTCCGTCCCGAAGAGATCAAGAGCGGCACCCGCCAGAACTGGACGCACGACGGCATCGTGGCCTATTCCAAGATCTGCACCCACGTGGGCTGCCCCGCGGCGCTCTACGAGCAGAACACCCACCACATCCTGTGCCCCTGCCACCAGTCGACGTTCGACGCGGCCGACGGCGCCAAAGTCATCTTCGGTCCCGCGGCCAGGCCGCTGCCGCAGTTGCCGATCACCGTCGACGCCGAGGGCTATCTCATCGCCCAGCACGACTTCGAGGTGCCCGTCGGTCCCAGCTACTGGGAGCGCGGTGACGCCGAGGCCGCGGTCAGGGAAGGAGGCCAGACGTGAGCGAGCTCACGAATGTTCCGAAGGCCGTCTCCGGGCCGTCGACGTTCCTCGACGACCGCCTCGGCGGCGCGAACGCCCTCAAGCGCAACCTGCGCAAGATCTTCCCCGACCACTGGTCGTTCCTGCTGGGTGAGATCGCCCTCTACTCGTTCGTCATCCTGCTGCTGACCGGTACGTTCCTGACGTTCTGGTACAAGCCCAGCATGATGGAGATCGCCTACGACGGCTCGTACGCGCCGCTCAAGGGCGTCATGATGTCCGAGGCCTACGCGTCGTCGCTGGAGATCAGCTTCGACGTCCGCGGCGGTCTGCTCATCCGGCAGATGCACCACTGGTCGGCCCTGATGTTCGTCGCGGGCATGATGGTCCACATGCTCCGGGTGTTCTTCACCGGCGCCTACCGCAAGCCGCGCGAGCTCAACTGGCTCATCGGCGTGCTGCTGCTGACGCTGGCGCTGCTCGAGGGCCTGACCGGTTACTCCCTCCCCGACGACCTGCTCTCCGGCGCCGGTCTGCGGATCACCGAGGGCGTGGCGATCTCGCTGCCGCTGATCGGCACGTATTTCACGTTCTTCTTGTTCGGCGGGGAATATCCGGGTGAGGATGTCATCTCCCGGTTCTACTCGCTGCACATCCTGCTCATCCCGGGCATCCTGCTGGCGCTGATCTCCGCCCACCTGGTGCTCATGTGGGTGCAGAAGCACACCCAGATGCCCGGCAAGGGGCGCGACAAGAAGAACGTCGTGGGCGCGCCGTTCTACCCGTCCTTCATGGCCAAGAGCGGGGCGTACTTCCTGTTCACGCTGGCCGTGGTCGCGGGCATGGCGACGTTCGCCCAGATCAACCCGATCTGGTTGTTCGGCCCCTACACGCCCGCCGACGTGTCGGCCGGCTCGCAGCCCGACTTCTACATGGGCTTCCTCGAAGGCGCGCTGCGCCTCATGCCCGCCTGGGAGATCAACCTCTTCGGCACCTCCCATGCCGGCACGCTGCCGTTGAGCGTCATCATCCCGGCGCTGGTGCCGATGGGCATCATCATGACCGGTCTGGCGCTCTATCCCTTCCTCGAACGCTGGGTGACGGGCGACAACCGCGAGCACCACATCGCCGACCGGCCGCGCAACAACCCGCACCGCACCTCGATCGGCATGTCGGCCATCGCGTTCTACGGCGTCCTCTGGCTGCTCGGAGCCAACGACGAGTTCTCGGCGTTCTTCCACATCAGCCTCAACTGGACGACCTACGCGGGACGGGTGCTGATCTTCGTGGCGCCGGCGCTGGCGTACATGATCACTTATCGCATGTGTCTCGGCCTGCAGCGCTCCGACCAGGCGGTCATCTCGCACGGCGTGGAGTCCGGCGTGATCAAGCGGCTGCCGCACGGCGAGTTCATCGAGGTCCACACGACCCCGGCCGACGACATCGAGGCGCACATGCGCGGCAAGGAGCCGGTGCTCATGCTCCCGGTCGCGCCCGACGGCTCGGGCATCCCGCCGAAGGGCATGCGCGGGCCCCTGGGCAAGCTGCGCGCTCGCATGTCCAAGGCGTACGGCGGGGAGAAGATCCCGCTGGACGACGGACATGGCGACGGGCACGGTCACGGGCACGAGGAGGAGCACGCCGCCGTCGGTTCAGCCGACGACGACCGCAGCCTCACGCGCTGACGCCGCACACCGTACGGGCCCGGACGAGCACCGCTCGTCCGGGCCCGTCGGCGTCCTCGGCCTCGTACGGTGTTCAAGGCAGGGCCCCGGGACGGTCAGCACCGCGGTAGGACCCGTGGAGACTACGGCCTTGCCTGGGCCGTGGCTGGAGCGCCGGCTAGGAAGCCCGGGGACGACCAGTACAAGGGCTCATGGGAGCACCAGGAGGCGATGCCGGGGCGGCCCGGGCACACCGAGGCCGCGCACCCGAGAAGCATGGCGTCAGCGGCCCGGGGCGCCGCACGGGGTCAGGGCCGGGGGTATGACGGCGAGGCGCCGAGGTGGGCGGTCACGCCGCAAGGTGGCGCGGTGGCGCTGGGTGGGGCGGTGGTGCTGGGT
>NZ_SMKO01000218.1 GCF_004348685.1 Nonomuraea deserti | reverse complement strand
GGGGGTGCGGTGAGCGGGGGCAGGTCAGGCATCGGTCTTTCCTGTGACGAGGTCGTGTGCGACGGCGCCGGCGCCGACCACGCACACCCCCGCGCCGAGCTGTGCGAGCTCGATGCGGGCGGCGCGGGCCGCGGGAGGCATGGCGTCCCTGGCGACGGCGGCGGCGACGGGGTCGAGAAGCCGGGCGCCGGAACGGGTGACGCCGCCGCCGAGGACGACGAGCTCCGGTTCGAAGGCGTTCACGAGGTCGGTGATCGCGGTGCCGAGCGCCCCTGTGGTCTCGTCCCAGATCTCGTTCGCGAGCGCGTCACCGGCGGCCGCCGCGAGGGAGACGTCCTCGGCCGTCGGGGACTCGACGGCGGACAGGGACGAGGCGCGCCCGGCGGCGACGGCCTCGCGGGCGCGCTCGGCGATGGAGGTGCCGGACGCGTACGCCTCCAGGCAGCCCAGCCGGCCGCACGAGCAGGCGCGCCCGCCGGGCCTGACCATCACGTGGCCCAGTTCGCCGCCGTTGCCGGCCGCGCCCCGGTGCAGGCGCCCGCCGATGACGGAGCCGCCGCCGACGCCGGTCGACACGGTGAGGTAGAGCATCGTGGACGTGCCGCGGCCCGCTCCATGGCGGAATTCGCCCAGCGCGGCGGCCGTGGCATCGTTCTCAAGCGCGGACGGGACGCCGAACGCCTCCGTCGCCATCGCGCCGATCGGGATGTCGATCCACCCGGGCAGGTGCGGCGGGCACTCCAGCACGCCGGCCGCCGCGTCGAGCGGCCCGCCGCAGGAGATGCCGACCGCCGCCACGTGGGGCACGCCCGCCTCGGCGATGGCCTTCCTGCCCAGGTCGAAGAGCCTGGACAGCACCCGCCGCGGCCCCTCGTCCCTGAGGGTGGGGGTGAGCTGCCAGCCGTGGATCCGGCCGTCGCCGGTGACGACGCCCGCGGCGAGTTTGGTGCCGCCGATGTCCAGCGACAGAACGGGGGGAAGATCGTGCTCCATTGGGCCTCCGACGGGAACGGGCGCCGCACCAGGACTGTGACATCGTTCCCACACGGGGATCCTAGGGCGACCTTTCCCCACGGGTCAACGCGGCATATGCCGAAATGTCAGATCTCGGGGGGCGGTGCGGTGGACTCGCGGCTGATCAGCCGCACGTTGAGCACCGTGGTGACCGAGTCGGCCTCGGGCATCTCGATCCGCTCCGACAAGCGGCGTACGGCGGTCGCGCCGAGCCCGTACGTGTTCTGCGAGACCGCGCTGACCGTGGGCGAGACCATGCTCATCCAGGGCGTGTCGTCGAAGGCCACGAGGCTGATGTCGCCGGGCACCCGCAGCCCCAGCTCGCCGATCGCCCGCCAGACGCCCTCGGCGAGCACGTTGTTGGCCGCGAAGACGGCCGTGGGCCGGTCGGGCCCGCGCAGCATGTCGAGCGCCCTGCGCCGGGAGTCGGCGACGTCCCAGCCCGACGAGACGACCAGCTCGGGCTCGACCTTGATGCCGCCGGCCGCGAGCGCTTCGAGATAGCCCTGGTAGCGCTCGTAGCCGGTGGTCCAGTCGGTCTCGTCGATGAACAGCGCAATCCGGCGGTGACCCAGCTCGACCAGGTGGGAGGTGGCCGTGCGGGCGCCGACGCGGTTGCCGACCACGACGCCGTCGGTCGAGCCCGCCGCGAACTGCCGGTCGACCTCGACGACCGGGATGCCGTGGGCGCTCAGGTAGGTGGAGACCGCCGAGGAGTTGGGCGTCACGACCACGCCGGCCACCCGGAGCGCCACGAGCGCCTCCGCGGCCTCGCTCTCCGCCTCGGCCGACAGGCTCGTGTCCGCCAGGACCATCGTGTAGCCGCGCTCGCGGGCCTCCCTGCTGGCCCCCGCGGCCAGCTCCGCGTAGAACGGGTTGCGCAAGTCGCTCACCAGGACGCCGACGGACCTGCTCACCTGCTGCTTGAGCGTGCGGGCCATCACGTCGGGCACGTAGCCGAGCTCGGCCGCCGCCCGGAGCACCCGCTCGCGCACGTCGCTGGCCGCGTAGCCCCGGCCGGTCAGTGCCCGGGAGACGGTGGAGCGCGAGACGCCGGCGGCCTCCGCGACGTCCTTGATCGTGGGACGCCGCGAACGGCTGGGGGACGGGCGCCGCTCTACGGTCATCGATTCCCTTCCCCGACCACGTCGACCAGCGCCTCGGCGTGCTGCCCGAGACGCAGGTCGCCGATGGTCACATCGACGGCGAGGCGTACGCGGCGCCGCGGCACGGCGTCCGCGCCGAGACGGAGGTGCACCTGATCCATACCCCCTCCGTCCAGCCTCAGCGTCGAAGGCCCGGCCTCGCGCCGCCAGCCCGGCGGGACGACCGGCTCCACGGTGACCGTCGCCTTGCCCGGCCAGGGGTTGCGCACCGTGGCCGTCAGCGTGATCTCGCCCCCGGCGGGGACGCTCGAATAGTAGGGGGTCAGGCGGCACAGCACCGTGTCGGCCCCCACATCGAGCCGGTCGAGCGGGAGCAGGTCGTGGTGGAGGGCGACGAGCTCCTCGCCGCGCTCGGTGAGCATGCGCAGGTAGTCGTCGTCCACCCAGCGGGGCCGCCAGTGGCCGCTGACCATGAGGTCGGGGCGGAGCCGCCGGTAGAGCGCGGCGCTCCTGCGGTAGTCCTCGATCCTGAACCTGTTCTTGTACTGGAAGTTCAGGATCTCCTGGCGCTCCCCCGGGATGCCGCTCCCGTCCTGCTGGTCGCCGGTGACCAGCACCCGGTGCCCGTCCACCTCGAACTCGTACGCCGCCGCGAACAGCGTGTGCCCCGGCAGGTCGTGCACCGTGATCTCGTACTCGTGCCACCGCACCGTCTCCCCCAGCTCCAGCACCCGGTCGGCGGGGATCGGGTCGAACCACTGGCAGGGCAGGTCGTGGTGGAGCGGCGTGGCCAGGATCGGGGCGATGTGGGACGGCGCCCAGATCTCGGTGCCCTCGACGTCGCGCAGCAGGGGCATGCCCGCCACGTGATCGTCGTGGTAGTGGGTGGGCAGCGCCACCTCGACCTCGGTGACGCCGTGGAGCTCGCGCAGCGCGGGCAGCGACGCCAGCCACGGCCGGCGGGCCTCACGCGCGGTGCTGTGCACCAGGCCGGTGCACATGTCGTAGCCGAAGTCGAACACCATGGCCGCGCCCGACTCCGACAGCAGGACATAGCTGTAGGACTGGCTGCTCCTGTTCATCAGCAGGTGGGGGGTGACCTCGATGAACGGCTCGGCCAGCAGCCCGCGCACGTTCCAGGGGTGCGGGCGGCGGAAGTCGACGTAGCGCTGCATGGCCGTGGACAGCCGCGCGAGCGCGTCCGCGGGGTCGGTCATCGGCTCGCCGTGCGAGGGCAGCAGCACGTCGAGCTCCTCCCGCTGGAGCAGCTCGGAGCTCAGGACGACCATCGCGGGGCCTTCGTTCTCGGTGTAGGACCACTGGGTGGCGGCCAGCGACCACACCTTTCCCGGCGCGTAGATCAGGTCGCCGGTGAAGGCCGCCTTCGTGCCGCCGGCCTCCACCAGGTAGCTGACGGAGCCAGGAGTGTGGCCGGGGGTGGGCAGGACGCGGACGTCCACGCCGCCGTAGCGGGCCGTGCGGTATTCGGGCACCACGCCGTCGACCCGCACCGGCTCCAGCAAGGAGAACCGGTCGTCGCGCAGGTCGTAGTCGTTGCTGATGCGCCGCCCCTGCCACATGTCGCCGACCTTCTCGAACAGGTCGCGCTCGACCGGCGGCACGTGCACGGCCACGCCCGCCTCCACCGCCTTGGCCAGGCCTTGTGCCTGGTCACGGTGGTGGTGTGTCATGAGTACATCGGTGAGCCGGTCGAGGCCGAGCTCTTCCAGGAGGTCGAGCACACGGCCGGAGCCGAAGTCGATGGCGATCCCGGTGCGTTCCGCTCCCGGCCGGGCGGGAGCCGCGATGACATAGACGTGGCAGGTGTCCAAAACTCGGAACACCCCGGGCAAAACTTCGGTCACATCCTCGCTCACGGGGCGAGATTGTATCCGGTATCGTTCCCACAATGCATGCCCTGGACTGGATCGTCCCCCATCCGAAAACGACCGCGATCGGCCGGTCGCACGTTGACCTGAGCGGGTGCCGCATCCAGCCCGGCCCCGCCACCGCCACCGCCGCCCTGCGCGCTCTCGGGTCCGCGAACGCGCCCGGGGGGCGGGACGTCCCACCGGCCGGGGCGCCGGGTGACGCTGTGGCGGTTGAGGTGCGGGTGGACGCCGGAGCGGGTCTGCCGCCGGAGGGATACACGCTGAGCGCCGCCCGCGACCGCGTGCTGATCGTCGGCGCGGACCCCGCGGGCGCCTTCTACGGCGCGCAGACGCTGCTCGCCCTGGCGGCGCCCCCATGGCCCCCGTGCTCCGACCATCGGGTGTGCGTGCCGGAGGCCGAGATACGCGACTGGCCGGACCTGCCGCTCCGGGGCACCATCGAGGGTTTCTACGGCACTCCGTGGACCCACGCCGACCGCATGGAACACCTGCGCTTCTCCGGCAGGCACAAGCTCAACGCCTACGTCTACGCCCCCAAGGACGACCCCTTCCACCGGGAGCGGTGGCGGGAGCCGTACCCGGAGGAGGAGCTGGCCAGGCTGGCCGAGCTCGTGGCGGAGGCGGCGGCGCGGCACGTCAGGTTCGTGTTCGCGCTGAGCCCCGGCCTGTCGATGGTCTACAGCGACGCCGGTGAGCGGGCGGCGCTGCGGGCGAAGGCGGAGCAGGTGTGGAAGGTGGGCGTCAGGGAGTTCGCGCTGCTGTTCGACGACATCCCGCCCGAGCTGCGGCACGAGCCCGACCGGCAGGCGTTCGGCACGCGGGAGGGCGCGAGCGCCGGCGCCCACGCGGCCGTCTGCCGCGACTTCGCCGCGGAGTTCCTCGCCGTCCGCGGGGCCGACCGGCCGCTGACCATGGTGCCCACCGACTACGCCGGCACCGGCAGGACCGCCTACCGCGACCGGCTCGCCGCCGAGCTGCCGCCCGACGTGCTGGTCTGGTGGACCGGGTCCGACGTGGTGGTCGGCGAGATCTCCGCGCGCGACATGACCGCCGCCGCGGCCTCCTACGGCCACCGCGTCGCCCTGTGGGACAACTTCCCGGTCAACGACTTCGACTTCGACCGGGTCTTCCTGGGCCCGCTGGTCGGGCGGGCGACGGAGCTGGACGGCGTCCCGCTGGAGGGCATCACGGCCAACCCGATGGTGGAGGCGGCGGCGTCCCGGATCGCGCTCACGACCGTGGCCGACTACGCCTGGCACCCGGCGGCCTACGATCCGGCCCGGTCCCACGAGCGCGCCGTACGGTTGCTGCCGGGCGTCGCGGAGCTGCTGCCGCTGGTGGAGGCGTGCTCGTCCTGGCCTCCTGGCGCCGACCAGAGCCCGGTGCTCACCACCCTGTGCGCGGACGCGCTGAAGGGCGAGCCGTCCGTACGGCTGCGCGCCGAGCTGACCCGGCTGGCCGAGCTGCCGCTGGACGCGCCTGGGCCGATCGCCGCGGAGCTGGCCCGCTGGGTGGCGGCCGCCAAGGACATGGCCGTGGCGGGCCTGACGGCCCTCGACCTGCTCGGCGTCGCCCAGGAAGCCCGTCAGGCCCGTGCCCCCGCCGTGGCGCGGGCCCTGGCCAGGGCCGAGGAGCACAAGGCGAACGTCCTGCGCCGGGTGATCCCGCCGTTCGTCCGGGCCGCCCTGGAACAGGCCGGTCACCACGCCGCCCCCTGACCGCGCCGGTCCTCACGGCGTGACGCGCCGACCGCTCAGGACCCCGGCGTGAGACGCTGACCGCGCCGGCCCTCTGGGGCGCGCCTGGGCCGCGCGGTCCTCGCAGCGGCGCTCTCCACCACCCGGGCGCGCCGCCGACGTCAGAGGGAGAGCACCTGACCGGCGGCGGACAGGTCGTCCTGAAGGGCGGCGACGTCGATGTCCTGCACCGCCTTGCCGCTCCCCGCGGCCTGCGCCGCGGCCAGCCCGGCGGCGTGGCCGAGCATCTGGTACTGCACCTCCATCCGGATGGAGGAGAACGCCACGTGCGAGGCCGACAGGCACACCGGCACCACGAGGTTGCCGCACTCCGCCCGCCGGGGCACGATCGCCGCGTACGGGATCTGGTAGGGGGCGACCCCCACCGACAGGTAGCCCTCGGTGACGACCATCGGCACCGGGTCGGGATGCTCGTACACCTGCCGCCAGGTCCGCTGCACCTCGCGGATGTCGAGGTGGTACGACCCCATGGCGATGGCGTCCGCCTGCGGGCGGCTCCGGACGAGGTCGTGCTCCGTCAGGTGCGTGTCCCCCAGCATCCGCCGCGCCTCGCGCACGTACAGCTGGTGCGGCAGGTGGCCGGTGTCGGCGAACTCGTCGGGCGGCAGCCCCCAGCGCCCCAGCTCGGCCCGCACGCTCGCGGGCACCTCGGGGTCGTGGGTGAGGAAGTACAGCAGGTCCTGGGCGTGATGCAGGTGGTGCAGCCGGATGCGCTCGCGCTCGTCGGGGCCGGCGTCGGGGTAGTCCCAGGCGGAGCGGTCGAGCACGCTGAGGGAGAACGGCCCGAGCGAGTTGCCGTCGCACTTGCCGCCCGGGAGGTTCGGCTCCAGGCCGACGAGGCGCCCGGCGCGGGGCTCGACGCCCTGCTCGCGCCAGTGGCGGAACAACCGCCGCCCGAGCTCCCAGTGCTCCTCGTCGTAGCCGGGCCGCCGCTCGATCGGGATGCGGTCGGCGGCGCTGGTCAGGCAGACGCGGTAGCCGTACGACATGACGCCGCCGTCGCCGGCGCCCACCTCGGCCATGGGCGCGTCGGCGACCTGCGGCAGCAGCGTGCCGTCGGCGCGGAAGGGTGAGATCCACGGCGGGAAGTTGTGCATGCCGGGCACGACCTCGCGCCGCCCGGCGAAGGTCTCCCCGTGCAGCGTGCGGTCCTCCCTGCCGACCCGGTACGACACGCCCGCGGCGGCCATCAGGTCGCCCTCGTAGCTCGCGTCCACGAAGGCGCCGGCGGTGTAGTCGCCCTGGTGGGTGACGACGGAGAAGATCCGCTCCCCTGAGGTGACCACCGTGCGCAGCGGGGCGTCGTACACGACCTCCACGCCGGCGCGTTCCAGCCACGACACGAGGATGCCCTCGGCGACGTGCGGCTCCGGCCCGGCGTAGTGGCCGGGCGCCACGCCGTAGGCGTCGGCGACGGCCCTGCGGAACTCGGCGGCCATCCCGCCCAGCACTCGGGGGTCGCCGATGTCGGTGTAGCCGAGCCCGCCGGAGGTCATGCCGCCGACGTGCCGGCCGGGTTCGAGCAGCACGGTGTCGAGGCTGCGGCGGGCGGCCGCGACGGCGGCGCACACGCCCGCCGACGTCGCGCCGTACACGACGACCTCGGCCTGCCTCATCGCCGCCACCACGCCGCCACCTGGCGCAGGTCGTCGCCGGTGATCGGCTCGCCGGTGTTGTCGATGGACTCCACGTAGTAGAGGGCGGGCACGCCGAGCGACGGTTGCGCCCGCGCGTAGGCGAGCCAGTCGGCCCGGCTCGGCATGGGCCACTGGTCGGTGTCGACGAGGTGCTCCGGCATGGCGTGGACGGCCACCGCGTGGCGGAAGCGGAGCTGGTCGACGGCGGGCACGGGCTCGCCGCGGGCGTCGAGCTCCAGCACGTCGTTGAGCCGGATCATGTCGCTGACGTCGCCGAACGCGGGGTGCGGGGTGTGGGTGATCATCAGGGCGTCGGGTTTGACGCGTTTGGCGGCGGCGTACATGGTGCCGAGCAGTTCGTGCAGGAGGGAGAACCCCCACGTGGAGCCGTACGCCTTGAGGTGCGACCCGCTGGGGAACCACTGCGTGAAGTCGATCTTGAATCCGTCGGCGTCGAGGTCGCCGAGGAGCCGGCGCATGATCTCGCCGATCCTGCGCCGGTAGGCGGGGTTCGACGGGTCGGCGGCCACGGCGCGGCCCGCGGCGTCGGTCACGCACTCCTCGGCGGGCAGCCCGTCGGGCGACCACGCGCGCCACCACAGCAGCACCCGCTGCCCGCGCGCGTGCCGGTCGGCGATCCACTCGCGCAGCCCGGGCCACTTGTCGGGGTCGGGCTCCAGGTTGCCGTAGGTGAGCTGCCACCGGTCGTCGATGACGATGGTGGCGGGCACCACGCCGTGCTCCTCCAGCCTGGCCAGCCACGCGTCGTAGAGGTCCTGACGGGACAGCTCGACCGGTGAGCGTCCGTCGGCCCGCGCGCACTGGGCGCCCCAGCCGCAGAAGATCGTCCCGCTCCACCAGTCGTGCCGCTCCCCGGCCGGTCCCCGCGGGGCCAGGCCGTGCTCGACGAGGTCCTCCCGGTGGTGGGAGATGGCCTCCCAGGGGGACGACGCGGCCCGGAACACCACGGCCGGCGACGTCCACGCGCCGCTCACCGCCGTCTGGCACTCGTAGTCCAGCCGCAGCAGGGCGCCGCCGTCGAGCGGCTCGTACCGGAGCTCGGTGAAGGTCATATCCGCGATCCCGGCGCGCACCGAGGCGCCCAGCCAGGGGCCGTCCGGGACGGAGGTGGCGCCGCCGTCGGGCTCCTCCTTGCTGAAGGCCAGGGCCAGCGGCGGCGGCGAGAAGACGGCGTGCAGGCGGCCCGGCGAGGCGTCGCCGATCACGGTGAGGGCGAGCGGCGCCGACACCGGCCGCACCACGTGCACCGGATGCGTGGGCGTGGGGTTGAAGACGCCGCGCGCGTGCACCGCCGAGCGGAACGTGCCGGCCGCGCGGGTGTTGAGCACGGCCCGCCCGCCGAGCAGCGTCACGTCGCCGATCACGCCGTCGCCCTCGACCCGCACCTCCAGCGCGATCGTCTCGGGGGTGCAGGTGAGGCGGACGGTCTTGGCCTCCCACGCGGTCGAACGCTGAGGGAAGTCGAAGACGGCCACGTCGCCGCGCTCGGCGAGCACGGGTGGCAGGGTCTCGTACGTCTCGTCGCGGTCGCTCCTGGTGGAGACGGAGGCGACGAGGCTGAGCGTCAGCCAGCCTTCCAGCTCGGCGCTGGGGTCGGTGCGCGAGACGGTCAGCCGGTAGTGCCCGCTGTCCAGGTGGTAGGCGGTGTCCGTGGTGGTGATCCGCATGGTCTAGCCGTAAGCCTCGATCCTGGGCAGGGCGGGGGCGGCGCCGCCCCCGGCGATGAGCCGGGCGTAGTAGCGCCCGGAGTCCTTGACCGTCCGGGCGCCGGTCGCGTAGTCGACGTGGACGAGCCCGAACCTGGGGCGGTAGCCGAGCGCCCACTCGAAGTTGTCCATGAGCGACCAGTGGAGGTAGCCGCGCACGTCGGCACCGGCGTCGATGGCCTCGCCGACGGCCGCGACGTGGTCGCGCAGGAACGCGATCCTGCGGTTGTCGTGGACCTGGCCGTCGTGTGCGGGCGTGTCGCCGAAGACGCCGCCGTTCTCGGTGACCATCAGCGGCGTGCGGGGGAAGCGACGGCTCAGGCCGGTCAGCAGGTCGCGCAGCGCCCCCGCGTTGATCTCCCAGCCTTCGTCGGTCCTGGCCACGTCGCCGCTGGGCCCGACCACCCGCCAGGGGAACGGGGCAGGCGGCGCGGCGGCCATGACGCGCCTGGTGTAGTAGTTGACGCCGAGGAAGTCGCTGCGCCCGCCGATGGCGGCCTCGTCGCCGTCCTGGATGAAGTCCAGGCCGTGGCCGAGCGCCCGCTCCCAGTGCCCGCGCATGTCGGCGGGGTAGCCGCCGGCGAGCAGCGGGTCGAGGTACCACCGGTTGACGTAGCCGTCGGAGCCGGTGGCCGCCGCGCGGTCGGCCTCGCTGCCGGTGGCCGGGTCGCAGGGGAAGAGGCTGAGCGCCGAGCCGGCCAGCACGCCGGGGTGGGCGTGCAGCACGTCGGCCGCCGCGCCGTGGCCGAGCAGCACGTGGTGGCCGGCTTTGACGGCCGTGCCCAGGTCGGCGACGCCGGGGGCGTGCAGGCCGAGCTGGTAGCCGAGCAGCGCGATGATCCACGGCTCGTTCTGGGTGATCCACCAGGTGACCCGGTCGGCGAGCCGCCCGGCGACCGCCTCGGTGTAGGCGGCGAATGCGGCCACGGTGGCACGCTCGGCCCAGCCGCCGGTCAGCGCGGCGGGCATGTCCCAGTGGTTGAGCGTGAGCACGGGCTCCGCCCCGGCTTCGAGCAGCGCGTCGACGAAGCGCTCGTAGTGGTCGAGCGCCTTCGGGTCGGGGCGCACGCCGTCGGGCATGACCCGCGACCAGCCGGTGGAGAAGCGGTAGGCGCGCAGCCCGAGCTCCTTGACCAGCTCGACGTCCTCACGCCAGCGCAGGTAGGAGTCGCACGCCCGGGAGCCGTCGCCGCCGCCCTCCACGGCGCCGGGCCGCCGGCAGAACGTGTCCCACACCGACTCGCCCCTGCCGTGGTGGCCCTCGATCTGGTACGCGGACGTGCCCGCGCCCCAGAGGAATCCCGCGGGAAAACTCACCCCTTGCTCCCTGTGGTCGCGATGCCCTTGACGAAGTGTTTCTGGCCGAGGAAGAACAGGATGATCATCGGGATGGTGGTGATCACGCTGGCCGTCATGACGATCTCCCAGTGCCATTCGCCGCCGAACCCGAACTGGTCGAGCAGCGCCTTCAGCCCGCGCGGCACGGTGAACGTGCTGGAGTCGCGCAGGTAGATGAGCGGCCGCATCAGGTCGGTCCAGGCCGCCTGGAACTCGAACAGCAGCGTCACCACGACCGCCGGCTTGCACAGCGGCAGGGCGACCCTGGTGAAGATCTGCCAGTTGTTCGCGCCGTCGATCTTCGCCGCCTCGAACGGCTCGCGCGGCAGCCCGAGGAAGAACTGGCGCAGCAGGAAGATGTAGAAGGCGCTGCCGAACAGGTTCTGGGCCCACAGCGGGGTCAGCGTGCCGACCATGCCGAGGGAGTTCCAGATGAGGAAGACCGGGATCATGGTGACCGCGCCCGGCAACATCATCGTGCCGAGCACGACGCCGAACAGCGCGCCCCTGCCGGGGAAGCGGAAGTAGGCGAAGCCCCACGCCACCATCGCGCTCGTGATCGTCACGGCCACCGCCGCCAGCACGGTCACGAAGAGCGTGTTCAGCATCCACAGCGCCAGCGGCGCCTCCTGCCAGACCTGGATGTAGTTGTCGAAGGTGAACGTCTCGGGGATCAGCCGGTGGTCGAACACCTCGCTGCGCGGCTTGAAGGAGGCGCTGAGCAGCCAGACGAACGGGTAGATGAACGCGATGGCGAACGCGCTCAGCGCGGTCCACGTCAGGATCAGCCGGGCGCGCCTCACGGGTTCCCCCCTTCATAGTGGACGAACCGCCTGGTCACCAGGATCTGCACGACCGTGATCGCCATGATCACGATGAACAGCAGCCAGGCCAGGGCCGAGGCGTAGCCCATGTGCAGGAACTCGAAGGCCTGCTGGAACAGGTAGATGGCGTAGAACAGCGCTGCGTCGTTGCTGTAGGTGGTGTTGCCCGAGCCGAAGAAGGCGGTGTACGCCTCCGTGAACGACTGCAGGGCGTTGATGCTGTCCACGATGAACAGGAAGAACAGCGTGGGGCTGATCATCGGCACGGTGATGCGCAGCGTGCGCTTCCACCATCCGGCCCCGTCGACGACGGCGGAGTCGTACAGCTCCTGGGGGACGCCGCGCAGCGCGGCCAGGATGATGACCACCGACGACCCGACGGTCCACAGGCTCATCAGCACCAGGCCTGGCTTGACCCAGTTGGGGTCGGTGGTCCAGGCGGGCCCGTCGATGCCGAAGATGCCGAGGAAGCCGTTGATCAGGCCGCTCTGCCCGTTGAACAGCATCAGCAGCAGGATGCCGACGGCGACCGGCGGCGTCATCTTGGGCAGGAAGAAGGCCGTGCGGAAGAAGCCCGTGGCCCTCGTGGCGCTGTTGAGCAGCAGCGCCAGGCCCAGGGACACGACCAGCTGGGTCGGGACCGACATCACCATGAAGATGAACGTGTTCCTGAGCGCCAGCCCGACCTTGGGATCCTCGAAGAGGGTCTTGTAGTTGTCGAACCCGACGAACGACGGGTCGTTGATCACGTCGTAGTCGGTCAGCGACAGGTAGGCGCTGTTGATGACGGGCCACGCGGTGAAGATCAGGAATCCGAGGATCCACGGGCTGATGAACAGCAGCGCCGCCCGTGTCTCGACGAACCGCATGGACGTCCGGAGCCGGGGCCGGGAGTGGGAGCGGAGCATCTCAGTTCGTACGCTTCGTCCAGCCGGCCCATGCCTCGTCGAGCGCCTTCTGAGCGTCCTGCTGGGCCTTGTCGAGCGCGGCCTTCGGCTCGTCCTGGCCGTTGAGCACCCGGTTCACGGCGCCCTGCCAGGCGTCCTTGAACTCCTTGTCGGCCGGGTTGGCGGGAAGGCTGAAGGTGTTCTCGTTGGCCTCGTAGACGGCCTTGACGCCCGCGTCCCAGGGCTCGCCGCCCGAGGTGAGCATCTTCTCGATCTCCGCGTCGGCCTTGACGTTGCCGGTGAGCACGCCGGTGAACGGCTTGCCGTCGGCCTTGCGCTTGTCCAGGCGGGCCTGGGCGGCGGCCTTCCAGGTGTCCACGAGCGTCATGGTCTTGGCGAAGCGGCAGGCGGCGCCGGGGTTCTTGGAGCCCTTGGGGATGGCCCACGACGAGCCGGACGAGTAGGCCAGTGGCTGGCCCTGCGGGGTGCGGAAGGTGTCGAAGACCAGGGGCGCCTTGGGCGAGACGTCGTTGAGCACGTTGACGTACCACTGCTCCATCGGCATGGCGCCCAGCTCGTTCTTGGCGAACTGGTTGCCCTTGCCGAAGAAGTCGGCGGAGTCGCGCACGGCCTTGACCTTGGCGAAGCCGCCCTGCGCGTCGTAGATGCCGACGGCGAACTCCAGCGCCTTGACCACGGCGGGGTTGTTGAGCTGGGCGGTCCTGCCGTCGGCCGACAGCAGGTCGGCGCCGTTGGCCTTGGCCCACAGGGGCAGGAACTCCGGCAGCTTGCTGTCGTAGCCGATCACCTTGAGCTTGCCGCCAGGGGCCTTGACCAGTTTCTTGGCCGCGGCGGTGACCTTGCTCCAGTCGGAGCCGTTGACGTCCCCGATCGTCAGCCCGGCCTGCTTGAGCAGGTCGGCGTTGGCCATGGTGATCTGGACCTGGTTGAACTCGGGGATGGCCCAGATCTGCTCGCCGAACGTCACCTGGCCGAGCGCGTTCTTGTTGTACATCGAGGTGTCGATCGACTCGCCCTTGATGCACTCGGTCAGCGGCATGATCGCGCCGCGCGAGGCGAAGGTGCCGATCTGGTCGCGGTTGGCGTAGATGATGTCCGGCGGGTCGCCGGCGGCGACCGCGGACAGGAACTGCTGGATGTCGAGGTCACCCTCGATCAGCTTGATCTCCGCGCCGACGAGGGCCTTCTCGGCCAGGTCGACGCGGGTCGTCCCGATCTCGTCGGTCGCGCCGAAGCCCATCACGGAGATGGAGCCGCTGAACGTGGCGCCGGGGTTGAACTGGCCGGCCGACGGGGTCGGCGCGGCGCCGCCACCGGTGCCCTTGGCACACGAGGTGAGGGCCAGCGCCAGGGACACCGACAGGACGGACCAGCGGACGAGGGGGGATCTCATGGGGTTTCGCCTCCACACTGAGCAAGCGGGGCATCAGGCATGCTGATGACGGCCACGTGGCGCCAGGCCAGTGTGGCAACGTTCACACATCTGAGAACGTACCCATACCGCTGAAATCCCGTCAACCACTCTTTTCACTGCGTTTCGGTGTCGTTAGCGACAAGAACGGATGTGAGACACCTGCTCAAGTGTCCACAAACCCCTACCAGACAGCACAAAGGGCCCGGCCTTGGGAGGCCGGGCCCTCGGAGGAGAAAGGTGTCAGTGCTTGACGGCCTTCTCCGAGCCGACGCCGGTGAGGGAGCGGACCTCGATCTCGGCGTACTTGGCGGCGTTGTACTCCTTGCTCATGATCGTGCCGAGCCAGCCGCAGAGGAAGCCGAGCGGGATCGAGATGATGCCCGGGTTGCTCAGCGGGAACCAGGAGAAGTCGGAGTCCTTGAACAGCGCCGCGGGACCCCCGGAGACCACCGGCGAGAAGATCACCAGCACCAGGGCGGAGAGCAGGCCGCCGTAGATGGCGCTGACCGCGCCGGTGGTGTTGAACCTCTTCCAGAACAGGCTGTAGAGGATCGCCGGCAGGTTGCCCGAAGCGGCGACGGCGAACGCCAGCGCCACCAGGAAGGCGACGTTCTGGCTCTGCGCCAGGATGCTCAGGCCGATGGCGATGGCGCCGATCACCAGGGCGGAGATCCGTGCCACCACGACCTCCTGCCGCTCGCTGGCCTGGCCGCGCCGGAAGACGTGCGCGTACAGGTCGTGGGCGAAGCTGGAGGAGGAGGCGAGCGTGAGGCCGGCCACCACCGCGAGGATCGTGGCGAAGGCGACGGCGCCGATGAAGGCCAGCAGGATCGTGCCGCCCACCGGGCCGAAGATCTCCTCACCGATCCGCAACGCGAGCAGCGGCGCCGCCGTGTTGCCTCCCGGGTCACCGGCGACGATCTCCTCCCGGCCGACCAGGGCCGCCGCGCCGAAGCCCAGCACCAGCGTGAGCAGGTAGAACGCGCCGATGATGCCGATGCCCCAGAGCACGGACTTGCGGGCGTCCTTGGCCGTGGGGACGGTGTAGAAGCGGATGAGGATGTGCGGCAGGCCCGCCGTGCCGAGCACCAGGGCGAGGCCGAGGCTGATCAAGTCGATCTTGCCCGCGAGGCCCTGCGCCTCGGTGCCGTACTTCAGGCCGGGGACGAGGAAGCTGCCGGAGTTGCCCGACGGGCCGCTCGTGGTGGCCGCCTGGCTCAGCAGCGCCGACAGGTTGAAGCCGAACTTGCCCAGCACCAGCAGCGTCACCAGGGCGGCGCCCGTCATCAGCAGCACGGCCTTGACGATCTGCACCCAGGTGGTGCCCTTCATGCCGCCGAACACCACGTACACGATCATCAGCGCGCCGACGCCGATGATCGTCCAGAGCTTGCCCGCCTCCGACTCGATGCCGAGCAGCAGGCCGACCAGGGCGCCCGCGCCGACCATCTGGGCCAGCAGGTAGAAGATGCTGACGACGATCGTGGACACGCCGGCGGCGGTGCGCACCGGGCGCGGGCTCATCCGGAAGGCGAGCACGTCGGCCATGGTGAACTTGCCGGAGTTCCGCATCAACTCGGCCACCAGCAGCAGCGCGACCAGCCACGCCACCAGGAACCCGATCGAGTACAGGAACCCGTCGTAGCCCGACAGGGCGATGATGCCGGCGATGCCGAGGAAGGAGGCGGCCGACATGTAGTCGCCGCCGATCGCCAGGCCGTTCTGCGCGCCGCTGAACGACCGGCCGCCCGCGTAGTAGTCGGCGGCCGTCTTGGTCTGCCGGCTCGCCCAGACGGTGATCCCCAGCGTGGCGGCGACGAACGTGAGGAAGAGGATCATCCCCAAGGTGGTCGAGCTCACTTGGTCTTCTCCTCAACCTCGTGGCGGAGCTTGTCGGCGATAGGGTCGAGCGACTTCTCCGCGTGCCTGGAGTACGCCCACGCGATGAGGAAGGTGGAGACGAACTGCAGCAGGCCCAGGACGAGCCCCACGTTGATGTCGCCCCACAGCTTGATCCCCATGAAGTCGCGCGCCCATCCCGACAGCACCACGTACAGCAGGTACCACGCGAGGAACGCGACGGTCATGGGAAAGGTCCAGCGGCGGAAGCGCCTCTTCAGATCCTGGAACTCAGCGCTCCCCTGCACTTGTTCGTAAACCGATGCGTCATGTTCTTGAGTCGACACGAGCCCTCCACTGTGATGCGGATCACGCCCAACGTAAGAGCGCAACCTACCGGTCGTGGAGATCCGTGGCCGAGTTGTTCGGCGAGCCGCCGCCGTCCGGCGCTTAGTTGGGGATGGCCTGCGGTGAAAGGTCTGTCTGGCGCGGTGAGCGGTTGGCTTTCCCTTTCACCCCTTTACGGCCCCAGCGGTGAGCCCTTCGACGATGTACCGCCGGATAGCGGCGAAGAGCACCAGCGTGGGCAGCACGGAGATCACCGTGGCGGCCGCCATCGAGCCCCAGTCGATGTCGTACTGGGTGATGAAGGAGTTCATGGCCACCGGGATGGTCTTGGCGTCCTCGCTGTCGATGAAGGTGATCGCCAGGAAGAGCTCGTTCCAGCACTGCACGAACGCGAAGATGAACGTGGCCGCGATGCCCGGCAGCATGACCGGGATCACCACCCGCACCATCGCCACCAGCCGCGAGGCGCCGTCCACCTGGGCGGCCTCCTCCAGAGCGACCGGCACCCGCTCGTAGAAACCGCGCATGATGATCGTGGCGAACGGCACCAGCATCGCCACGTACACCAGCATCAGCCCGGACAGCCGGTTGAGCAGGTCGAGATCGGACATGAGCAGGTAGAGCGGCCCGAGCGCGATGAACAGCGGGATCATCTGCGTGACGAGGAACGCCAGCATCACCGCTCCCCTGCCGGGAAAGGCGAAGCGGGCCAGCGTGTAGCCGCCCAGCACGCCGACGGCGGTCACCACCCCCGCCGCGACGAGCGAGACGATCAGGCTGTTCAGCAGGTAGACGCCGAAGTCGGCAAAGGAGAACAGCTCCTCGTAGTGCTCGAACGTCACCTCGCCCGGCCAGTACTTCAGCGGCATCGAGAAGATCTCGGACTTGGGCTTGAGCGAGGTGACGAGGATCCAGTAGAGCGGGAACAGCGTGATCAGCAGCCACGCGCCCAGCACGACGGCCTTCGCCGCGGTCGCGACGTGTCTCATCGTGCCGTTCATCGAACCTCCTCAAGTGTGGAGACCACGGGCTTCAGCCCCGGGGAGGAAACGCGGCACAGCGCCGCAAGTCGAACACACGCACGATTCTTACCCGATCTTGTTGTAAGATGTGATTCGTGGCGCAGATCGTGAAGCGGGCCTACAAGTACCGCTTCCACCCGACCCCCGAGCAAGCCTCCGAGCTTGC
>NZ_SMKO01000217.1 GCF_004348685.1 Nonomuraea deserti | reverse complement strand
GGTCAGGCGGCTGGGCGTGCTTGGGTGGTGGCGAGGTGGTCGCGGACGTTGCGGGCGGCCGTGCGGCCCGCGCGGTTGGCGCCGATGGTGCTGGCGGACGGGCCGTAGCCGACGAGCTGGAGCGCGGGCTCCTTGACCACCTGGGTCCCGTCCACCATGATGCCGCCGCCTGGCTCCCTGAGGCGCAGGGGCGCGAGGTGGTCGAGGGCCGAGCGGAAGCCGGTGGCCCAGATGATGGTGTCGGCCTCGACGGCGCGCCCGTCATTCAACGCGACACCGTGCTCGGTGATGCGGTCGAACATCGGCAGGCGGTCGAGCGCCCCCTTGGCGAGCGCCTCGCGCACCACCGTGGTGTAGGGGAGGCCGGTGACGCCGACGACGCTCTGCGGCGGCAGACCGGCGCGTACGCGCTCGTCGACCTTCGCCACGACCTCCCGCCTGGCGTCCTCGTCGAAGTCGTCCCTGAACAGGGGCGGGCGGCGGGTGAACCACGCCGTCGTGGCGGCGACCCCGGCCGTCTCGGACAAAACGTGCATCGCCGAGGCCCCGCCGCCCACGACGGCCACGTGCCGGCCGGCGAACTCGGCCGGCCCGCGGTAGCTCGCGTAGTGGAGCGCTCGCCCCCGGAAACCGGCGGCTCCCGGATAGTACGGCCAGTAAGGTCGCGTCCATGTGCCGGTCGCGTTGACCACGGCTCCGGCCGCCCACTCCCCCGCGTCGGTCCCGACCACCAGCCGGCCGCCTGGCCCGCGGCGCACGGAGGCGACCGTGACCGGCCTGAGCACCTCCAGCCCCTGCTCGCGCTCGTAGTCCGCGTAGTAGCCGGGCACCACCTCGGCGGCCGGCCGCCGGCCCGCGGTGTCCGGCGGGCGGCGCAGGCCGGGCAGGTCGAAGATGCCGTGCACCTTGTCCATGGTCAGCGTGGGCGAACGGTGCCGCCACGCGCCGCCGGGCCCTTCCGCCGCGTCCAGCACGACTGGCTCGAAACCGAGCCGGCGCAGGAAGTACGCGCTGGACAGCCCCGCCTGCCCGGCGCCGATCACCACGACCTCGCTCTCCTCCACGAACAGAGGCAACCATTTCCACGCCCACGATCTTCCCGATGCGGGCCGACCTGGGGCGGCCTGCCGTTCGTGGCGTCGGATGCATGAGCGACGAGCAGCACACGATCGGCTCCGGCTTCGGGGCGCGCAGCACCACGAAGGACGTTCTGCACGGCGGCGACCTGTCCGACCGGCTGGCGATCGTGACAGGGGGATACTCGGGTCCGGGGCTGGCGACGACACCCTCGTACCCGAGGAAACACCCAGGAGGAGGCCTCACGATGATCCTCGGCCCGCCGGTCCACTCCCCGACGGCGGCCCCGTGACCAACCAAACCCCGGTGCGCGCGGCGTCGTGGACGTAGTCGGTGAAGTCTTTGGGCCCCCGTCCGAGGGCGCGGTAGACGCCGTCGGCGAGGTGGGCCCTGCGGCCGTCGAAGACCTCGGCCATGAGATCTGCCAGCTGTCCGGCGAACCGTTCCGGTGTTCCGTGTTCGGTCAAGGTGGTGGCGAACTGCTCCTTACTGACCGGCACGTAACGGATCGTGCGCCCCGTCTGCCGTGCGATCTCGGCGACCGCGTCGGTGAATGTCAGCAGTCGTGGTCCTGTCACTTCGTAGGTCTCGCCGGTGTGGCCCTCTTCGATCAGTGCCGCCGCCGCGACGTCGGCGATGTTTTCGGCGTCGGTGAACGGCTCGGCCGCATCGCCTGCCGGCAGGGCCACCACCCCTGCCTTGATCGCTTCGGTCAAGACGTCTTCGCTGAAGTTCTGGGAGATGAAGCCGGTGCGCACGATGGTCCATTCCGCGCCGCTGGTGCGCACCACCTGCTCGCAGCGCTCCGCTTCACTTGCGCCGCGGTCTGCCAGCAGCACGAGCCGCCGCACGCCGCAACGCACCGCGAGGTCGGAGAACGAACCGACGGCCTGCGCGGCCCCGGGGAAGCCGGCGTCCGGGTGGTAGGCCACGTACACCGACCGCACACCGTACAGGGCGCGCTCCCAGGTGGTTGGGTCATGCCAGTCGAAGGGCGGTGTACCGCTGCGGGAGCCGATCCTTACCGGCAGCTCCCGCGACACCAGTCTGGCCACCACGCGACGTCCGGTCTTGCCGGTCCCCGCGAGAACCAGCGTCCTTCCGTGCTGTGATTGCGTCATGCTGCCAGTACACGCCACCAGGACCAGACACTGAATAATCAAATCGCTCAATGGCGTGCTTCAACGTCTAAACTCGCACCCATGGACGCACTGTCCGGTCTCCTGGTCGGTCCGAGAGCCCGCGGCGCCTTCATCCTGCGTTCCGTCTTGAGCCCGCCCTGGTCGGTGCGTGTCCAGGACCAGGCACCGCTGAGCATCGTGGCCCTGACACGCGGCACGGCCTGGGCGATCCCCGACGACGGCGACGCGGTGCGCCTGCTTCCCGGGGACATCGCGATCAGGCGCGGACCGGCCCCGTACACCTTCGCCGACGACCCCTCGACGCCCGTTCAGGTCGTCATCCACCCCGGCCCGCGGCGCACCACCCCCACCGGCGAGCACCTGAGCGAGGTCATCGACCTCGGCCCGCGCACTTGGGGCACCGGCGACCCCGACAGGGCCGCTGTGATGCTGATCGGCAAGTACCAGATGAGCGGCGAGATCAGTCACCGGCTCCTTCGCACACTGCAGCCCCTCCTCGTCCTCCCACACGACGCTCAGCCCTCCTCCCCGCTGATCGGCATGCTCACCGAAGAAATCACCAAGGAGGAAGCGGGCCAGCAGGTCGTCCTGGACCGGCTACTGGACCTCCTGCTTGTCACCACTCTCCGGGCATGGTTCGCGCGCCCAGAGGCCGAGGCCCCGGCCTGGTACCGCGCGCTCGCCGATCCCGTGATCGGCCCCACGCTCCGGCTCCTCCACAATGACCCCGCCCACCCGTGGACCGTCGCCGCGCTGGCGGCCAGAGCCGGTGTCTCCCGCGCAGGTCTGGCTCGCCGGTTCACCGACCTGGTTGGCGAGCCCCCGATGGCCTATCTCACCGGCTGGCGACTGGACACCGCCGCAGACCTGCTCCACGAACCGGACACCACTATCGCCGCCGTGGCCCGCCAGGTCGGCTACGCGAGCGCCTCCGCACTGAGCACCGCGTTCAAACGAGAACGCGGGAGCAGCCCCCAACAGTACCGGCGCAGTCGGGAACCGTGAACGGACGCTGGCCATCGCCGCTCCGTGATGGGTCCAGCCGGAACCCCCATGTCGCGATATGGCGCTGATCTTCTACTCGCGCCGCTGCCCGCGTCGCGCGGAGAGGCTCGACAGGACCAGGACGGAAGCATGTCGGGAGAGATTCCGCCACCGGGAAGTCCGCGGTCGCCGCCTTGGAGGCCGCCTACGGGGCCACGTTCCCAAGGCGGTTGCCAAGGTCGTCGATGACGCCGAGGAACTGATGGCCTTCTACGACTATCCGGCCGAGCACTGGCGGCACCTGCGCACGACCGATCCGATCGAGTCGGCCTTCGCCGCCGTCCGGCACCGCGCCAAGGTCACCAAACGGAGGAGGCCAGCCGTGATCGAGGTACGGCCCGACGTTGCCGTGGTCCCGGACGCCGGCTGCATGGCGTTGTTCGGCACGTGGCGGGGTGGGCTCGCCGCGGCTCCAGACGACGCCCGCCGGCAGGATCTGAGCTGGAAGCAGGAGGTCGACGCGGCCGTGCCCGAGATCGAACGGGCCGGAGTGCGGCCCGCCGACTGCAGCGCAGCACCCCCGCCTCCGGCCGCTGGGCAGCGGGGTCGCGCCCTGGGCGACCGATCGCGGGCAGGCCGAGCGGATGTGGCGCCTGTCGGCCGAGCTCACAGGGATCGACGCCGTGGGCGGCGCGCACCGGCCCACTGGCGGCTGACCTTTCAGGCCGGTGCGACGGCGGCCGTGGAGCCCCGGACCACGAGGCCGGTGGCGAGCTCGACGTGGTGGGAGTCGATCCTCTCCCCCGCCGCCAGGCGCAGCGCGGTGCGGAGGGCCACGCCCCCCATCTCGCGCAGCGGCTGGCGGACGGTGGTGAGCGGCGGTGAGGCCATCTGGGCGATCTGGGTGTCGTCGAACCCCACGATGCTGAGGTCTTCGGGGATGCGCAGGCCGCGCGCCCGGGCGGCCTCCATGATGCCGAGCGCGGTCTCGTCGCTGGCCGCGAAGATCGCCGTCGGCGCGCGCGGCAGGTCGAGCACGGCCGCGCCGCCCGTCACGCCGTCGTGGTAGCGGAAGTGCCCGGTCTGCACGTAGCCCGGCAGCACGGGCGTGCCTTCGGCCTCCATGGCGGCGCGGTAGCCGTGCAGCCGGGCCTGGTTGCAGGCCGCGGCCGCCGGGCCTCCGACGTAGGCGATGCGCCGGTGGCCGAGCGAGAGCAGGTGCTGGGTGGCGGCCAGGCCGCCGGCGAAGTTCGTCGACCCGATGCTGGTCACGCGGGTGCGCGGCAGGTTGAGCGGGTCGATGAGGACGAGCGGCAGCCGGGCCCTGGCCAGCGCGGCGAGCTGCCCGGTGGTCAGCTCGCTGGTGACCGCGATCAGCGCGCGGCGGCCGGCGGCGGCCAGGCCGCGGGCCCAGGCGGCAGTGCGGTCGGCGCGCCTGATGCTGACCACGACCCCGACGCCGGCTTCCGCCGCGGCGGCCACCGCCCCCTGGATGATCTCGGTCGAGTAGGCGTTGAGGTCGGCGTCGAACTGCAGCTCGACGCTGCCCAGCCCGGCGACCTCGCCCCGGCGCGGGCTGGGGGCGACGTAGTCGTGCTGCCGCAGCAGCGCCTCCACCAGCGATCGGGTGGCGGGCGCGACGTCGCTGCGGCCGTTGAGCACCTTCGACACGGTCGCGACCGACACGCCCGCCGAGGCGGCGACGGTCGCGAGCGTGGCCCGCCTAGGACTGGCCGGCATCTCCACCCCCTTGCCCGGCGGCGCCGGAGCCGACGTCGACGGGTGTCACGAGCCGCCGGCCGGGGCCGGGGTAGCGCAGCGGACCGGTCAGGCGTACGCCGCCGCGGCACGGCAGGTCGGCGGCCGAGGTGCCGACGAGCACCTCGACCTCGCCCGGCTCGACGATCCTGCGCAGGTCGCGGCCGGTGAAGGCGGTGCGGTCGGCGTGCACGTGGAAGCGCACGCCGGTGCTCTCGCCGGGCTCCAGCCGCACGCGGGCGAACCCGGCCAGCTGCCGCACCGGTCTGGTGACCTGGGCGACGACGTCGCGCAGGTAGAGCTGGACGACCTCCTCGCCGGCCCGGCCGCCGGTGTTGCGGACAGTCACCGACACCGTGAACTCGCCGTCGGTGGGCACCTCGGCGTCGCTGATCACCAGGTCGCCGACCTCGAAGGTGGTGTAGGAGGCGCCGTGGCCGAAGGGGAACAGCGGGGTCGGGTCGAGGTTGCTGATGCCCTGGCTGTTGGACCCGAGCGGCGGCTGCAGGTAGGTGCCCGGCTGCCCGCCATGCCCGCGCGGGATCTGCACGGGCAGCCGGCCGGCGGGCTGGACGCGTCCGGACAGCACGCCGGCGATCGCCGGCCCTCCCTCCTCGCCGGGCATGAACGCCTGGACGAGCGCGGCGGCTGCGGCGTGCACCTCGCCCAGCGCGTACGGGCGCCCCGAGACCACGACCACGACGACCGGCGTGCCCGTGGCGGCCAGCTCGGCGAGCAGGTCGGCCTGCACGCCGGGAAGCCGCAGGTCGTCGGCGTCGCAGCCCTCGCCCGAGGTGCCCTGGCCGAACAGCCCGGCCAGGTCGCCCACCACGGCGACGCACAGGTCGGAGCCGCGCGCGGCCGCCACCGCGGCGGCGAAGCCGGAGCGGTCGTCGCCGCGCACGTCGCACCCGCGTTCGTGGCGGATCTCGGCGCCGGGCAGCTCCTCGCGCAGCGCGTCGACCACGGTGGGCGCCTCGACGCCCAGCCCGAGACCGGGATGGCGGGGCAGGACGTGGTTGGGGAAGGCGTAGCAGCCCATGAACGTGCGCGGGTCGTGCGCGGCGGGACCGACCACGGCGACGCTGCGCGGGCCCTGGCGGCCCTCGCCGTGCAGCGGCAGCACGTCTCCGCCGTCCAGCAGGACGATCGAACGCTCGGCCAGCTCCCTGGCCAGGGCGCGGTTGCCGGGCGAGTCGAGGTCGACGCCTTCGGCCGCGGCGACCGAGCGCTCCGGCGTCCAGTCGTGGTCGAGCAGCCCGAGCTCGGCCTTCTGGGTGAGCAGGCGGCGCGCGGCCCGGTCGATCAGCGACTCGGGGAGGTCGCCGCTCCTGACCCGCTCGGCCAGGTGCGGGCCGAAACCGAGCGTGTCGGGCAGCTCGACGTCGACGCCCGCGGTGAGCGCCTGCACGCCGGCCTCGCCGGTGTCGGCGGCGACCTCGTGCATCGTCGCCAGGAACGGGACCGCCCAGTAGTCGGAGACGACGGTGCCGGTGAACCCCCACTCGTCGCGCAGCAGCTCGGTCAGCAACCAGGGGTCGGCCACGGCGGGGACGCCGTCGACGTCGGAGTAGGAGTTCATCACCGAGCGGGCGCCGCCGAGCGCGATGGCCGTCTCGAACGGCGGCAGGATCATGTCCATCAGCTCGCGGCGGCCCATCGGCACGGGCCCGTGGTTGCGGGCCGCCCGCGAGGCGGAGTAGCCGGCGAAGTGTTTGAGCGTGGCGATGACGCCGGCGCTCTCGAGCCCGCGGACGTAGGCGGTGCCGAGCATCGCCACGAGGTACGGGTCCTCCCCCATCGTCTCCTCGACCCGCCCCCACCGGTAGTCGCGCACGACGTCGAGCACCGGGGAAAGGCCCTGGTGCACGCCCAGGGCGGCCATGTCGCGCCCGATGGCCGCGGCCATCCGCTCGACCAAACCGGGGTCGAAGGTGGCTCCCCAGGCGATGGCCGCAGGATAGACGGTCGCGCCGTAGCTGGTGAAGCCGGTCAGGCACTCCTCGTGAACGATCGCGGGGATGCCGAGCCGGGAACTCCCGACCACCGCCCGCTGCAGCCGGACCACCTCGGCGGCGCCCTCGGCCGTGGTCACGGGGGCGCTGCCGTACACGCGGGTCAGGTGGCCGAGCCCGTGGCGGGCGGCCTCCTCCAGCGGGACGGCGCCGGAGGCGGCGAAGACGTCCTGCATGGGCGCGACGTTGAGGGACTCGGCGCCGGGCTCCGGCTCGTCGGGCTCCGGCATGTCGTTGCCGATCCACCGGCTGCCGAGCTGGCCGATCTTCTCCTCCAGGGTCAGCTCCGCGAGGAGGGCGTCGACTCGGTCGGCGACGGGAAGCGCCGGGTCCTGCCACGGACGGAGGGCCCGGTCCGCCTCAGGGGTCCGCTCTAGAGCCGTCATCAGCTGCTCTCCTCAAGAAGTGCGTTTGTGTCGGAGACCTTTCGAAATATTTCGAGGATCGCCGACGATCTCAGCGCGGGATTTCCGAAGGCCGGTGGACCAGCGATAGCCCGCGCCAAAGTACTGTACACGGGCCTTGGCCGGACCGTAATCTGTTCGCTCTGCGGCGGGTCTTGACACACCTTTGGCCGAAACCTAGATTGGCGAAACCCGCGGTCATGTCGAAAATGTTTCGGAGAGCTGACTTCAAGGAGGAGTGGACCCGTGGCGTCCCGAGGACGTCGATCCACGACCGCCGGCCACCGCATCCGATGACCAACGAGCCGCGGCCATAGACCGCGACGTTCGAGTACGGAGATCCCCGTGGAGCCAAGGACAACGTCTCGCCGCACTTTCCTCAGCCTCTCCATGGGCCTGCCCCTGGGAGCCGCGCTTGCCGCCTGTGGCAGCTCGGGCCCGACCAGGCCCGGCACCCCCAGTGGTGGTGGCGGTGGCGGCGGCGCCACTTACTGGTACCTGTCGACGCAGCCGCAGGAGGGCGTGCGCACCAGGACCGTTGAACGGTTCAACAAGGCTAACCCCAACGGCCAGATCGCAGGGACGACCTTCCAGAACGACGCGTTCAAGACCAAGATCAAGACGGCGATCGGCGCGGGCCAGGCGCCCACGCTCATCTGGGGCTGGGGCGGCGGCACGCTGCGCAGCTACGTCCAGGCGGGCCAGGTCGACGACCTCACGTCGTGGTTCGACCAGAACGCCACGCTCAAGGACCGGCTGTTCCCCTCGTCCTTCGGCGCCGCCACGATCGACGGCAAGATCTACGCGATGCCCTGCGAGACGATGCAGCCGATCGTCCTCTACTACGACAAGCGGTCCTTCGACAAGATCGGCGCGCAGCCGCCCCAGACGTGGGGCGACATCATGGACCTGGTGCCCAAGTTCAACGCCCAGGGCATCGCTCCGTTCGCCCTCGGCGGCCAGTCGCGCTGGACCAACATGATGTGGCTGGAGTTCCTCTTCGACCGCATGGGCGGCCCCGAGGTGTTCCAGGCCGTGTTCGACGCGGAGAAGGACGCCTGGAACAACCCGATCGCCATCGACGCCCTGGGCAAGGTGCAGGAGCTGGTCAAGGCCGACGGGTTCATCAAGGGCTTCTCCTCGATCACCGCCGACTCCAACGCCGACCAGGCGCTGCTCTACACCGGCAAGGCCGCGATGATGCTGCACGGCGGCTGGACGTACGGCAGCATGAAGCAGGACGGCGGCGACTTCGTCTCCGGCGGCAACCTCGGCTACATGAACTTCCCGCCGATCGACGGCGGCAAGGGCGACCCGACCAACACCGTCGGCAACCCCGGCCAGTACATGTCGATCTCCTCCAAGGCGACGCCCGAGCAGAAGGAGATCGCCAAGAAGTTCTTCGCCACCGAGCTGATGGGCGACCAGGCGGTGAAGGAGTGGGTGGCGACCGGCGCGGTGCCGATCGTCAAGGGCGCCGACAAGGAGTTCGCCGCCTCCGACGACGCCGAGTTCCTCAACTTCGTCTACAACATCGCCGTCAACGCCAAGACGTTCGCCCAGTCGTGGGACCAGGCGCTCAGCCCCACGGCCGCCGAGGTGCTGCTGGACAACATCGCCAAGTTGTTCCAGCTGTCGATCTCCCCGAAGGAGTTCGCCACCAACATGAACGCGGTCATCGGCAAGTGAGCGCGCTCGCGACCTCCGCCACGGCTCCCAAGCGAAAGGGCCGTGGCGGCTCGCTCGCGTGGATGACCGTGCCGGCGCTGCTGTTCTTCACCGGGTTCGGGCTGATCCCGCTGGTCGGCGTCCTCGTGCTCAGCTTCACCTCGTGGGACGGACTCGGCGACATCCACTTCGCGGGCGTCGACAGCTGGGCGAACGTGCTCGCCGACCCGGGGCTGCCGCACGCGCTGTGGGTGACGTTCCTGGTGATGGCACTGTCCTGGGCGGTGCAGACGCCGGCCAGCATCCTGCTGGGCACGTTCCTCGCCAACCACCACCGCTACCGTGCGGTCCTGTCGGTGGTGTACTTCATCCCGCTGCTGCTCAGCTCGGCGGCCATCGCCATCGCCTACAAAGCGCTGCTCGACCCGAACTTCGGGCTCGGCGCGGGGCTGCAGATCCCGCTGCTCGTGCAGGACTGGCTCGGCGATCCGTACCTCGCGTTCGGCGTGGTGATCTTCGTGGTGTCCTGGCAGTTCATCCCGTTCCACTCGCTGATCTACCAGGGCGGCGTACGCCAGATCCCGCGCTCGATGTACGAGGCCGCCGAGCTCGACGGCGCCGGCCGGGTGCGCATGTTCTTCAGCATCACGCTGCCGCAGCTGAAGTACACGATCATCACATCCTCGACGCTCATGGTCGTCGGCTCGCTGACCTTCTTCGACCTGATCTTCGTGCTGACCGCGGGTGGACCGGGAGACGCCACCAGGGTGCTCGCCCTGGACATGTACGTGCGCGGGTGGATGGCCAGCCAGATGGGCCCGGCCAGCGTGATCGCGGTCATCCTCGTCCTCGTGGGGCTCGTGCTGGCGCTGGTGCTGCGCCGGCTCGGCGGCCGCGACGCAAGCCACAGCCAGCTCGAAGGGGCCTGAACATGGCGTCCACGCTCACCACGAAGCCCGAGGTCATCGGCGGGCCCGAGCCGCGGCACCGGCGCCGCGGCCGGCCCAGGAGCCGCCCCAACTGGGTGGCGGGCCTGGGCTCCTGGATCTGGCTGGCGATCGTGGTCGTGCCGATCTACTGGATCGTCATCACCAGCTTCAAGTCGCAGAGCAACTACTACGCCGAGAACCCGCTGGTGCCGCCCGGCGAGCCGACGCTGGCCAACTACGTGATGGTCATCGAGTCGGACTTTCCGCTGTACTTCGTCAACAGCGTGGTCGCCACGCTGGGCGCGGTGATCCCCGCGGTGCTCATCTCCTTCATGGCGGCGTACGCGATCATCCGGGCGGGCAACCAGAGCCGGTTCCTGCGGTTGACCAACTCGCTCTTCCTCATGGGGCTGGCCATCCCGCTGCAGGCCACGATCATCCCCGTCTACCTGATCATCATCCGCCTGCACCTCTACGACACGCTGCTGGCGCTGATCCTGCCGTCGATCGCGTTCGCGATCCCCCTGTCGGTGCTGGTGCTGTCCAACTTCATCCGCGACGTGCCCAAGGAGCTGTTCGACTCGATGCGCCTGGACGGCGCGACCGAGACGGCGATGCTCTGGCGGCTGGCGTTCCCGCTGACGCGGCCGGCCGTGGTGACGGTGACGATCTACAACGCGCTGACGATCTGGAACGGGTTCCTGCTGCCGCTGGTGCTCACGCAGAGCCCCGACAAGCGCACGCTGCCGCTGGCGCTCTGGTCGTTCCAGGGGCAGTACAGCATCAACGTGCCCGCCGTGCTCGCGTCCGTGGTGCTCACCACGCTGCCCATCCTGATCCTCTACATCGTGGGCCGCCGCCAGCTGCTCAGCGGTCTGACCGTGGGCTTCGGCAAGTGAGCTCACGCCGCAGCACGGCCTCGTGCCGCGTCAGGTGGGCGATGTCGCACTCGTAGAGGACGTCGTCGCCGCGGGCGACGTGGCCGGCGAAGGCCTCGTCGCCCGCGGCCGCCCGCTCGTGCATGTGACGGACCAGATGCTCCAGGCGGGCCCGCGCGGTCTCGACGAGCGCGCCGCGGTCGTCGTCGCCGAGCGCGTACGCGTCGGCGAACAGGCGCAGCCGCCGCGCCTGCTCCTCGACCGGGAGAGCGTCGGCGTGCCGTGGGTCTCCGAGCGGGACGAACCGGTAGGCGGCGTAGGACACGTCCCAGACGCGCGGCCCGGGGTGGGCGGTGTCGAAGTCGATGAACGCGACCGGCAGCCCCTCGCGGAACACGCAGTTGTACGTGGCGACGTCGCCGTGGCAGATCACCTCGGCCGGGCTCACCGGAGGGAAATACCAGACCGCGCCAGCAGGAACCGCGAAGCCGGCGGTGGCGTCGTGGTAGCGGCGCAGCAACTCGCCGGCCGCGACCAGGGCGCCGTCGGAGCGCGCCCAGCCGGGCAGCGGGTAGTCGGCGGTCCGGCCCGGCACGAAGTCGAGAATCTCGCGGCCCTGGCCGTCGACGCCGTGGCTCCTGGGCGCCCCGGTGAACCCGCGGGCCGCCAGGTGGCCGAGCAGGGCGTGCACGGCCGGCGTCCAGGGGCCGGTCGGCCTGCGCACGGTGGCGCCGACCCTGACCACGTGGTTGACGCCGCCTCCGGCCAGCACCTCTTCGTCGGCCATCGCACCCCCTGATCACCGCCGATCCGGCGGCCAGTGTGGCACGCGGCATGGGGACGGAGCACGCGAATATCCGCCCTAGGCTGCTCTCACACAACTCCCAGGCAGACCGGATACAACAGCGCGCATGGACGCACCCAGCCCCCGCACCGCCGGCAACCCCGTGGTCCTCGTGGTCGACGACGAGCCCAACATCCGCGAGCTGCTCCTCGACGCCCTGCAGCTGAACGGCTTCGAGGTGCGTACGGCCGCCTCGGGCACGCAGGCGCTGGAGAGCGTCGGCGAGGAGCGTCCCGACCTGATCGTCCTGGACGTGATGCTGCCCGACCTCAACGGGTTCGCGGTGGCGCAGCGGCTGCGGCCGGACGGCGGCGGGCCGCCGGTGTTGTTCCTGACGGCGCGCGACACGGTGGCCGACCGGATCGCGGGACTGACGGCGGGCGGCGACGACTACGTCACCAAGCCGTTCAGCCTGGAGGAGGTCGTGCTGCGCATCCGCGCCATCCTGCGCCGCACGAGCCCTCGCGAGCAGGCGCACGAGGACGGGCTGCTCCGCTACGCCGACCTGGAGCTGGACGAGGAGACCCACGTCGTACGGCGGGCCGGACGGCGCGTGCACCTGTCGCCGACGGAGTTCGCCCTGCTGCGCTATCTGATGATCAACGCGGAGCGGGTCGTCAGCAAGCCGCAGATCCTCGACCGGGTGTGGGATCACGGTTTCGGCACCGACAGCCGGATCGTGGAGTCCTACATCAGCTACCTGCGCCGCAAGATCGACGTGGCGGGCCCGCCGCTGATCCACACGTTGCGCGGCGTCGGCTACTCGCTGCGCGACCAGAGCCTCCTGGACCGGGGCCGATGAGGCCGATCGGACGGGCCTGGCCGCTGCGGCACCGGCTGCTGGCCGCCCTGCTCGGGTTGTCGGCGGCGGCGCTGGCGGTGTTCGCGACGGCGGGGGTGATCCTGCTCGACCGCTCGCTGCTGTCCCGGGTGGACACGCAGCTCACCGCCTTCGCGGCCACGTTCGGCAAGGGACGGCCGCCGCCCCCCGGCGTGCGGCCGCCGCGCAGGGGCGAGGTGGAGCTGCCCAGCCAGTTCCGGGTGGACTTCCACGACCCGTCGGGAGCGCCCGCCCGCGGCGGCCCCCGCCCCGCCGACGGGCCGGACGTCCCCGCGGACGTCATCGCCGCCTTCCCGCCGCGCCCTTTCACCGTGGCCGGCAGGTCGGGCGACGCCGACTGGCGCGCGCTCGTGGTGGCCCTCCCCGACGGCAACCGCGCGGTGGTGTCGATGTCGTTGGAGGCGGCCAGGAGCACCGTTCGGCAACTGCTGATCATCGAGGTGGCGGCGGGCGCGCTGGTGCTGGTGCTCCTGGGCGCGGTGGCGCTCGCGGTCGTCCGGCTCGGCCTGCGCCCCTTGACCCGGATGGAACGCACCGCCACCGCGATCGCGGGCGGCGAGCTCGACCGGCGGGTCTCCGACAGCGACCCGCGCACGGAGACCGGGCGGCTGGGGAACGCGCTCAACATCATGCTCGGCCGCCTCGGCGAGGCCCTGCGCCAGCGCGAACGCTCGGAGCAGCGGCTGCGCCACTTCCTCGCCGACGCCTCGCACGAGCTGCGCACGCCGCTGACGTCCATCCGGGGGTTCGCCGAGCTGTACCGGCACGGTGACCGCGAGCCGGATCCCGCCGTGGCGCGCATCCTGAGCCGCATCGAGGGTGAGGCCGAGCGGATGGGCGTGCTGGTGGAGGACCTGCTGCTTCTGGCGCGGCTGGACCAGGAGCGGGCGCTCGACCTGACGGAGGTGGACCTGCACGTCGTCGTGGGCGACGTGGTGCACGGTGCGCGGGCCCGCGCACCGGGACGGTCGATCGAGCTGGTCCTGGACGAGCGGCCGGTACGGGTGACGGGCGACGAGCACCGCCTGCACCAGGTGGTCGCCAACCTGGTCGGCAACGCCGTGGCCCACACCCCCGAGGGCACGGCGGTCCGGGTGACCGTCGGCGAGGCGGGCGCGGAGCGGCGGGCCACGACCCGGACGCCGGACGGAGACGCGGCCGCGTGGGCCGAGGGCGGGACCACCGACGCGAGCGCGGTCGCGTGGGCGGGGGCCCAGGTGACCGGGCGGGCGGCGGTCATCGAGGTGCGCGACGCCGGGCCGGGCATCGCGGCGGAGCATCTGCCGCACGTCTTCGACCGCTTCTACCGGGCCGACGCCGCCCGTTCCCGCGACAGCGGCGGCACCGGCCTGGGGCTGGCCATCGCGGGGGCGCTGGTCGAGGCCCACGGCGGCCGCATCGAGGCGCGCAGCGGCGGCGGCACCACCTTCCGCGTCGTCCTGCCGGTCGAAGGACCGGTCGAGGGGCCGGTCGAGGGGCCGGTCGAGGGGCCGGTCGAGGGGCCGATCCAGGGGCCGATCAGCGGGCCGGCCCACGGGCCGGTCGAAGGGCGGACCCAGGGGCCGGGGAGCGCCTGAGGCGGGTCACGGCACGCGCGTTCATCGCGCGGTGCGGCGGGGTTCACACACTATTCCCAGGTTGTTGCTGTCCCCTATGGGCTGACACGAAGGGAGAGACATGCTGCGAAGATTCCGCAGGCGCCCCGTCTCCGCACCCCGGCCCGAGGTCTCGGCGGCCGGCGCCCCCGGCGAGGCGGGACACGCGCTGCGCGCCCCCAGCCGGCTGCACGCGTTCAACAGGTACGAGATCAAATATCTCGTCGACGCCGCCGTCGCCCGCGAGCTGCGCGACGAGATGGAGAACGTGCTCGACCGCGACCGCCACAGCGGCGACGGCGGCTACGGCGTCTGGAGCGTCTACTACGACACCCGCCGGCTGCGCTTCTACTGGGAGAAGATCGAGGGCCTCAGGTTCCGCAGGAAGTTGCGCATCCGCCACTACGGCGACCGCTTCGCGGTGACCGGCGAGACCCCGGTCCACGTCGAGATCAAGCAGCGGGTCAACCGGGTCACGCAGAAGCGCCGGGTACGCCTGCCGTACCGGGACGCCCTGCGCCTGTGCGACGGGCGGGAGCAGGTGGGGCACGAGCCGTCCGAGCGGGGCTTCCTGGAGGAGGTGCTGGACCTGGTCTGCCGGCTCGACCTGCGCGCCACCGCGATGACCGGCTACCAGCGGCACGCCTACGTCGGGCGGGGCGCGGACGTGGGCCTGCGGGTCACCTTCGACCAGCGCGTACGCGGTCGCGACCGGGACTTCCACCTGGGCGCGGACGCCGCGAACCGGTTCATCGTCCCGCCCGGGAAAACGATCATGGAGGTCAAGGCGAACGAGCGCGTCCCCTACTGGCTCACCGACCTGACCGCCGAGCGGAACCTGCAGGTGGTGCGGCTCTCCAAGTACTGCCAGAGCGTGGAGGCGCACGGGCTCGCGCCACGCTCGATCTTCCACATCCCCGGCCACGACCTGGATCCCGGACTCCAGTCGGCCCTGACCGCCCGCGCGGAGGCATGACCCATGGACTTCTCTTTCCAGGACCTGTCCGGCACGTTCAGCGTGGCCGACATCGCGATCGCGATGTCGCTGTCGTTCGTGCTCAGCGCCATGATCGGCTGGGTGTACCGGGCGACGCACCGCAACGTCTCCTACAGCCAGTCCTACGTCCAGACGCTGGTCGTCCTCGGCATGCTGATCTCGCTGATCATGCTGGTCGTCGGCTCGAACATCGCCCGCGCCTTCGCCCTGGTGGGCGCCCTCTCGGTGGTGCGGTTCCGCAACGCGATCAAGGAGACCAGGGACGTCGGGTTCATCTTCCTGGTGATGGGGGTCGGCATGGCCGTCGGCACCCGCTTCTACCTGCTGGCCGTGGTGGCCGCGGTGACGATCTCGCTGATCATCATGATCATGAGCAGGTTCAACTGGTTCCAGCTGAACGTGCGCCGCCAGGTCGTCAAGGTGCAGGTGCCGTCGGACGAGGACTACACGCACGCCGTCCAGGACGTCCTGGTCCGGCACACCGACGAGTTCGAGCTGGTCAGCATGGAGTCGATCAGGGCCGGCGCGCTGACCGAGCTGATGTACACCGTCCGGATCAAGAAGGGCAGCGAGCCCGCCGACCTCATCTCCGGGCTGCGGGAGCGCAACCACGGCCAGTCGGTCACGGTGCTGACCGGCTACGACCAGAGCGACCTGTAGCGATGGCCCGGCTCAGACACCGCATCCCCGTCCGGCTCCGGCACCACTGGAAGCTCGTGGCGACGTGCGTGGCGTTCCTGGCCGCCTGCTACGGCGTCTTCGGCAGCGGCACCGTCCGCCCGTACGTCACCAGCGTGCGGACCGCCTCGGCCGGCGCCTCGGCCGACGTCGTCGTCCGGGATCTCGCCGGGTCCAAGGAGTTGTTCGACGCCGCCACGCCGCACGAGGTGGCGCTCACGTTCCGGGGCGAGGGCTATCAGGACATGCTGGCGGAGTACTTCAAGGACGGCGACAAGAAGTACGTCGAGGCCGACCTGACCATCGACGGGACCACGATCCCCAGCGTGGGCATCCGGCTCAAGGGCAACTCGACGCTGCACGCGCTGACGTGGAAGGGGGAGACCCGGCCGCGCGACACGTCGGGCCGCGGGAATCCGCCGGAGGGGCTCCGCCCGCCCGACGGAGCCGAGCCTCCCGCGGGCTTCAAGCCGCCGGCGGGCGGGCAGCGGCAAGGCCGCGGGCGCGGCGCGGCGCTGAAGGCCGAGGAGCCGGAGAACCTGCCCTGGCTGATCAGCTTCGACGAATTCGTCGAGGGCCGCCGTTACCAGGGCCACTCCCAGCTCGCGGTGCGCCCATCCCTGGGGGCGTCGGCCCTGCTGCACGAGGCCGTGGCCATCGCCCTGGTCGGCGCGGCGGGCGAGCCCTCCCAGCGGTCGGCCTACGCGTCCTTCTCCGTGAACGGCCGCGCGTCCGCTCCGCGCCTCCTGGTCGAGTACCTGGACGAGGGGTACGCCGAGCGGCTCGGTGACGGCGTGCTCTACAAGTCGCTCGCCTCCGGGAGCTTCACGTACAAGGGTGAGGACCAGACGGCGTACGTCGACGACTTCAAGCAGGTCAACCAGGTGGGCCGGCGCGACCTGCAACCGGTCATCGACCTGATCAGATGGGTGGAGCAGGCCTCGGCCGAGGAGTTCGCCTCTGGGCTGGCCGAGCGGCTGGATGTCACGTCGTTCGCCCGCTACGCGGCCCTGCAGAACATCCTGCTGAACCACGACGACATGGCGGGCCCCGGCAACAACTACTACCTCTGGTACGACGTCGGCACGAAGAAGTTCAGAGTGATCAGCTGGGACCTGAACCTCGCGCTGAAAGGGGACGCCACAGCCGGTCGCGACGACGCCATCGGCAGGAGGAGTCCCGGCGACCGAGGCGCCCGCGCAGGCCTGCCCGGGCAGGGCGAGCAGGCGGGACAGCAGGGCCGACCGACCGCCGGCCAGCAGCCCGGCGCCCGGCGCGCCACCGGGGGGCGCGCCGGCCACGCGCTGAAGGAGAGGTTCCTCGAGGACGCCGGTTTCAAGAAGCTCTACGAGCGGGAGCACGCGGCCCTCACCCGCGACCTGCTGGCCGGCGGCACCGCCACGGCCCTGCTGGACCAGGCGCTCGAGGCGTACGGGCTCAATGCGGGCGCCGACACGGCCAAGGCGGCCGAGGAGGCGGCCGACCTGCGCGCAACGCTGGAGACCCGCGCCGAGGCGCTCGCGGGCTGATCATCGTCGGGAGCGGAACGCCACGGCCGTCGTCGAGGTGATGGCGGTCACCAGCACGACGGTGAGCAGAACGCCGCCCAGGGGGTTGTCGCGGCGGCCCGGCGGCGGGAGGGGACGCCGCGCGCCGGCCCACCCCGACGCGGACGGCGTGGGGCGTCCCCTCCCGCCG
>NZ_SMKO01000216.1 GCF_004348685.1 Nonomuraea deserti | reverse complement strand
GGCCATCGACTGGTTCTCCTTCGATCTCGATCTAGCTACTCGAAGGATCACTCGATGGCCGTCTTCATTTCACGACGCCACGCCTGCGACCAGGCCAAACTCGTACACCACTCCCGTGGACGCAACCATGCGGGGTGCGTCAGTCATACTCATCCTTGCCGTGATGTCGAGCAGGCTCCGGTGAAGCTAGCCTGCCCGCGTGACCTCGGAAGACGGAAAGGCCAAATGGTCATCGCTGTCATGCGCGGCGTGCATTGATGAAAAACCGCCGGTGGGCGGCAGTTCGGGAGAAGTGAGACATGGCCGAGGGGGTGGATCGTCCCGGACGGTGGTGGGAGATCGTCCGCCCGTTGTTACCGCCGGCACGGGTGCGTCCACAGGGCGGTGGCACGCAGAACACGCCTGATGAAGCGGCGCGGCCATCGTCTACGTGCTGGTGAGTGGGTGTGCGTGGCGGGCCCTGCCGCCATGTTCCAGGATATCGACGTCCACCGCGCACCGCCGCTTTCTGATCTGGTCGAGGGCCGGCGTGTGGGCCGAACTGCACCAGGCCATGCTCGACAAACTCGCTGCCGCCGACGTGCTCGACCTCTCCCGCGTCGTGCTCGACTCCGCCCATGTGCGGGCCAAAGGGGGGCGAACTTGCAGGTCCGAGTCCCGTGGATCGGGGCAAGCCGGGCTCCAAGATGCACATCCTGTCCGACCGGTCCGGACTGCCCGTCGTGGTCGGTGTCTCATCTGGCAACACCCACGACAGCTAGGGTCTCAAGCCCATCGTGACCGAGCTCCAAATGAGACGCGACCCTCGCCACGGCGGGCACATCAAGCCCGGCAAGCTGCACGCAGACAAGGCGTATGACCGTGATGACCTGCGTCGATGGTTACGCGGCAAGCGCATCGCGGTTCGTATCGCGCGCAAGGGAGTCGAGTCCGGTAGGCGAGTAGGCCGGCATCGCTGGGTGATCGAGCGGACCATGTCCTGGCTGACCGGCTATCGACGACTCAGCATCCGCTACGAACGCTACTCCGGCAACTACCTGGCCTTTCTCGGCCTAGCTGCTGCACTGTGCTGCTACAAGCGGTTCATCCGGCTCACCACACAGGACACGCCCTAACGCGGCCGATGCCAAGGACGGCAACCTGGTCGTCTGCAACGCCAAGAAGAAGGCGCTGTGGAGTTCCAAGACCGTGAGCCGTGGGCATTTCTCGCGATTCAGGATGACAGCAACCTGTTGATCTACAGCAAAGCAACCGAGGTGCTCTGGTTCTCACGGACCAGCGACCACTGGTGATCTGGACGACCACTGGCGCGGGACCGATCCTGCCCGGCGGTCACGTGTCCGCGAAGCTACGTAGGTAGCCGGTACGGCCACTGCATGGAGACCGCCTCCAGGCCCTCGGTGTCGGCTACCTTCACCGCGGTCCCGGCTACCTGGTCCAGGTCGAAGGCAGGCCTGGGGCCTCTGCTGGACGGTTTCCGCAGACCCCACAGCAGCTCGGCCACTGCTTTCGGATCCTCGTTGACTGGCATCGCCGCGCTCCCTCTTGCCATTCCCGCAGAACTGTCTCTACTATACACAGTGTCTGAGGGATACAGTTTTTTCAGGCCAGGCACCAGCACATTTGTGCCGGATGTCGCGATGCCCCTGGACGAATTCACGGCCGAGCCGAAACGTCCTGAGCTACTGAAGAAGGAAACGATCATGGGTAAGTTTCGCGTCCACAACTTCGCCGTCTCGCTGGGCGGTTTCGGCACCGGCGAGGGCCAGGCCGCCGACGCCCCGTTCGGCCACGCCGGCGAGCGCATCCACGACTGGATGTTCGCCATCCGGTACTGGCACGAGATGGGCGGCGGCCGGTGCGGGAGCGTCGGCGCCGACAACGCGTTCGCCACGATGCACGGCTCCGGCATCGGCGCCGAGATCATGCGCGCCGGCAAGTTCGGTCCTCCCGGCTGGCAGGACGACCCCGGCTACAAGGGCGCGTGGGGGCCCGACCCGCCCTTCCACACGCTGGTCCTCGTGCTCGCCCACCGGCCACGGCCTTCCGTCGAGGGGCCGGCGGCACCACGTTCCACTACTGATCGTCCTCTGGCCGACAGGCATCAAGCTTGGCCACGGCGTCGGCGTCGCGGACCTAACCGCACGTTGCCCTCTCGGCGCCTACGCCACCGACCATTTGGAGGGGGTGGCCGCACGCCAATGCAAACAGGTGCTGTTCGACTTAGGCGGCACCGAGACCTCGTGGGAAGGCAAGCCGCGACGACCCGCGGAGTCGTAGCCCTCGTCGCAGAGGATGCATCACACCGCGCCATCTGCCCTGCTACAGCCCGCCGAGGCAGCAGCCAAGACCGAAGCGGCGTCTGCTTTCGCTGGCAAGAACGCTGTCTCTGCCCACCGCCCGGGTGAGGGCAGGTAACCAGCCGCCAAGTCCGGTCACGGCCCACCGATGAGGGTAGTCAAGTGGACCTCCGTACTTCCGAGGCCGGATGCGGGCGACGCTCCCATGGACACCAGCGGGCTCACCCGCGTCGACGGCCGCGACGGTGTCGACAAAGTGCCCGCCGCCGACGTGTCGCCAGGGCTCAGCGCCCGGCGAGCCCTGGGCCAGCTGTTCATGGTTCATCCAGAAGCCACCGGCTTTGGCCCCCGCCAGATGCTCGGCCACGCCCAGCGCACCGAGACTGGAAGGAAGCACCGGATCTTCGGTACGACGCCAGGCTGAGGACGCAGCAGCCGATTGATGCACACCGCGCAGTGCTGACATGCACACTCAGCCTTTCCCTGACCGGGGCCGCCTCGGTGAGGACTGAACGGTACAGCCGGCCCGTTCAAGGGATCACCGCACAAAATCGAAACGGACGGCGCATTACTCACTCTCGAAAGAAGGTCAAGAACCATGGCTTAAATCGTTGATTCGACGTTCGTCAGCATCGACGGGATCGTCAACCATATGGATACCTGGCATTTCCCGTACGCCGAAGGAGTCGGCTGAGATCGCCCTGCAACAGCTTTTCGAGGCCGAGGCGCTGCTTCGGTCCCGTCGCCCGCGCACTCATGAGACATGGACTGCTCGATGAGCTGCACCTTTGGGTGCACCCACATTTCGCCGGCGTAGGAACGGTCGACGATATGGTGTTCGGTCAGGGCAATGAAAACAAGCTCGACCTGTTGGGCACCCGAACGCTCGCTTCAGGCATTGGAGCCCTGTCCTATCACGTGGCTGCCCCGGCGCACGCCTAGAACCTCTATCAGATGTTTCTGAATGCCTGATCTGAGCTGTTCTGCAGCGATTGAAGATCGGCAATGAGCGAGGGTCTCTGGTACCCCAAGTATGTCGTCTCCTCGACCCGCCCGATACCGCACCTGCCCGCCAGTGGCCTACGCCCGCGGGCGTCCGCTTCACGTCATCCCTCGAATTTTAGGAGATAGGCCTTGTCAGCAAGCAATAGCGCGCCCGATGACGACATCGGCGTGCACGACGTTGGCACTAGCCGCATGAGGTTTGTCAGCCGGAGTGGTGACCTCTGGCTCAACCCGTTGAGCAACAGGAGGACGTACGCCTCACGCGCTGTCATCGCGTCCCTGCCGCCGACTCCTTCACACCTCGAGAGCAGCGCGACATGAGCACATCGAATTCCACGCCGACCACTCTCCCGGGAGACGCCCGAGCCGGACGCCGGGAATGGACGGGCCTGGCTGTGCTCGCCTTGCCCACCCTGCTGATCTCTCTCGATACCTTCGTCATGCTGCTGGCGTTGCCGCACCTGAGCACGAGCCTGGGCGCCACCAGCACACAGCAGCTGTGGATCATGGACATCTACGGATTCATGGTCGCGGGCCTGCTGATCACCATGGGCGGGTTGGGCGACCGGATCGGCCGCCGAAAGCTGCTCCTCACGGGCGCCGCCGCCTTCGGCCTGGCCTCGCTGGTCGCTGCCTACTCGCCCAACCCCGAGATGCTCATCGCGGCGAGAGCATTGCTCGGGATCGCGGGTGCCACATTGACACCGTCCACCCTCGCGCTGATCATGAATATGTTCCGTGATCCCAAACAACGAGCCGCCGCAGTCGGGGTATGGGCCGGCTGCTTCACCGCCGGAGCCATCCTCGGCCCCCTCCTTGGCGGGATCATGCTGGAACACTTCTGGTGGGGATCAGTGCTGCTGCTTGGTGTGCCGCCCATGATCCTGCTCCTGGTCATCGGCCCGAGGCTGCTGCCAGAGTTTCGTGATCCTACTGCCGGCAGGATGGATTTGCCGAGCGTGGTCCTGTCGCTCGTGGCGACGCTGTCGATCATCCACGGGCTCAAGGAGACGGCAGCACACGGATGGAAGATGTCGGCACTTCTTGCTCTGGGATTCGGCCTGGTCATGGCCGTAACGTTCGCCCGTCGCCAGAGCAGGCTCGCCAGCCCACTCCTGGACCTGCGTCTGTTCGCCGAGCGGGCTTTCAGCGCCACACTGTGCGGCATGCTCCTCTACACCATGCTGTCCGGCGGGACCATGGTGTTCGTGGCACAGTACCTGCAGCTCAGTTATGGCCTGTCCCCGCTGCAGACGGGCATGGCGATGCTGCCAGGCATGGCGGCAGCCATCGTCAGCTTTCAGGTCGCGCCGCTCCTGGCACGTCGCATCCCCACCTCCCGCCTTTTCAGTGGCGGGTTGCTCGTCTCGGCCATCGGACTGCTCATCCTGACCCAGACCGGCACGGCCTCAGGCCCCACGCTTCTGATCGTCGGATTCTGCCTCACCTCATTCGGCGGCGGGCCGCTGGTCGGTCTGGGCACCAACGTGGTGGTCGGAGCCGCGCCGCCTGAGCGTGCCGGCTCGGCCGCCGGACTCGCACAGACCGGCAACGAGTGCGGCTACGCGCTCGGCATCGCCGTCTTGGGCAGCATCGGGACACTCGTCTACCGATTGGGGATGGCTGATGACCTGCCGAGCGGGATCTCTCCTGCCGCCGCAGAAGGCGCACGTGACACCATCGCGGCCGCCACCGCGGCGGCTGGAAGTCTGCCGGACACCGCGGCCGCAGCGCTGCTGACCGTAGCACGCGCCGCCTTCACCGACGCCTTCCACACGGTCGCTCTCATCAGCGCCACGACCCTGATCTGCGCCGCTGCCGTGCTGCTGATCGCGCTGCGAAACCTCCCCCGTAAGTGACGCGCTCTCGAGGGCAGGAGCGACGAGACGGGAAGGGGGACGATGATCATTTATAGACTCGTCATCCTCCAAGCAGCAGCCCGGCCAGATCGTCGGTAACCTCGCGCTCCTGCTCGGCCAACAGCGCCGCCAGCAACAGGCGACATGGGACAAGCCATCGAGCCGTACGCCTCAGTGCACCAGGTGAGCAAACGAACCGTGTGGAAAGCCGGCCAGGTGGTTGACACCCCCGCGCTGGTGCACAAGAGACAAGCAACCTCCCGGCCGGACCGTCTCATATGAACCGCCCCGAGTTCGATGGAGATTTTGGTGTGCACCATGAACGGCAAGCGCGAGGTCGTCTTCACCGACAGCCTGACCGGCAGGAGCGGCTGGCGGAACACCAGCTTCCGCGCCGGGGACCTCGCAGCGGGGATCGAGGCTCTCAAACAGGAGGGAGAGCTACTGGTGTGCGGCAGTGTGACGCTAGTCCGCTCCATGATGCGACGCGGCGTGCTCGACCGCCTGATCCTCCAGGTCCATCCTGTGGTGCTCGGCGTAGACGGCGGACGACTCGTATTCGACGAGCACGTACTGAACCACTTCGAGCTCAACGCCACCCGACCCCTGGACGGCCCGTCGCCTTCTCATCGCGCGGTGGCGTCTTGTATTCCGTCCGTGGCGGTGCCGAGCCGGTGCACCGTAAGCCGCTGCGGGCGGCGATCTGGCCAGGCATTCTTGGCGTCTCCGGCACGACCTGCTACTTTCTGGCCACCCAGGCGGGCACGCTCAGCATGTCCGCCGTCATCGCCTCGCTCTATCCCGCCGTCACCGTGGCGCTGGCCACCATCGTGCTGCGGGAGCGGACAACTATGTGGCATGGCTGCGGGCTGGCCCTGTGCGCCATCTCGGTGGTCGCGTTCGTATCCGGCTGACGGCCGGATGAGTATGCCATGCCCTAATAGTGATCATTTGCAAGCCTTCGTGGCTTAGGCCAGCGCAAAGCATGCCATCAAGAGGGTCGAGTTGGTGGTCGATGCGGGGGACGCCATCGGACTTGGGTGTGGCGGTGTTGGCGACAGTCATGGTGACAACGTCCAGATCAAGATGCGTCAGCCCGGCCTTGGCGGCGCGCTCCACCGCGGTCTTCGGGTCTGGCGCCTGCGCGGCCAGTACGTCGACGCCCTCGCGCAACGCAGCGTCAGCGTCGAAGCCCGACGGACACCATGGCCCCGAACCGGCAACCGGAACACCCCGCAATGTGCCCGAACCCTACCGACGAGCAACCACCGGCGCGCCTCGACCTCGCCCGAGGTCCTCCGAGAACCAAGAAACCCCAGCTCAGCACACTGAACTGGGGTTTCTGTCAGGGTGCGCCGCCAGGGACTCGAACCCCGGACCCGCTGATTAAGAGTCAGCTGCTCTGACCAACTGAGCTAGCGGCGCAACAGGTGTAACTGTATCAGCCGCCGAACAGTGCCCGCACATCATCCGAACCGGGCCGCCAGCCCTTCGTACGCCCCCAGCACCAGGTCCCAGAACCGCTTCACGTCCAGCGACGTTCCCACCTGCGCGTTCGCCCGCCGGTCGCCGACCCTGAAGTCCGTCACCGTCATCCCCCGGGTGTAGAGCCCGGCCGTCTCCACGTTCACCACGGCGGGGACGCAGGTGAACAACGACGGGTCCAGCACGTACGCCACCGCGCACGCGTCGTGGATGGCCGGGCCGCCGTCGGCCGTGACCACGCCGTAGAACCGGGCCGCCGGCACCAGCAGGTCGCGGCCCAGCCGCCCGAGCGGGCGCATGCGGTCGAGCACGCCGGACGTGACCACGGCGGACAGCGTCACGTCCAGCCCCATCATCGTCACCGTCCACCCGGCGTCGAAGACGATCGCGGCCGCCTCGGGGTCGGCCAGCATGTTGAACTCGGCCGCCGGGTTGTGGTTGCCCCGCGTGAAGGAGCCGCCCATGATGACCAGGTCGCGGGCCCACTCGACGACGCGCGGCTCACGGCGTACGGCGAGGGCGAGGTTCGTCAGCGGCCCGACGGCCACCAGGGTGATCTCGCCGGGATCGGCCCGCAGCGTCTCCACGATGAAGTCGACCGCGTGCCCCCGCGACGGTCCCCGCTCGGCCACGGGCAGCCTCGCGTCGCCGAGCCCGGTGGCGCCGTGCACGTGGGCGGCGCGTACGGTGCGCCGCAGCAGGGCGCCGGCGCTGCCCGGCGTCACCGGCACGTCGCCGAGCCGCAGGAACTCCCTGAGCGCCAGGGCGTTGGCGGTGGTGAGCTCGAGGTCGACATTGCCCCCCACCGTGGTGATGCCGGCCAGGCGCACCGACGGGGAGCCCGCGATCAGTGCCAGCGCGAGCGCGTCGTCGATGCCGGGATCGCAGTCGATGAGAATCTTTTTCACGAAAGGTGAGGATACGCATGGATCGGGCCGGGCAGTTCCCCCAAAGCTGCCCGGCCCGATCGGTGGCGGTCCAGGCCGACGTCTTCCCCCAAAAACGCCGGCGGTCCCGCACTGGCGAACCGCGGTCCCCCTCCGCGTCCGCTTCGGTGAAGGTCTACTGGCCTCTCGACCTGCTACAACGCTACCGAGACGAATGCAACGGTCGCGTCATAACGGGGTCGAATATCTGTTTAATCCCACCTACGGAAGTTCCAACCGAACCTCCGTACCCTCCTGAAGTGACCTGCTCACCGTGCAGTACTTCTCGTGCACCCGCTTCGCCACCGCCTCGAAAACGGCGCGGGCGTCCTCCGACGGCAGCTCCACGTCATAGGTGACCGTCACGGGGCCCAGCTTGCTCTGCTCGACCTTCTCCGCCTGCACGGTCATCTCCAGGCGTACGAGCCGCTTGTTCCGCTGGGCCGTGAGCGGCTCGACGGTCACGATGTTGCATCCGCCCACCGCCGCCAGCAGCAGCTCGACCGGCGTGAACACGCCGTCCTCGTCGCCACCGCCGATCCGCACCTCGGCGCCGCGGGCGTTCGTGGCCCGGAATCCGCCGTCATCAGTCCGCTCCACACGCACATTTGCCATGTTCCCGACCTTAGCCACCCCGCGCAGCGGCGGGTCCAGGGGCGTGGCGGTGGCCCATTCAGCTGATTCCTCAGCTGTGCTCAGAAAGCTTTCATGTTCGTTCAGCACCGTGATGGACATGGCTAGCGAGGCGAATGCGAACCAAGGTCCCGTCCTCTTCTGGTGCGGTGTCGCGGTAGCCGAGTTCGGGGCGATCCAACCGGGTCTCGGCCAGCCGTGGAGCCCCACCTCCTACCTCACCGCGGCGCTGCTCGCCGGGATCGGCCTGCTCAGCGTCAAGGCCGCCGGCCACCTGCGCACCGAGCAGGCCAGGCAACGGCTGCGGCTCGGCGGCTACCTGACCGGAGCGTTGCTGGTGGCGTACCAGGTCGGCACGGCGCCTCAGGCGACGGAGCCCGGCCGCGTGGCCTGCCTGCTCCTGTACGCGCTGGCGACCGTCATGGCGGTCCTGAGCCACCGCGTCCAGCAGGAGAGCAGGCCGGTCCTGCTGATCGCCACCGGCGTCGATCCGCGCACCCTGCGCGCCCGCCTGGCGAGGGCCGCCGACACCGTGGCCGTCTACCGGACCGAGCGCGCCACCGACGAGCTGCGCGACCTGGAAGCCGATTACGGTCTCGTCCTCGTCGTCGGCCGGGAGCACGACCCGAGGGTCAAGGAGCGCCTGAGCGCCTCCGGGCTGAGCCGCGAGATCCCCGACATCGCCGAGCGCGAGGTGGTGGTGGCCGGCCCGCGCCCGTTCAAGCGGTACGTCAGCGGCGCGTTGTCACGCCTCGCCGTCCCCAGATCACAGATCCGTTTCGAAAATGGACATAAGGTTTAGGCCGACGTTACGCGTGATCTGAGACGGTAGGGACGGAAGGAGGCAAGGTGACGACTTTCCCCGGAACCGCCCGTGTCGAGATGGTCATGGGTATGCCCGTCAGCGTGGACATCCGCACGGCGCTCCCGGCACGCGAGCTGACCCCTCTGCTGGACGACGCTTTCGCCTGGCTCAGGTGGGTGGATGACACCTTCAGCCCGGTCAAGGAAGACAGCCAGATCGGCCGGCTCAACCGCGGTCAGACCATCAAGCAGATCCCCGAGCTCATCGAGGTCCTGCACCGCTGCGACGAGCTCAGCCGGCTCACGGACGGCTGGTTCGAGGCCCGTATCAACGGCGTGACCGACCCGTCCGGCTACATCAAGGGCTGGGCACTCGAACGCCTGTCACGCGCGCTGGTCAACGCGGGCGCCGGCGACCACCGCATCAACGCGGGCGGAGACATCAGGCTGCGCGGCTCGGCCGCCCCCGGCAAGCGCTGGCGGGTCGGCATCCGGGACCCGCACACGGACCTGGTCCGCAAGGTCGTCCTCGCCCACGACCTGGGCATCGCCACCTCGGGCGGCGCGCCCATCGTCAACCCCCGCACCGGCGAGGTGCAGCGCGGGCTCGGCTCGGTCACGGTGATCGGGCCCGACCTCGGGATGGCGGACGCCTACGCCACCGCCATCTACGCCATGGGGCCCGTCCTGGCCAGGCGCTTCGCCGCCCGGCTCGGGGAGTCGGGACCCTACCAGACGATGATCATTCTGCGGGACGGGCAGGACGTCAGCACGCCCGGCTTCGCCCAGTACAGCGGCAGCCAGGAACAGCTGGCGGGCTGAATCGGGGCGAGGGCTAGGCGTCGGGGTGTTTGCGCAGATATTCGAGGTAGATCGGCCGCAACGCCTCCCCCAGCTCGCCCTCGCCCGACGCGATGGCGTCGCTGAGCAGCGCCGAGACCCGGCTGAGGTCGTTGGCGCTCTCGTCATGGTGACCGGTGGCGGCCTCGGCGGCGGGGATCACCTTCAGCAGGTCCCACAGAAACCCCAGGTCCCCATGGCGTACGGCATAACGCACCGCCCGATCGTGCAACTCGTTGGCCGGCAACGACTCGAGCCCGTTCGCGTTCATCTCGTACCTCCCCTGCACGCACCTTCCCGAGCAGGACGGGCCATAACCGGCGACTACCGACGGTGACCGCCGCGCATCGTTGTGCTCGCGCCTCTATCGCGGCGCCGTTCCCAAGTGGGAGGATCAAGCAGCGTGAGATTCATCATCAGAACCCTTGCGGCAGCGGTGGCCCTGTGGGTCGCCATCCAGCTCGTCCCGGGCATCGGCGTCGATCTCGAGACGAACACGGCGCAGTACTGGGGCGTCCTGGTGATCGTGGCGCTGATCTTCGGCATCATCAACGCGATCGTCAAGCCCATCGTCAAGACGCTGGGGTGCGCGCTCATCGTGCTGACGCTGGGCCTCTTCCTGCTCGTGATCAACGCCGCCATGCTGCTGTTGACGGGCTTCATCGCCGAGCAGGCCGACATCCCCTTCCACGTCGACAACTTCTATCCGGCCGCGTTCTGGGGCGCGATCATCATCAGCGTGGTGAGCTGGCTGCTCGGCCTGTTCATCCCCGACAACGACTGAGTCCCCCATGGAGCTCGACGGCGCCGGCCTGACGTGCGCGCAGGTGCACGAGGCGGCGTACGACGGGGCCCGGGTCACGATCTCCTCCCTCGATCGGGCCCGGGTCGCGTGGGCCACCGCCCAGGGGTTGCGGGGCCCCGTCTACGGGCGGAGCACCGGAGTCGGCGCCAACAAGGCCGTCACCGTGGAAGCCCCCGGTCTCGACCTGCTGCGCAGCCACGCGTGCGGCGCCGGCCAACCGATCTCGCCCGCCCGGGCCAGGGCGATGCTCGTCGTCCGGCTCAACCAGTTCGTCGCGGGCGGATCCGGCGTCGACCCGGCCGTGCTCCCGGTGCTGGCGCACGCCGTCAACGCCGGTTTCACCCCGCCGATCAGGACGTACGGCGCCATCGGCACCGGCGACCTGACGGCCCTGTCCATCACCGCCCTGTGCCTGCTGGGCGAGCTCCCCTGGCGCCACAACGGCGCCTCGCCGGCCGCCTCGCCGGCCGAGGAGCCCCGCTTCCCGCTGGCGTCGAGCGACGCGCTGCCGTTCATCAGCTCGGGAGCCGCCACGCTCGCCGACGCCGCCATCGCCTGCCACCGCCTGCGCCTGCTCCTCGAAGCGGCGGTCGACGTCGCCGCGATGTCGTTCACCGCCGTCGACGCTTCCGCGGAGCCGCTGGCCGCCGCCGTCCAGGAGGCCCGCCCCCATCCCGGACAGGCCGTCGTCGCCGCCCGCCTGCGCGCCCTGCTCAGCCAGGGGCTGGCCACCCGCATCCAGGACCCGTACGGATTCCGGGCCTTCGCCCAGGTGCACGGCGCGGCCGTGGACGCGCTCGACCGGACCACCGCCACGATCGAGATCGACCTCAACGCGGCGACCGAGAACCCGCTCATCTCCGGCACTCTGGCCTGGCACAACGGCAACTCCCACGCGGCCCCGGTGGCGCTGGCCCTCGACGCGCTGCGGGCGGCGATCGTGCAGACCGCCCAGCTCAGCACCGCCCGCCTGGCCGCGCTCATGGACCCCGCCTACACCGGCCGCCTGCCGTTCCTCGCCCGGCAACGCGGCTCCTCCGGGGCCCTGATCCTGGAATATGTGGCCCAGGACGCCATGGCCGTGCTGCGCCACCTCGCGGTGCCGGTGACGACGGGCACGGCGGTGATCTCGCTCGGCACGGAGGAGCACGCGAGCTTCGCCACCCAGGCCGCCCGCCTCACCCTGCGCTGCCTGGAGCCCCTGGCGCTCGTGCTGGCCGCCGAGCGCACCGCGGCCCTCAGGGCCCGCCAGGCTCCGCCCCCGGACCGGCCGCTCACCGACGACCTGGAGGAGTCGCGCCGTGCCCTTTCGGCACCGGGACACCTGGGGTGAAGAGTCACTGGAGGCCGGACGCCCGGGCGACCGAGCCGCGCTCCCTGAGCGCGGGCGCCTGCACGACGTGCCGCCGCCGGGTGCCGCCGTCGGCCGCCGCCGACATGAGCCGGACCGCGGCCCGCACGATGCCGTCGATGCCCCAGTCGACCGTCGTCAGGCCGGGCGTGAGCAGGCCCGACATGGGATGGTTGTCGTAGCCCATGACCGACACGTCGCCCGGGATCGACAACCCGAGCTCCTGGGCGGCCGCGTAGACGCCGTAGGCGATCGAGTCGGCGAAGCAGAAGACGGCGCTCGGCTCTTTCGCCGCCAGGATGTCGTGGGCCGCCGCCGTCGCGTCGGCCAGGCCGTGGGGCGAGGTGGCGACCTGGATGTCCAGGCCCAGCCGCTCGGCCTCGGCCATCACGTGCACGTCGGCGGGGCGGTCGGGCGTGCTGGCCCGGGTGGGCGTGAGCACGGCGATGCGGTGGTGGCCGAGGGCTCGCAGGTGCTCGAGAGCCAGGGTCACGCCGCGCCGGTTGTCGAAGACGACCTCGCCGGCCGTGCCCGCGATCGAGTCGCCGACCGCGATCACCGGCAGCGACTCGCACAGCTCCGGCCAGAACGCCGCCGCCGGGTCGATCGGCTGCACGATCATGCCGTCGACCCGCTGGTCGCGGAGCTGCTGAGCCAGCGCCCGCTCCCTGGCGGGATCGCCGAACGCGTCGAGGATCAGCGCGTAACGATCCTTCTCGCGCAGCCCTCTGCTGATGCCGACCGCCAGGGACTGCTGCCACAGGTCCTCCAGCGAGCCGCACAGCAGGCCGATCATGCCGGTGCGGCCGCTGGCCAGGGCCCTGGCGATGGGATCGGCCTCGTAGCCGAGCTCGGCCGCCGCGGCCCGCACGCGCTCCTTCGTCTCCTCGGACACCTGCAGGCCGCGCAGCGCGTAAGAGACGGCCGCGGGGGACAGGCCCGTCGCCTGAGCCACCTCGCGGATCGTCGCTCTCTTTCGAGGCATTAGGCCAGCCTATTGGGTGCCACCGACAGAAGCTGAATTCCCGACGCAGGCATGTCGGCTCCGTCTTCCGACGGTGAGGACATGCTTTTCAGCATCCATCCTGGCGCACCGCGTGTCGAGCGGCACGACCCGATTCCCCGTGACCGCCCTTGGGCGCTCGGGCTGTTGACAAACGTCAGGTGAAGCGGTTCACTGAACCGTATCACTGAACCGTTTCACGTTACGGATTTCGCTGCACAGACGCTTTGCATGTATTGTGAGTAGGAAATAGGGGAAGGAGTGACCCGTGAGCATCGACGTGCACCAGCACCTGTGGACCGGCGCGTTCGTCGACGCCCTGCGCGCTCGCACCTCCCCGCCCCGCCTCGACGGCTGGACGCTGCTCCTCGACGGCGAGCCCCCCTACGACGTCGACCCCGCCGACCACGAGCACCGCGACACCACCGGCCTGGAGCTGGCGCTGGTGTCGCTGTCGAGCCCGCTCGGCATCGAGTTCCTGCCGCCCGAGGAGTCCTGGCCGCTGATCGACGCCTACCACGACGGCGCCCTGGCGCTGGGCGAGCCCTTCGGCGCGTGGGCGTCCACCTGCCACAGCGACGTCGACCCCGACCGCCTGGCCAAAGACCTCGCCAGGGGTTTCGCCGGGCTGCAGATGCCCGCGACGGCCGTGCCCGACGACCGGCTGCTGGAGGTGCTGACCGGCCTGGACCTGCCGCTGTTCGTGCACCCCGGGCCGGCCGCCCCTTCCGGGGGCACACCGCCGTGGTGGCCCGCGCTGGTGCCGTACGTGCAGCAGATGCACGCCGCCTGGCACCACTTCCACGCCGTCGTCAGGCCCCGGCACCCGAGGCTGCGCGTCTGCTTCGCCCTCCTGGCCGGGCTGGCGCCGCTGCACTCCGAACGCCTCATCGCCAGGGGCGGCGGCGGGCGCGGCCTGGTCGACCCCGGCTTCTTCGTGGAGACCTCCTCGTACGGCCCGCGCGCGATCGACGCGATCGTCCGCGAGCTCGGCATCGACGTCGTCGTCAACGGTTCCGACGCGCCCTATGCCACCGCACCCGACCCCGGACTCGGCGCCGCGGCCGCGCACGCCATCCGGGTCGTCAACCCCCGCCGCCTACTCAGCAGAAAGGAGACTCGTACGTGAGCACCGACCAGATCCAGGACGGGGGCACCTGTGCCCGGCTCCCGGAGCGCACTCTCGACCGGCGTGAGCTCCGCGACCTGGTGAACGACCTGGCCGCCCGCCCGGAGGAGTGGCGCGACCAGGTCGACTTCCCCGCCGACGGCGGCAGGCACTACGCCTCGCTCTACCGCGACGCGTACGTGGACGTCTGGCTGCTGTGCTGGCGCCCCGAGGACGACACGGGCTGGCACGACCACGACATCTCCTCGGGGGCGGTCCACGTGGTGCGGGGCGCGCTGCTGGAGTGCAACCCGCGCATCGGCGGCGAGCACCTGGAGACCGTGGTGACGGAGGGCCAGTCGTTCTCGTTCGGGCCCGACCACATCCACCGGCTCACCGGCGCGGTCGACCACAGCGTCTCCATCCACGCCTACTCGCCGCCGCTGTGGCGGCTCGGCCAGTACTCGATCGAGTCGAGCGGCGTCATGCGCCGCGTCTCGGTGAGCTACGCCGACGAGCTCAGGCCGTTGGACGAGCCGGTCGGGCCCGCGGTCGGTTCTGTGGCCTGAGCACACAGCAGCTTCCGCACGGCTCCACGTCGGGCAGGGTGATCCACAGACAGCAGGTCCTGCGGAAATAGCCGTCGTCGGCGGGCTCGATCAGCCCGTCGACCGGCGGGCCGACCTCCTTCAGCAACCGCATGTAGTCGCCCTCGACGATCGAGGTCAGCGGATGGGCGACGGCCTCGGCGGTGGACCCCCACAGCGTGCGCTCGCCCACCTTGGCCAGGGAGCCGAGGGCCTTGACCAGCGGCGCCTGAGACTCGGCCAGCGCCTCGCCGATCGCGCCCGCGCCCGAGCCCCAGCTCACTCGCGTGGCCGCGAGGGTCACCCCCGCGGCGGACACCTTGAAGTAGGTGTCACGCAGCCGCATGAGCGGCACCTTCCCGTCCAGCGCCCACCCGAGCACCATCGGCAGGGTGTGCCAGTAGCCGTAGGTCTTCCAGAACAGCGCCGCGCCGACGTGCCGCGGCGCGTTCCAGCGCGCGGCCGTCTCGTCGGCCAGCTCGGTGAGCAGGGTGTACGGCTCCCGCACCAGCTCGGCGGCGGGCGTCCAGCTCTCGTCGGGCTCGATGACGAGGCGGGGCTCCACGCCGAGGATCCCGCCACGCGCGTCGGCGACCCGCTGGAGCACCTCGGTCAGCACCGCGAACCCCCGCATATTCGTAGGTAAGCCTTACCTGCCCAACGTAGCAGGGCGTCCGGCGTGCCACCCCGCCACGATCTGCACCACGAGCACGCCCAGCCCGGCCATCAGCGGCACCGACCACCCACCCGAAACCTCCCTGAGCAGCCCGAACAGCATCGGTCCGAGCGCCGCGACGCCGTATCCGACCGACTGGGCCACCGCCGAGAGCGCGGTCACCGTGGCCGGGTTCGCCGGCCGCAACGCGATGATCAGCAGCGCCAGCACGAACGAGGCGCCCTGGCCGACGCCGAGCACGATCATCCACACCCACGGCAGGGTCGTCGGGGCCAGCAGCATCCCCAGGTACCCGAGCACGGTCAGCACCCCCGCGCCCACCACGTACGGCGCCTGCGAGGCCCGCCGCCCGGCCAGCACGGGGACGGCGAGCGAGGTGCCCACCTGGACCAGGTTCGTCAGGCTGAGCAGGTAGCCGGCCTGGTCGGCGGGCACACCGGCCTCCAGGAAGATCGTCGGCAGCCAGGCCAGCATGACGTAGAAGGTCAGCGACTGCAGCCCCATCAGGGCGGTGACGTACCACGTCACGGGGCTGCGCAGCACCATGCCGATCGGCCGGGGGCCGTCCTGTCCCCCGGCGCGTCCGCGCCGCGCCTGCGGGAGCCAGAGCACGGCCGCGAGCAGCGCGGGCACCGCCAGCAACGCCGAGATGCCGCGCCAGCCGTACCCTGTGGCGTGTTCGAGCGGGATAACCAGCGCCGAGGCGGTGGCCGCGCCGGCCACGACGGAGGAGACGTAGACGCCGGTCATGAGGTTGATCCGGGAGGGGAAGTGCTGCTTGACGACGCCGGGCATGGCGACGTTCATGACGGCGATCGCGGTGGCCGCCAGGGCCGAGCCGAGGTAGAGCACGGGCGCGCCGTCGAGACCGCGCAGCGAGACGCCCGCCGCGATGACGAGCAGGCCGGCGAGGAGCGTGCGGTCGAGCCCGATGCGCCGGGCCAGCAGCGGCACCACCGGCCCGAAAACGCCCAGGCAGACCACCATGACCGTGGTGATCGCGCCGCCACCCGCCGGCGAGAGCCCGACGTCGTCCATGATCTCGTCGAGGAGCGGCGAGATCCCCGCGATCGCCGGACGGAGGTTGAGCGCGGCCAGCACGAATCCCGCGACGAGCGCCACAGATCGCAACGACATAGGCGACTACTCTGGCATAACCGGTTGACAACGTTGTCGGACCCCTCGTCGGTGAGACATGATCCTGGCGTGAGACCGACGATGAAGGACGTCGCCTCGGCGGCGGGCGTGGCGCTCAAGACCGTCTCGCGTGTCGTGAACGGCGAACCCGGCGTGCACCCCGCCACGGCCGAGCGGGTGCGGACGGCCATCGACCGGCTGGGCTACAGCCGCAACGAGAGCGCGAGGGTGCTGCGCAGAGGCAGGACCGCGACGATCGGGCTGGTCATCGAGGACGTCGCGGACCCGTTCTACTCCGGCCTGAGCAGGGCCGTGGAAGAGGTCGTCATCGACCACGGCTGCCTGCTGCTGAGCGGGTCGTCGGGCGAGCAGCCCGGCAGGGAGCGCGAGCTGGTCGAGACGTTCTGCGCGCGCCGGGTCGACGGGCTGATCGTGGTGCCCGCCGGCGAGGACCACACGTACCTGCGCAGCGAGCTGGAGGCCGGGACGCCCGTGGTGTTCGCCGACCGGCCGCCGGGCGCGGGGCTCGACGTCGACACCGTGCTCGCCGACAACGTGAGCGGGGCCGGGCAGGCGGTCCGCCACCTCCTGGGCCACGGCCACGGCCGGATCGCCTTCCTCGGCGACGACCCGGCCATCTTCACGGCGGCCCAGCGCCTCCAGGGCTACCGCGCGGCCCTCGGCGGCCTGTACGACGAGCGGCTGGTGGCGATGCGGCCGCCGTCGCTGGAGGCGGTACGCGCCGACCTGGCCCGCATGCTGACCCTCGACGATCCGCCGACGGCGGTGTTCGCCGGCAACGGCCGCTACACCGTGACCGTGCTGCGCGCCCTCGCGGGTCGGCGGCTGGCGCTGGTCGGGTTCGACGACTTCGAGCTGGCCGACCTGCTGCAGCCCGGGGTGACGGTGGTGGCTCAGGACCCCTCGTGGATGGGGCGGGTGGCGGCAAGACGCGGCTGATCAACGAGTTCACCGGCCGGGCCGGCGACGCCATGGTGCTCGTCGGCGGGTGCCTGGAGCTGGGCACGGAGGGCCTGCCG